>CAXSHO010000088.1:0-5257 GCA_964237305.1 uncultured Caulobacteraceae bacterium
TCGCCGAGGAGGCGCGCGTCGATCCCGCGACCCTGCGCGACGAGGCGACGCTCGACGACCTGGGCGTGGCCTCCATCGACGTGATGTCGAGCCTGTTCACGCTGGAGGACCGGTTCGGCGTGGTGGTGGAGACGCAGGACCTGGAGGGCGTGACCACGCTGGGCGGCTTCCTGGACGTGGTGCGCGCCAAGGCGGCCGCCTCCTGAGCGCATCCGGCCGCCGCCGCGTCGTCGTCACGGGCCGAGACGCGCGGCGACCGCACCGAACGGGTGCTGGCCAAGAGCCCGCCCGCGTGAGGCGGCGCGTCGCCGTCACGGGCCTGGGCTGCGTCAGCGGCCTGGGCCAGGGCGTCGCCGCCACCTGGGAGGCGCTGGCCGCCGGCCGAGGCGCCATCCGGCCGTTGAGCCGCCGCGCCGCCGACGACCCCGCCCACCTCTACGAAGGCCCCGCCGCCTTCGTGGAGGCGCTGGACCCCGAGCCGCTGCGCGCGCGCTTCGGGGCGCGGCCGCTGGCGGGCCTGGACCCGCTGTCCGCCTTCGCCTTCCTCGCCACGCACGAGGCGCTTGAGGAGGCGGGGCTGATCGACCACCCCGTGCTCGCCCACGACACGGCCGTGCTCTACGGCAGCGGCGCGGGGGGCGTGACGACGCTGGAGGAGGGCTACCTGCGCCTCCTCCACAAGCGCGCGGGCAACGTCCACCCCACCACCGTGCCGCGCCAGATGCTGAGCGCCCCCGCCAGCCAGATCAGCATGGCCTACGGGATCAAGGGGCCGGTGTTCGCGCTGGCCAGCGCCTGCTCGTCCTCCGCCCACGCGATCGGCGAGGCGCTGCACCGCATCCGCTCCGGCCGCTCGCAGGTGGTGGTGGCGGGCGGGACGGAGGCCTGCATCACCTACGGCTCGTGGGAGGGCTGGCGGGCGCTGCGGGCCATGGCCACCGACACCTGCCGGCCCTTCTCCGCCGGCCGCCGCGGCATGGTGCTGGGCGAGGGGGCCGCCACCCTGGTGCTGGAGGACCTCGACCACGCCCGCGCCCGCGGCGCCCGCGTCTACGGCGAGGTGCTGGGCGAGGGGGCCACCAGCGACGCCCACCACATCACCGCGCCCAGCGGGGAGGGGGCGGTGCGCGCGCTCCGCCTCGCGCACGAGGACGCCGGCGTCCCGCTCGACGCGCCCGTGCTCTACTCCGCCCACGGTACGGGCACGGTCCTGAACGACCGCACCGAGGCCGCCGCGCTGCGCGAGGTGTACGGGGCGGGGCTCGACCGCTCCACGGTGATCGCCACCAAATCCGCCCACGGCCACCTAATCGGGGCGGGCGGCGCGCTGGAGTTCCTGCTGGGGCTCCTGGCGCTGGACCACCGCGTCGCCCCGCCCGTGCTGAACGGCCTGGGCCCGGACCCGGAGTGCGACGTCCCCGTGGCCTGGACCCCGACATCGCTGGACACCGACGTGCTCGTCAGCGCCTCCTTCGCCTTCGGCGGGCTGAATTCGGTGCTGGTGGGCCGCCGCCTTTCACAAGCGTAAGGTGCACCCGCCGCGCCGTCGTGCTGACCTCCTCTTCCTCCGCCGCCACTTGGACCGCCCATGCTCCGACCCGCCCTCCTCGCCGCTTGCGCCCTTGCGGCGCTGACCACCGCCGCCGTCGCCGCCGACGCGCCCAAGCCGCGCTACGGTGACTGGGGCTTCGACGCGGCGGGCGTGGACAAGGCGGTGCACCCCGGTGACGATTTCTGGCGCTACGCCAACGGGACGTGGGACAGGTCCACGGCCATCCCCGGCGACAAGACGGGCTACGGGGTGGACTATATCCTGTCCGACGGGGCCGAGACTCAGGTGCGGACCATCCTGCAGGAGCCGCCGCCCGCCTCCGCCACGGGCGGCGAGGCCGCGGACGCCGCCAAGGTGCACGCCGCCTTCCAGGCCTTCATGGACGCCGACCGGATCGAGGCGGCGGGGGCCGCGCCGCTGCAGCCCGACCGGGCGGCCATCCGCGCCGCCAAGACCCGCGGCGACCTCGCGGAGCTGATGGGGACCGGGCACGGACGCTTCTTCGACGGAGTGTTCGGCGTCTACGTCGGGGCGGACGAGAAGGCGCCCACGCGCTACGCCCTCTACCTCGGCCAGGACGGGCTGGGCCTGCCCGACCGGGACTACTACCTCCAGCCGCAGTTCGCCTCCAAGCTGGCGGCGTACCGCAAGTACGTGGCGCAGATGCTGACGCTGGCCGGCTGGCCCGACGCCGAGCATGCCGCCGCGGGCGTGGTCGACCTGGAGACCCGCATCGCCAAGGTGAGCTGGAGCCGGGCGGAGGAACGCGACCCGGACAAGACCTACAACCCGACCTCGCCCGCGGATCTCGCCAAGTCCGCCCCGGGCTTCGCCTGGGCGCGGTACATGAAGGGTGCGGGGCTCGCGGGCGAGACGCGGGTGGTGGTGCAGCAGAACACCGCCTTCCCCAAGATCGCCGCCGCCTACGCCGCGACGCTCCTGCCGCAGCTCAAGGCGTGGATGGCGTTCCACGCCGTGGACGACGCGGCCCCGATCCTGGCCCGCCGCTTCGAGCAGGCGCACTTCGCCTTCCACGGCACGGTTCTCGGCGGGCAGCCGCAGCAACGTGAGCGCTGGAAGCGCGGCGTGCAGTTCGTCAACCGCACCATGGGCGAGGCGGTGGGCCGCGTCTACGTCGCCCGCCACTTCCCGCCCGACGCCAAGAGCAAGATCGACGCCCTCGTCTCCGAGCTGAAGGTGGCGCTGAACGGGCGCATCGACGGGCTGGACTGGATGAGCCCGGAGACCAAGGCCAAGGCGCACGCCAAGCTCGCCAAGTTCACCGTCAAGATCGCGTACCCCGAGACCTGGCGCGACTACACCCGGCTGGAGATCTCCGCCGGCGACCTGGCGGGCGACACCCGCCGCGCCGGCGCTTTCGAGTGGCGGCGCGAGCTGGATCGGCTGCACGGGCCGGTGGACCGCCGCGAGTGGGGCATGACCCCGCAGACGGTGAACGCCTACTACAATCCCACCCAGAACGAGATCGTCTTCCCCGCCGCCATCCTGCAGCCGCCCTACTTCGACCCGAACGCGGACGCGGCGGCCAACTATGGCGGCATCGGCGGCGTGATCGGCCACGAGATGACGCACGGCTTCGACGACCAGGGCCGCAAGTACGACGGCGACGGCGTGCTCACCAACTGGTGGACCCCCACCGACGCCCAGCGCTTCGAGGGAGGCGCCAAGACCCTGGGCGGGCAGTTCGACACCTACAGCCCCTTCCCCGGCATGCACGTGAACGGCGCCCTGACCATGGGCGAGAACATCGCCGACCTGGGCGGCATCCTGGTGGCGCTGGACGCCTATCACCTGTCGCTGCACGGCCGCCCCGCGCCCGTGATCGACGGCCTGACCGGCGACCAGCGCTTCTTCCTGGCCTACGCCCAGAGCTGGCGGGACAAGCGCCGCGAGGATTCTGTGCGCCAGCAGGTGGTCAGCGACCCGCACTCGCCCGAGGTCTATCGCGTGAACGGCATCGTGCGGAACGTGGACGCCTGGTATGCCGCCTTCGCCGTGAAGCCCGCCGACGCCCTGTTCCTCAAGCCCGACCAGCGCGCGCGCATCTGGTGACCGGTTTCGGCGGTCGCGTCAGAACGCGGCCGCCCATCGGACGCACGAAGCCCGTCGCGGGGGATGATCGCGACGGGCTGTGCCGTTTCCGGAGTTGAAGTGGGCGTTTCCTCCCCGAAACGCCGGAGGCCCGGACGTCTCGGCGTCCGTTCTCCTCACGGACGTGACAGAACGACGAAACGGCGGCCTCGTCAACTCGTCGTGCGGACCGGTGGCGTCGTCGCGAGCCGCACACGGCCCGGCCGCGACATCGCCGCACCACTTTTAGCCTAGCTGTCGGAATTGGACCGGCGCACGCGGTGGCCTGTGGGTGAGCGCCGGCCCTAGGGCAGCGGCGCGCGTACGCGGATGCGGGCGATCACGGCGTCGGGCCGCACGCGCGTGGCCGTCGCTCCCGCGCTGTAGACGCCTGCGAGGCCGCCGCCCGGCGCGGACACGGCGTAGACGACGCCGCTCTGCGCGTCCGTGGCGAAGACGGCCCACTCGGTGACGGCGCCCCCCACGCGCTCCCGCCGCACCGTGGCGGGGCCGAGGCGGTCGGAGGCGCGCGCCAGCGGCAGGCCCACCTTCACCCCGTCGCCCGTGACCAGGTCGGGGGAGGTAGTCTCCAGGAAGGTGACCTTCAGGTCGGGCTTCAGGGCGTCCCACCCCACCGTGCGGCCCGCCTGCGAGAGGCTGTCGGAGCCGTCCTTCAGCTCGCGCCCTTCGCCGTCGAAACCCACCGCCAAGCCGGCGCCCACGACCTCGAAGCGCGTCCAGGCGCCGTCGTCGCCGATGCGCAGCTTGTCTCCGCCGAACCGTGCGCGCACCTCGGCGGGCGAGGCGCCCAGGGCCACGCCGCCCAGGGCCTGGTCGGTGATGGTGATCCGTGGGCCGGCGAGGGCCGGCGGCGCGTCGGACGACGGCGGCGGGGCCGCGGCCGGCGCAGCGCCCCTGGCGTAGGTCCCGTCGAGGTCGGCCCCGACCCCGCACGCCTCGTAGACGGCGTGCATGGTCACCGCGTCGCCGGCGCCGCGCGTCAGGCTCACCCGCCACCCGTGCGTCTGCACGTCGGCGGCGGAGACGAGGAGGTCGCCCGCCCGGCCCGGCGAGACGGGCGCCTCCAGCCTGTCCCCCTCCGGACGGCCGCGGGCGCGCAGGTTGCAGTCGGCGGCGGACGCCGCGCCGCGGTCAGGTCCTGCGGCGTCGATGGCCACGTCGAGCAGGCCGCCCGGCGCGGAGGTGATCCGCAGGGTGGCGGGCGCGGGGGCGGTGCGGACGTAGATCCCGACCCATGCGGCGTCCGTGAGGGGAGGCCGGGGTGCGGCGGCCGGAGGCTGGCATCCTGTCAAACCGAGGATCAGCGCCAGCGGGGCGCTCGCCTTGAACGCGGGGCGGATGTCGGTCGTCAATACTTGGCCACTTTGATCGCCTGCCGCAGGTCGTCGATCCGACGGCTGGTCAGCTCCATGCGGCAGATAAGAGAAACGACCGACGCCTCTTGACCACCAACCAACACTGAGTATCGAAACGCGCATTCCGCATCGCGGAAGCCGACCCAAGCACGTTCCGCGGCGCGTAAGGCGGAGCGATTAGCGGCGCTGGTCTTACCGAAGAGATCTCGGTAGACATCGTTGAGCGTCTTATCACCAC
>CAXSHO010000088.1:5267-13387 GCA_964237305.1 uncultured Caulobacteraceae bacterium
GCCCACCTCGTCGACGGCGCACTGCTTCAGCGTTGGCTCGACGCCACCCGCTCGCTTGATGCAGTCGGCATACGGTTTGGAAACTGGTTGCTCGGCTGCAGCAGAGCAAGCGAACGCCATGCACGCCAGAGCAGCTGCTACAGCTGTGACCTTCATCAAGTGGTCCCCAATTCCGCGAGAGCGTCGCGACGCTCTGTAGCGTAACGACTCATAAGATCGGGACGGTGAACCACGTCTACGACATACGCGCTACGAACATCGTACAGCTTGTTGATGAGCGCCTCGTCGTAGTTCCGGTCCTGCCCTGTGGGGCGAGATCCGAGTGCGTTCACGGCCTCTTCGACTAAGCCCTTCGCTCCACCATGCTGCACCGACATCGACCAGACAACATCCTGTACAGCCCGGGAGCGGCTGGTCAGGTCCAACCCGGTCGATGCCTTCACAGCGTCAACGACCGGTTGGTAGTGGGTGCGCTCTATGTAGGCGTGTTGCGCGTTGAAGAACGCCTGCGGCTCAGCCGCTGCGACCGCCTTCCATGTCCTGGCGAAATCGCCGTTCGATATCGTTGGGTCCTGGCCCGCGAAACGGCTCGCCCAGGGTGCGCCCTCGGCCTTCAGAAAGGCTTGCGGTTGACGGCCGCCCTTGGACGAACTCGCCAGCTGGTAAGCTCCGTAAGAGGCGCCGCCTGCGTCACCCACACCGGACGAGGTCCTCGCCGCCGCTTGCGCCTCTTGTCCGGGACCGAAGCCTGTCTCGTAGACCATCGAGAGGCGGCCAAGTCGAGCCCCGCCGGCGGGCGCGGGCGCCGGCGCGGACGGAGCGGCGGGAGCGGCGGCGGCGTCCACCCCGTGCCGGTCGGCGTCGACCAGCACGTAGGAGAAACTGCGCTGCCCCCCGCTGAGCCCGCCCCAGAACTGGCGGAACTCCGCCGGCTTCATCGTCTGGCAGCCCGCCGAGCCGGTGATGTTGTTACCGCCCGCGTGGATCAGGAACGACCCGTCGCTGGACGAGGTGCGTCCGTTGCGGTCGGCGGAGGTGAAGGCGCCGTCGTGGTTGGTGTCGCGCTCCACGCCCACCGTGCCCGTGGCGCGAAGCACGTTGCCGAGGTGCGGGTTGGTGGAGCGGGTGAACCGCGCCGATCCCTCCGCCAGCCGCCCGAGGTCCAGCCGGCCGTCGCCGTTCGCGTCCGCCCCGTCGCGGCCCTCGTAGCGGGCGCTGGGGTCGGTGTTGCCGCTGAACTCGCGTGCGCGGCCGCCGCCCAGCACCACGATACGGTCGTCATAGACGCCGGCGCCGCCGTTGGCGTGCGTGTTGGTGTCGTGGCGCAGCCCCAGGATCACCTGCCGCCCGGCTGCGAGGTCGGCCTTGGCGTGGGCGTCGCCGTAGGTGTCGACGTACTTGGCGTAGACCTCGTATTTCTGAGACGCGGACATGCCTTCCGTGCGCGGCAGGCCTGCGCCGGTGCTCGCCGCCGGGGCGGGGGAGGCGGCGGGCTTCGGCGCAGCCGGCCTGGACGCGGCTGCGGAGGGGGCCTCTACCCCGCCGGTCCCGTTCGCGCCGGCCCCGTTCGCGCCGCCTCCGTTCGCGCCGCCGGTGACGTGCAGCACCGTGCCTGCGCGCAGCGCGTGGGGATCGGTCACGCCGTTCACCGCGGCCATGACCCGCCAGTCCACGCCGAAGTGCTGGCCGATCTCCGACAGCGTATCGCCGGGGCGCACCGTGTAGTCGCGCTGCGCCGCCGCCGCGCCGTGCTCGGCGGGGATGTGGATGGCCTGGCCGGGGCGGATCAGGTCGGGGTGCAGGACCTGCGGGTTGGCCCGCTCCAGCGCCGCCACCGAGACGCCGTGGTCCCGGGCGATGGAGGTCAGCGTCTCGCCGGGGGCGACGCGGTGGATGGCGGGCGGCGGCGGAGACGCCGAAGCCGTGTTATACTGTACCGCACTCACCGTCATGGCGCTTCTCCGTGCTTGCGGACCTTCGGCGGACCACTTGCGATACGCTACCCGCCCCCGCCCTCGCCCGACAGCCAGGGATTTCCCTAGTAAGGCGGCGTCTTTCGGGAAGCTGCACGTCGCGGCTCAGATCCAGGCGGCGTCGATCGGCGGACATGAAGAACCCCGGCCGCTCTCGCGCCCGGGGTTCCGCAACTCAGGCCTGGGCCGTTCGGGCGGGCGGCTCGCGCCGCCCGCCCTCGCGGATCAGAAGTCCATGTCGCCCATGCCGCCGCCCATGCCGCCGCCGCCCGGCGCGCCGCCGGCCGCCTGCTTCTTGGGGGCTTCGACCACCGCGGCTTCCGTGGTGATGAGCAGGCCCGCCACCGAGGCGGCGTCCTGCAGGGCGGTGCGCACGACCTTAGCGGGGTCGATCACGCCGGAGGCGACGAGGTCGCCGTACTCTTCGGTCTGCGCGTTGAAGCCGAAGGTGGGCGAGGCGTCGCCCATCACGCGGCTGACCACGATCGAGCCTTCCACGCCGGCGTTCTCGGCGATCTGGCGGATCGGCGACTGCAGGGCGCGGCGCACGATCTGGATGCCCGCGTCCTGGTCGTCGTTCTCGCCCTTGAGGCCGTCCAGCGCCGCGGACGCCTTGAGCAGCGCCACGCCGCCGCCGGGCACGATGCCTTCCTCGACCGCCGCACGGGTGGCGTTGAGGGCGTCGTCCACGCGGTCCTTCTTCTCCTTCACCTCGACTTCGGTGGAGCCGCCGACGCGCAGCACGGCCACGCCGCCCGCCAGCTTGGCGAGGCGTTCCTGCAGCTTCTCCTTGTCGTAGTCGCTGGTGGTGTCCTCGATCTGCTTCTTGATCTGCGACACGCGGCCTTCGATGCCGGCCTTCTCACCCGCACCTTCGACGATGGTGGTGTCGTCCTTGGTGATGGTCACCTTCTTGGCCTTGCCGAGGTCGGCCAGGGTCACGTTCTCAAGCTTGATGCCGAGGTCTTCCGAGATGACCGTGCCGCCCGTCAGGATGGCGAGGTCCTCCAGCATGGCCTTGCGGCGGTCGCCGAAGCCCGGGGCCTTCACCGCCGCGACCCGCAGGCCGCCGCGCAGCTTGTTGACCACGAGCGTGGCCAGCGCCTCGCCCTCGATGTCCTCCGCGATGATCAGGAGCGGACGACCGCCCTGCACCACGGCCTCCAGCACCGGCAGCATGGGCTGCAGCGAGGATAGCTTCTTCTCGAACAGGAGGATCTGGGGCTCTTCGAGCACCGTCTCCATCTTGTCCGGATTGGTGATGAAGTAGGGCGACAGGTAGCCGCGGTCGAACTGCATGCCTTCGACCACGTCCAGCTCGGTCTCGGCGGTCTTGGCTTCTTCGACGGTGATGACGCCCTCGTTGCCGACCTTCTCCATCGCCTGGGCGATCATCTGGCCGACTTCCTTGTCGCCGTTGGCCGAGATGGTGCCGACCTGGGCGATCTCGCTGTTGGCGGAGACCTTCTTGGAAGACGTCTTGATGTGCTCGACCACCGCGATCACGGCCTTGTCGATGCCGCGCTTCAGGTCCATTGGGTTGCGGCCCGAGCCGACCGACTTGAGGCCTTCCACGACGATGGACTGCGCCAGCACGGTGGCGGTGGTGGTGCCGTCGCCGGCCTTGTCGTTGGTCTTGCTGGCGACTTCGCGGATCAGCTGCGCGCCGAGGTTCTGGAAGCGGTCGGCGAGCTCGATCTCCTTGGCCACCGTCACGCCGTCCTTGGTCGAGCGCGGGGCGCCGAAGGACTTCTCGATGACCACGTTGCGGCCCTTGGGACCGAGCGTCACCTTCACCGCGTTGGCGAGGATGTTGACGCCCTGCAGCATGCGGTCACGGGCGTCGGAAGCGAAATAGACGTCTTTAGCGGCCATGAATGGCTCCTAATTCTGTGGGGTTGGAAGGACGCGAGCGCTTAGGGAAGCGCTCAGCTCACGACGCCGAGGACGTCGCTTTCCTTCATGATGATGAGGTCGTCGCCGTCGATCTTGACCTCGGTGCCCGACCACTTGCCGAACAGGATGCGGTCGCCCGCCTTCACGTCCATCTCGACGCGCTTGCCGTCGTCGTCGCGGCCGCCGGGGCCCACGGCGATCACTTCGCCTTCCTGGGGCTTCTCCTTGGCGGTGTCCGGGATGATGATCCCGCCCTTGGTCTTGGATTCCTCTTCCACGCGCTTGATCAGCACGCGATCGCCAAGCGGACGAAACGCCATGGGCTCTCTCCTGTATTGCTTTGATGAAGGTCGCACCCCCGTTCCGCCCGCCGTTAGCAGCCGGCTGGGTGGAGTGCCAAGACGGAGATAGGCGGCGCGGCCGTAGCGGTCAAGCACCGGCGGGTGAAGCTTGGATGACGCCGGCGGGGAGGGAGCCGCGGCTTCGCCTGCGCGCTTAGGGGCGGTGCTGCACGCTCCCGTCCTCCCGCTCCACCTGGCGCTTCTCGCCGCCATGCTCGGCGCCCTGGACGGCGGCTACGGCCTCCTGCACCCCCGCGGATCGGCGCGGGCGGCGGGGCTGGACCTCGCGGAAGACGCGCGCCTGGCGGCGGTGAGGGCGCAGGCGGGCGCCCGGCTCCTGGCGCACGCCGCGGTGGCCGCGGCCCTGATGCAGGCCCCCGCGGTGGGCGCCTGCCTGGCGGCGGGGGTCGGCTCGGCCTGGGTCGGCGCGGGTGTGGGCCGGGCGGTGGGGCGGATCGCTCAACGCGGCGGCGGCCGGGGCGAATGGCTCCGGGCCGCGGGTGCGCTCGCCATGGGCGCGGCGCTGTGGTGGCCGCTGTGGCGCTACCTGCGCGCGGCGGCGGCGGGCCTCGTCTACGGCTGACGCCTCAGCGCGCCTCCGACACGTGGGCGGCGGAGCCCACCACCACTACGCGGGCGCGCACGCCCGGCGCGGTGCGGTAGCGTACGGTGTCGCCGTTGCCGACGACGCGGATCTCGCCCGCGCCCACGAGCGACACGATGATGTCGTTGCCGTTGCCCGGCACGCGCAGGCGGCTGCAGTTCTCAAGCCTCAGCCGGTTGCGGTTGCCCACGACGTCCGCATCGCCGCCGCGGCAGTCCATGGTGGCGGTCGCGCCGTTGCGGATCACCGTCAGCCCCCCGCCGCGACGACCGCCGCCGGCGCGCACGCCGCGGGCGCTGATGTCGGCGCCGGGCGTGTGCACGCCCGTGCTGTCGATCACCACCCCGCCCGCACGGACGCCGTTCGCATCGATCACCTGGGCTGCGGCCGAGCCGGCCAGGGCGAGGGACAGGGACGTCATGAAGATCGCCGCGCGCATGGGGCCTCCTCCAGCTTCACCATGTGAACACCCGAAGCCCCGCGAAGGTTCGCGCCGGCTCACCGCATCCCGGCCACCTCGCGGGTGCGTTCGCCCTCGTCGCGCAGGCGCTGCACGGGTTCGCCGTACTTGCCGTACTCCATGCGGGCGATGGTGCGCTCGTGCACCTCGTCGGGGCCGTCGGCGAGGCGCAGCGTGCGTTGGCCGGCGTACATCTTGGCGAGGCCGGGGTCGGAGGTGACGCCCGCGCCGCCGAAGGCCTGGATGGCGTCGTCGATGATGCGGCAGGCCATGGTGGGCGCCTGCACCTTGATCATGGCGATCTCCAGCCGGGCGCTCTTGTTGCCCGCGCGGTCCATCATGTCGGCGGCCTTGAAGCAGAGGAGGCGCGTCATCTCGATGTCGATGCGCGCCTGCGCCACGCGGTGCTCCCAGATCGAGTGCTCGCTCACGTACTTGCCGAACGCCTTGCGGCTCTGGATGCGGCGGACCAGCTTCTCCAGCGCCACCTCGGCCGTGCCGATGGTGCGCATGCAGTGGTGGATGCGGCCGGGGCCCAGGCGGCCCTGCGCGATCTCGAAGCCGCGGCCCTCGCCGAGCAGCAGGCCCTCCTCCACCGGCACGCGCACGTCTTTGAGGATCACCTCGGCGTGGCCGTGCGGCGCGTCGTCGTAGCCGAACACGGGCAGCATGCGCACCACCTCGACGCCCGGCGCGTCCAGCGGCACGAGCACCTGGCTCTGCTGGCCGTGCTTCTGCGCCTCCGGGTTGGTCTTGCCCATGACGATGGCGACCTTGCAGCGCGGGTCGCCCACGCCCGAGCTCCACCACTTGCGGCCGTTGATCACGTAGTGGTCGCCGTCGCGCTCGATGCGCGTCTCGATGTTGGTGGCGTCGGAGGAGGCGACCGCCGGCTCCGTCATCAGGAAGGCGGAGCGGATCTCGCCGTTCATCAAGGGGCGCAGCCAGCGCTCCTTCTGGTGCAGCGTGCCGTAGCGCATCAGCACCTCCATGTTGCCCGTGTCGGGCGCGGAGCAGTTGAACACCTCCGACGCGAAGCCGACGCGGCCCATCAGCTCGGCGATGGTGGCGTAGTCGAGGTTGGAGAGCTGCACGCCTTCGAACTCGAACGTGTCGTCCACGTGCGTCTGGCCGGAGTGCGGCGGCATGAACATGTTCCACAGGCCCTGCGCCTTGGCCTTGGCCTTGAGCTCCTCGACCACGGGGATCACCTGCCAGCGGTCCGCGCCGAAGCCCTGCATCTGCGCCTCGTAGACGGGGACGGCGGGGACGATGTGCGCGTCCATGAAGGCGGAGACGCGCTCCACCCAGGCGCGCTGGGTGTCCGAATAGGTGAAGTCCATGGGGCGTTCTCCGGGGGAGGGGGGGCGCGTTCGTTACCGGCGATCATGCGCGAGGCGGGGCCCGCCGGGCAACCGGATTGCGCGCGGCGGCGTGCGAGGCCATCACCGGGCATGGACCTGCGCCCCGCCACGCTCGTCGGACGCCATGCACGGCTGGAGCCGTTCACCGCGGCGCATGGCGAGCCGCTGCGCGTCGCCGCCGCCGCCGATCCCGACATCTGGGAGATCTACCCGGTCAGCCTTCGGGGCGATCATTTCGACGCCTTCTGGGCTCGCGTCACCGACGACCAGCAGCGAGGCGTCTGGCTTCCCTTCGCCGTGGTCGTGGACGAGCGGGTCGCGGGCATGACGAGCTTCATCCAGCCGGACCCTGCGAACGCCGCGGTGGAGATCGGCGGCACCTACTACAGGCCGGATGTGCGCGGCGGCCCGGTGAACCCGCAGAGCAAGCGCCTGATGCTCGCGCACGCCTTCGAGGCCGGGGCCCGCCGCGTGGCCTTCCGCGTCGACGCGGTCAACGCCCGCAGCCGGGCGGCGGTGCGCAAGCTCGGCGCCGTCGAGGAGGGCGTCCTGCGCCAGGACCGCGTCACCTGGACGGGGCGCGTGCGCGACACCGCGATCTCGTCCATCCTCGCCGCGGAGTGGCCTGCGGTGCGCGCGGGGCTGGACGCGCGGCTGGCGGCCTTCGGCTAGCGCGTCTCGGTGCACCGCACGGGGGCGGCGCCCGGCGAGGTGAAGGAGACGCTGTCGCCGATGCCCCTCAGCTCCCAGCCCTGGCCCTTGTAGGCGCGGCCGGGGACGCCCGGCTCGGCCGGGATCTCGGCCACCTCCTTGCGCGACAGGCGCAGCTCGGCGGCGCCCCGGTCCTGGAAGTAGGTCACCCGGAGCTTGCGGGCGTCCTCGCATGTGAACTCCGCCCGCACGCGGCGCTCCGCCGGCCCGGTGGCGCAGCCCGCCAGCGGCAGAAGGAGCGGAAGGGCGAGGAGCGCGCGTCGCATGGGGACAGGATACGGCGGGGAGGCGGCGGCTCCAAGCGCCCTCAGGGCCTCGCCCGTCGCGCCCGGAAGAAGGCGCGGAGGAGCTCGGCGCCGGGCTCGGCGAGGACGCCGCCCTCCACCTGCGGACGATGGTGGCACTGCGGCTGGTCGAACACCCGGGCGCCGTGGAGCACGCCGCCGCCCTTGGGATCGCTCGCGCCGAACACCAGCCGCCGGATGCGCGCGTGGCTGATCGCCCCCGCGCACATGGGGCAGGGCTCCAGGGTGACGTAAAGGTCGAGCCCGGTGAGGCGGTGATTGCCCCTGGCGAGGGCGGCGGCGCGCAGGGCCTGCACCTCCGCATGGGCGGTGGGGTCGCGCCGGGCGATGGAGGCGTTGCGGCCGCGGGCGACCACCTCGCCCGTGATCGGATCGACCACCACCGCGCCCACGGGGGTCTCCCCCTCCGCCGCCGCGGCTTGCGCCTCCTCCAGCGCCATGTGCATGAACCGCTCATGGTCGATCA
>CAXSHO010000089.1:0-12307 GCA_964237305.1 uncultured Caulobacteraceae bacterium
GAGCTGGCGCCGGAGGTGCTCGCCGCCACGGGGTCGCGCTCCAGGATCGTCCACCGCTCCCTGCCGCAGGACGACCCCCGCCAGCGCCGGCCCGACATCGCCCAGGCGCAGGACCGGCTCGGCTGGACCCCCGCCGTGGCGCTGAGGGAGGGGCTGGAGCGCACGTCCGCCTACTTCGAGGCGCTGCTGCGGGGCAACGCCCAAGCCGAGGCGGTGGCGCGCAGCCCCGCCTGAGGCGGGAGCTCACACCAGCGAGAGCAGGTACTCGCCGTACTCGGACTTGCGCATGAGCTCGGCGCGGGCGCGCACCTGCGCGGCGTCGATCCAGCCGTTGTGGAAGGCGATCTCCTCCAGGCACGCGATCTTCAGCCCCTGGCGGTGCTCGATCGCCTTCACGAACTCCGACGCCTCCAGGAGCGACTCGTGCGTGCCGGTGTCCAGCCAGGCGTAGCCCCGGCCCATGCGCTCCACGTGCAGCTCGCCCCGCTCCAGGTAGGCGCGGTTGACGTCGGTGATCTCCACCTCGCCGCGGGCGGAGGGCTGCACCGCCCGGGCGATCTCCACCACACGCTCGTCGTAGACGTAGAGGCCGGTCACCGCCCAGTCCGACCGCGGGTGGAGCGGCTTCTCCTCGATGGAGAGCGCGAGCCCCCCCTCGTCCAGCTCCACGATGCCGAAGCGGTGCGGGTCGCGCACCTTCTGCGCGAAGACGGTGGCGCCCGTGGTGCGCCCTGCCGCCCGCTCCAGGAGCTCGGGCATCTGCGCGCCGTAGAACAGGTTGTCGCCCAGCACGAGGCAGGCGCGGCCGCCGTCGATGAAGCGCTCCCCCAGCACGAAGGCGTCGGCCAAGCCCCGCGGCGTCTCCTGCACCGCATAGTCGATCCGCAGGCCCCAGGCCGATCCGTCGCCCATCATCTCGCGGAACAGCGGCGTGTCGCGCGGCGTGGAGATGATCAGCACCTCCCGCACGCCCGCCATCATCAGGATGGACAGCGGGTAGTAGATCATCGGCTTGTCGTAGATCGGCAGCAGCTGCTTGGACACGCCCAGCGTCACCGGGTGCAGCCGGGTGGCCGAGCCCCCGGCCAGGATGATGCCTCGCAACGCTCGCGCCTCCGTCAGGCCTTCGTCCTAGCAGGCGGCCGCCCGGCGCGCATCGCCTTCCCGCCCGCGCCGGGGGCCGCTATGGCTCGCCCATGACCGACCTCGCCGCCCTCCAAGCCGAGATCCTGCACGCCGCCGACACGGCCCCCGACCTCCCGGCGCTGGAGGCGCTGCGCGTGGCCGAGCTGGGCAAGGCGGGCCGGGTGTCGACCCTCCTCAAGGGCATGGGCGCGCTCGGTCCCGACGAGCGCCGCGTGCGGGGGCCGGAGGTGAACGGCCTGCGCGACCGCGTCGCCGCCGCCCTGGCCGCCCGGCGCGAGGCGCTGGAGGCGCAGGCGCTGGCGCTGAGGCTCGCCGGCGAGCGCGTGGACCTCTCCCTGCCGCCGCCGCACCGCCGTCGGGGCTCCGTCCACCCCACCATGCAGGTCATGGACGAGATGGTGGCCATCTTCGCCGAGCTGGGCTTCGCCGTGGCGGAGGGGCCGGACATCGAGGACGACTTCCACAACTTCACCGCCTTGAACTTCCCGCCCAAGCACCCGGCGCGCGAGACGCACGACACCTTCTTCCTGCCGCCGGACGAGAGCGGCGAGCGCAAGGTGCTGCGCACCCACACCAGCCCCGTGCAGGTGCGCACCATGATGAGCCAGGCCCCGCCCATCCGGATCATCGCGCCCGGCCGCACCTACCGGAAGGACAGCGACGCCACCCACACGCCCATGTTCCATCAGATCGAAGGGCTGGTGATCGATCGCGGCATCCACATGGGCCACCTGAAGTGGACGCTGGGCGAAGTCATGCGCCGCTTCTTCGAGACCGACGCGGTGACCACCCGCTTCCGCCCGCACCACTTCCCCTTCACCGAGCCCTCCGCCGAGATGGACGTGCGCTGCGACCGGTCCGGCGGCGAGATCCGCGTGGGGGAGGGCGACGACTGGCTGGAGGTGGTGGGCTGCGGGATGGTCCACCCCAACGTGCTGCGCACCTGCGGGATCGACCCCGATGCGTGGACGGGCTTCGCCTTCGGCTTCGGCGCCGACCGGCTGGGCATGCTGAAGTACGGCATGCCCGACCTGCGCGACCTGTTCGCGTCGGACGTCCGCTGGCTGCGCCACTACGGCTTCGGCCCGTTCCAGGCCCCCAGCGCGGCGGCGGGGCTGAGCTGACGGGCGGGGTCACGCCCGGTCGCGGGTCGCGGAGCTCTCCGACGGGGCGATGACGTCGCTGGACGGGATCGCGGGGGCGAAGGCCGCGGCGGCCTGACCGCACGGCCGCGGGGCTGGACGACATGGCGCGCGCCGCCTAAGCGCGCGCCATGAAGTTCACGCTCTCCTGGCTGCGCGAGCACCTCGACACCGCCCTCTCCGCCTCGCAGCTCGCGGAGGCGATGACGGCCGCCGGGCTGGAGGTGGAGCGGGTGGACGACCCGGGGGTGAAGCTGGCCGCCTTCTCGGTGGCGAGGATCGTCTCGGCCGCCCCCCATCCGAACGCCGACCGCCTGCAGGTCTGCCAGGTGGACACCCGCGACGGCCCGCGCGAGATCGTGTGCGGCGCTCCCAACGCCCGGGCGGGGCTGACCACCGTCTACGCCCCCATCGGCGCGCATGTGCCGGGGCTCGGCGTCACGCTGGTGGAGAAGCCCGTCCGCGGCGTGGTCTCCATGGGCATGCTGTGCTCGGCCAAGGAGCTGGAGATCTCCGACGAGAGCGCCGGCATCGTCGAGCTGCCCGACGTGCTGGCCGTGGGCGCCTCGGCCGCCACGGCCTTCTCGCTGGAGCCCGTGATCGACTTCGAGGTGACGCCCAACCGGCCCGACTGGCTGGGCGTGCGCGGGATCGCCCGCGACCTCGCCGCCGCGGGGGCGGGGACGTTCAAGGCCCGTCCGACCGCGCCCGTGTCGGGCGCCTTCCCGTGCCCGATCGCCGTGGAGATCACCGCGCCCGAGCTCTGCCCCCACTTCGCCGGCCGGCTGATCCGCGGCGTGCGCAACGGCCCGTCCCCCGCCTGGCTGCAGGAGCGGCTGCGCTCGGTGGGGCTGCGCCCGATCAACGCGCTGGTGGACGTGACCAACTTCCTGAGCCTGGACCGCGCCCGGCCGCTGCACGTCTACGACGCGGCTCACCTGATCGGCCAGAAGCTGGTGGTGCGCCACGGCCGCCACGGCGAGAACGGCGACGAGCACCTCCTCGCGCTGGACGGCCGCCGCTACGACCTGACCCCCGCCATGTGCGTGGTGGCCGACGCGGGCGGCGAGCGGCCCATCGACCTGGGGGGCGTCATGGGCGGCCAGTCCACCGGCTGCTCGGAGACCACCACCGACGTGTTCGTGGAGGCGGCGTACTTCGATCCGACCGCCACCGCCGAGACCGGCCGCACGCTGTCGCTGACCTCCGACGCCCAGTACCGCTTCGCCCGAGGCGTGGACACCGGCTTCGTGCGCGAGGGGCTGGACCTCGCCACGGCCATGATCCTGGAGCTGTGCGGCGGCGAGGCTTCGGAGGTGGTGGAGGCGGGCGCGCTCCCCGCCCCGCCCGAGCCGATGATCTTCCCGCCCACGGAGGTGAAGCGGCTGTCGGGCCTCGCCATCGCCCCGGCCCGCTCCCGCGAGATCCTGGAGGCGCTGGGCTTCGCCGTGGACGCGGGCGCGGGCGCGTCGGGCGGCTCGGGCGAGGCGGCCTTCTGGCGCGTCACCCCGCCCAGCTGGCGCCGCGACGTGGACGGCCCGGCGGACCTCGTGGAGGAGGTGGCGCGCATCGAGGGCCTCGCCGCGCTGCCCTCCACCCCGCTGCCCGGCCTCGGCGCGCCGCCCGCAGGCGTGCTCAACCCCCGGCAGGCGCGCGTGCGCACCGCCCGGCGCGCGCTGGCGGCCATGGGCTACGCCGAGACGATCGGCTGGTCCTTCACCTCCACCCGCAACGCGGAGCTGTTCGGCGGCGGCGCGGCGGCCCTGCGGCTGGTGAACCCCATCGCCGCCGAGCTTGACTGCATGCGCTCCTCCGCCCTGCCGGGGCTGGTGGAGGCCGCCGCGCGCAATGCGGCCCGCGGCCACGCGGACGCCGCCCTGTTCGAGATCGGCCCGGTGTTCGCCGGTGATCGGCCCGAGGAGCAGTCCACCGTGGTGGCCGCCCTCCTCGCCTCACACGCGCCGCGCGGCTGGGGGGGAGCGGCGGCCGATCCGCTGTTCCAGCTCAAGGCCGACCTCCTCGACCTCCTCGACCAGGTCGGCGCGCCCACCGCGTCGCTGCAGACGGTGCAGGGGGCGTCGAGCCCGTGGTGGCACCCCGCGCAGTCGGCCCGCCTGCAGCTGGGCCCCAAGGCGGTGCTGGCCGAGTGGGGAGCGCTGCATCCCTCCGTGCTCAAGGCGCTGGACGCCGACGGCCCGGTCTACGCCTTCGAGCTGCGGCTGGAGGCCGTGCCCGAGCCCAAGCGGCGCGCCGTGAAGACCCGCCCCGCCGCCGACCTGCCCGCCCTGCAGCCCGTCACCCGCGACTTCGCCTTCGTGGTGGACGAGGCGCGGCCCGCGGGCGACCTCGTGCGCGCGGCGGCGGGGGCCGACAAGGCGCTGGTGGCCGCCGTTCGCGTGTTCGACGTCTACCGCGGCGCGGGCGTGGCCGCCGGCGAGAAGTCCGTCGCGCTGGAGGTCGTGCTGCAGCCCCGCGAGCGCACGCTCCTCGACGTGGACATCGAGGCGGTGTCGGCCAAGGTGGTCGCGGCGGCGGCCAAGCTGGGCGCCGTCCTGAGGAGCTGAGCCATGGACCGCGCACCGAAGGCCGGCTGGGAAGGCCCGCTCGAGCGGCTCCTGTTCAACGCGCGCTGGCTCATGGCGCCCTTCTATCTCGGCATGGTGCTGGCCATCGTCGCGGTGCTGTGGGTGTTCCTGCGCGAGCTGGCGACGCAGGTCGCGGGCCTGTGGACGATGAACGCCGAGGGGGTGATCCTCATGGCGCTGTCGCTCATCGACCTGTCGCTCACCGCCAACCTGCTGCTGATCGTGGTGTTCGCGGGCTACGAGAACTTCGTCTCCAAGATCGACACCGGCCGCCACGAGGACCGCCCGGCCTGGATGGGAACGGTGGATTTCGCCGGGCTGAAGATGAAGCTGATCGCCTCCATCGTGGCCATCAGCGCCATCGCGCTGCTGCGCGCCTTCCTGCCGCTGGCCGAGGAGCACGAGGCGGTGGACGGCGTGCGGCTGGGCTGGATGGTGGCCGTGCACTCCACCTTCGTGGTCTCGGGCGTGCTCCTGGCGGTGATGGACTGGATCACCTCCAAGACCGAGCGGCATGTCCCCGGCGGGGAGTGAGGCCGCCGGCCGGCTGGACCGCGAGGGCGCCGCCCCGCTGGCCTGGCGCCGGGTGCAGGGCGCCGGCCCGACCGTGGTGTGGATGGGCGGCTACCGCTCGGACATGACGGGGACCAAGGCCGAAGCGCTCGCCGCCTGGGCGGTTGCGAACGACCGCGCCTTCCTGCGTTTCGACTGGACCGGCCACGGCGAGAGCGGCGGCCTGTTCGAAGCGTCCGCGATCACCACGTGGCGCGCCGACGCCCTGGCGGTGCTCGACGGGCTTGTGGAGGGGCCGGCGGTGCTGGTGGGCTCGTCCATGGGCGGCTGGGTGGCGGCGTTGGCCGCGCTCGCCCGGCCTGAGCACGTGGCTGCGTTGGTGCTCGTCGCCCCCGCCGTGGACTTCACGACTGCGCTGGTGGAGCCGCGCATGACCGCCGCCGACCGCGCGGCGCTGGCGCGCGACGGCGCGTGGACCGACGCCGACGGCCAGCCCTACTCCGCCGCGCTCCTGGAGGACGGCGCCCGATGGACGCTCCTTCCCGGCCCCGTGGAGGTGCGCGCGCCCGTGCGCATCCTGCAGGGCGGCCGCGACGCGGCCGTGCCCTGGCGCCACGCCTCAGCCTTCGCCGAGGCGATGGCCGGCGACGACGTCGTCTTCACGCTCGTGCGCGACGGCGACCACCGCCTCAGCCGCCCGCAGGACATCGCCCGGCTGGTCGCGGCGGTGGCGGAGGTGTGCGGCGCCTAGCGTCGCGCCACGGCGGCCTGGAACATCGCCAGCAGGTTGGCCTGATGCGCCGCGTCGAGCTGCACGAGCGCGAAGAAGCCGCCCAGCGTGGCGAGCGCGGAGGCGATGGCCGTGCCGATGATAGTGTAGCGAGTGAATCTGTTGTCCGCACGGACGGACCGAACCTCGGTGCGAACCTCGGTGCGAAGCTCCGTCACGTCCGTCGAGAGGCTGGCGAGCCGCTCCTCGACGACCTGGGAGCGCGCGGTGAGGCGCTGCTCCACGACTTCGAATTGCGAGGTGAGGCGCTGCTCCACCCTGTCGAACCTCGCCTCCAGCCGCGCGAACGCGGCCTCGGTGCGCGCCTCCGCGGCTTCGAGCCGGGAATTGAACTCGCTGCGAAGGTCGCCGTCCGCCATGGCCGCAAGGTGATCCCGCTGGGATCGCCTTGCAAGCCGCGGCGGGTCAGGCCGCCAGGGCGGTCCGCACCTGCTCGGCGATGGCCTTGAACCCCGCCTCGTCGGCGCCCGCGATGTCGGACAGGACCTTGCGGTCGAGGTCGAGGCCCGCGAGGTCCAGCCCGTGCATGAACTGGCTGTAGGTGAAGCCCTCCAGCCGGGCGGCGGCGTTGATCCGCTGGATCCACAGGCCGCGGAACTGGCGCTTGCGCACCTTGCGGTCGCGGTAGGCGTACTGCCCCGCCTTATCGACCGCGGCCTTGGCCGTGCGGATCGTGTTCTTGCGGCGGCCATAGAAGCCCTTGGCCTGTTCAAGGACCTTCTTGTGCTTGGCGTGGGCGGTCACGCCCCTCTTCACGCGAGCCATGTCATCTCACCTGTGTCTGAATGTCGGGAATAAGGTTCGGGATCGAGCGGCTTCAGCCGTACGGCATGAAGTGCTTGATGGCCTTGGCGTCCGGATCGGACATCACCTTCGTCCCGCGATTGGTGCGGATGTACTTGGCGTTGTGGCTGAGCAGGCGGTGGCGCTTGCCGGCGACGCCGGCCTTCACCTTGCCCGAGGCGGTGATCTTGAAGCGCTTCTTCACGCCTGACTTGGTCTTGAGCTTAGACATTTCGCTGCGGGCCGGCGACGAAGCCCCCCGTCCTCTATGAGCATGACGAACCGCCCAGGCATGTCTAGGGCCCGGCGGTTCTTACAAGAGCGGGGCTTCTATCCGAAGGCGGCGGGCGAGGCAACGCTTCACCTCCCCTCAACCCCGTCGCGCTAGGAAGGCGCATGAAAGCCATCGACGCGATCCAGGGGCGCACGAACCCGCACTCCCTCGCCAACCGCTTCCGCCGCGCCCGGGCGCGCAAGGTGATGGACGCGATCCGCGCCGCCGCCCGCGCCGGTCGCTGCCGCGTCTTGGACCTCGGCGGCGAGCCCGACTACTGGGCGCTGTTCGACCGCGCCGAGCTGGCCGAGGCGGGCGCCCACGTCACCGTGGTCAACCCCGAGCCGCAGGCCTATGCGGGCGACGACCCGCTGTTCAGCTTCGTGCAGGGCGACGCCTGCGACCTGTCGGGCTTCGCCGACGCCAGCTTCGACCTCGTGCACTCCAACTCGGTGATCGAGCACGTGGGCGACTGGGCGCGGATGGAGGCCTTCGCCCGCGAGGTGCGCCGCCTGGCCCCAGCCTACTACGTGCAGACGCCCTATCAGTGGTTCCCCATCGAGCCGCACTTCTCCTCGCCCTTCTTCCACTGGCGCGGCGAGAGCTGGCGCGCCCGGCGGCTGATGGCCAAGCCGCACGGCTTCATGGAGCGCACGCCCTCCGACATGGGCGAGGCCATGCGCGTCGTGCAGAGCGCGCGGCTCCTGGACAAGTCGCAGTTCCGCTACCTGTTCGCCGACGCCCGCCACGAGGACGAGCGCGTCGGCCCCCTTACGAAGTCGCTGATCGCGGTCCGGGGCTGACGGCCGGGGCGGGGGCGGTGCGCGCGGCCGCCTCGTCGCGCAGGCGGATGGCCCGCAGGTCCTCCGCGATCTGGAACACCGCCACGAAGAACTCGCACACGCTGCGCCAGATCAGCGCCAGCACCGCCGCGACCAGAAGGCCGATGACGATGGTGGGGAAGGCCAGCAAGAGGCCCTCCAGCGGGCCCGAGCGCACGATCAGCCCCACGCCGCCGCCCACCACGCCGAAGGCGAACAGCGCGATCAGCGCCAGCCCGCACCAGTAGATCAGGTGCGTGACCGGCCCGGTGAGCAGGCGCTCGAAGGTCAGGAGCTCGGTCAGGAGCCCCCGCCGGCCGCGCAGGGCCTCGGGTAAGCGCGTGGACAGGGGCGTAGGTCCTTCCATGGAGCTCGAAGCGCTACCAGCGGGGCCTTGCGGAGGCAACGCGGCCGCCTCGCGCAGGGGTGGAATCGCGCCTACATGACGCGGCCCTCGTCCGACGCTCGAAGACCCCCATGCCCGAACCCCGCCCCGATCCCCGGCCCGTCCGCGTCGCCGTGATCGGCTCCGGCCCCGCCGGCTACACCGCCGCCATCTACGCGGCCCGCGCGCTCCTGGAGCCCGTGATGGTGAGCGGGATGGAGCCCGGCGGCCAGCTGACCATCACCACCGACGTGGAGAACTACCCGGGCTTCGCCGACGTGGTGCAGGGCCCCTGGCTGATGGAGCAGATGCGCGCCCAGGCCGAGCACGTCGGCACGGAGATCCTGAACGACCTCGTCGTCGACGCCGACCTGAAGTCCCGCCCCTTCCGCCTGACGCTCGACTCGGGTGCTGTGCTCCTGGCCGAGACGGTGATCATCTCCACCGGCGCGCAGGCGCGCTGGCTGGGTCTTCCGAGCGAGGCGCGCTACCAGGGCTTCGGCGTCTCGGCCTGCGCCACCTGCGACGGCTTCTTCTACCGCGGCAAGCGCGTGGCGGTGGTGGGCGGCGGCAACACCGCGGTTGAGGAGGCGCTGTTCCTCACCACCTTCGCGGAGAAGGTCACCCTGATCCACCGCCGCGCCGAGCTGCGCGCCGAGCGCATCCTGCAGGAGCGCCTGTTCGCCCACCCCAAGATCGACGTCCTGTGGGACCGCGAGGTGGACGAAGTGCTGGGCGGCCCGCAGCCTGCGGACGGGGTCGTCGCCGTACGGCTGAAGGGGCGGCTCACGGGCGAGGTGGAGGAGCTGCCGATCAACGGCCTGTTCATCGCCATCGGCCACGCCCCCGCCTCCGCGCTGTTCAAGGGCCAGCTCGGCATGGACGGCGCCGGCTACCTCCACGTCCACCCCGGCAAGACCTCGACCGACATCAAGGGCGTGTTCGCCGCGGGCGACGTCACCGACGACGTCTACCGCCAGGCCGTCACCGCCGCCGGCATGGGCTGCATGGCCGCCCTGGAGGCCGCCCGCCTCCTCGCCGAGGAAGACCACCACCGCGCCCACCAGGACATCAGCCACCAGGAGGCGAAGAAGATCGGGGTGTGGTGAGAGTCGACGGTCCCGCTTGACCGCGGCTCCGCCCGGCGCGAGCTTCACGTCGAGTTCCACTCGGGCTGTCGGCCATGTTCGTCGCGCTCGCCGTCACCCTCGCCGGACCTCTCAGCGGCTCCCCACCTATAGAGGCGACATCGCAGGTCGGCTCTCCGTCGTCGAGCGCGCAGGTCGTGGTCACGGGTCGGCGCCCCGATGCGGCCGGGGCGGCGGCCCAGGTGCGCGCCTTCACGGGCGCCGCGCCCGACGTCCAGATGGCGCGGTGGTCTGAGCACCTCTGCCCCGCAGTCACAGGGCTCGACGAGGCGCAGAACGCCCTCATAGCCGAGGGCATGGTTCAGGTGGGCCGCTCGGTGGGGGTCAAGGCGCAGGTCGGCGGCTGCACACCCGACGTCTTGGTCATGATCACCGCCCGTCCAGCCAACCTGGTCGAGGCGCTGCTGAAGCAGCGGAGCCGCTTCTTCAGCAACCACGTGCAGGACTCGACGATTCGCACGGCGCTCGGCCAGGATCGCCCCGTCCGCTGGATGCTCAGCACGGAGACACGGGCCACGAACGGACAATATCTGCAAGCTTACGAAACTGCGCTCGGCGGGGTGGGGATCAAGGAGGACCACGCCCGCAACAGCCGCATCGCCACCACGACGCAGCAGACCATCCAGGCCGTTCTGATGATCGTGGACTCTCGCCGGATCGACGGGCTGGGTGTGGGCGCGTTGTCGGGCTATCTCGCGATGGCGGCGCTGGCGCAGGTCAAGCCGGAGCAGGAGTTCAAGGATGTCGACACCGTCATGAACCTGTTCGCCGCGGACGCCGCCGTCCGACCGAAAGGGCTGACCAGCTGGGACCGCACGTACTTGGCCGGCCTCTACGCCGCCGATCCTGCAAGCCAGGCCCACAGGCAGCGCGAGGTGATCGCACGCCGGATCGGGCGATAGCGGGCGGAGCGCTCACCCGAACAGCTCCCCCTGCGCCTTCTCCGCGCCTGGCCGCCTGAACAGGTCGCTCCTCAGCCGCGCGTGCGTCTTGTTCAGGCCCAGGCGGGCGCAGGCCATGTTGAAGCGGCGGGCCTGGAGCTCGGCGATGGGGCCGGAGCCCGTCATGCGGCCGCCGAAGGCCGAGTCGTTCTCGCGGCCGCCGCGCATCTGGCGCACCAGCGACATCACGCGAGCGGCGCGGTCGGGCAGGTTCGCCTCCAGCCATTCCTTGAAAAGGCCTGCGATCTCGCGCGGCAGGCGCAGCACCACGATCATGGCCTCGGTGGCGCCCGCGTCGCGGGCGGCCTCCAGCACCGCCTCCATCTCGTGGTCGTTGAGGCCGGGAATCACGGGGGAGAAGCTCACGCCCACGGGCGCCCCTGCGTCCGCCAGGCGGCGGATCGCCTCCAGCCGCTTGGCGGGGGTGGCGGCGCGGGGCTCCATGGTGCGCGCCAGCCGCCGGTCGAGCGTGGTGACGGAGACGAAGGCCTTGGCCAGCCCGCGCGACCCTTGCGCCCCGATGATGTCGGCGTCGCGCGCGATGAGGGCCGACTTGGTGATGACGCTGAAGGGGTGGTCGTGATCGCGCAGCACCTCCAGCACGCCGCGGGTGACGTGGAGCTGGCGTTCGGCGGGCTGGTAGACGTCGGTGTTGCCGCCCACGTGGATCGGCCGGCAGCGGTAGCCCGGCCGGGCCAGCTCGCGACGCAGCGTGGCGGCGGCCTCCGGCTTGAAGAACAGGCGGCTCTCGAAGTCCACGCCGGGAGACAGCCCCATGTAGGCGTGGGCGGGGCGGGCGTAGCAGTAGATGCAGCCGTGCTCGCAGCCGCGGTAGGTGTTGATCGACTGGTCGAAGCCGATGTCGGGGCTGTCGTTGCGGCTGATGATCGTGCGGATGCGCTCGGCGGTGAGCGAGGTGGCGAGCTTGGGCGGCGCGGCGTCGTCCTCGTCCCAGCCGTCGTCGAAGCCCTCGCGCGAGAGCGTCTCGTAGCGGCCGGACGCGTTGGTGACCGCGCCGCGGCCGCGCGCGGCGGGGGCGGGCGGCATGGGCCCACCGTGACCCGGATCACGGAACGAAGCAAGAACGCTTCGGCGCGCTCGGCAGGTCAGCCGCCGGCGAGCGAGGCGATCTCCAGCGCGCCGGTGTCCTGCTTCAGGGCGACGCGGTAGCCCCAGTAGTCGGTGAGCACCCGGCGGACGTAGGCCCGCACGCCCTCGCCCGGAAGGCTCTCCATCACCAGGAGCGCGTCGGCCTTGGAGCCCAGGGCGGCGGTGGCGCGGCGCACGGCGTCCGGCCCCATGTTGTAGCCCGCCAGCGCCCTGACGAGGTCGCCCTTCACGCTGTCCAGCAGCCTGCCGACATAGGCCTGGCCGAGCTTCAGGTTGGTCTCGGCGTTCAGGAGGCCCGCCGCGCCTCCGCGCCCGCCCAGCTTGGCGGCGGTGGAGGGGCTGAGCTGCATCAGGCCGTAGTTGGAGCCGGACCGCGCGGAGGCGTTGAAGCGGCTCTCCGTCTTCACCAGCGCGTAGATCAGCGCCTTGTCCTGCGTGAAGCCGCCCGCGGGAGCGAGCGAGGGCAGGGGCAGCGACCTGGCGGCGGCCGCGGCGCTCTCCAGCCCCAGCCGGCTCCGGGCCAGGAGCGCGTACAGCGGGTCGGACGACTTGGCGGCGGCCTTCAGGAAGGTGTCGGCGTCGTCGGCGCGGCCCAGCGCCGCGGCGGAGCGGGCGGCCCAGAAGGCGGCGGCGCCCCGACGCTTGGCGTCGTCCCTGGACATGGCGGAG
>CAXSHO010000089.1:12317-13308 GCA_964237305.1 uncultured Caulobacteraceae bacterium
CGCTTGGTGCGGAAGGCGGCGAGCGCACCCGTCCAGCGGTCGCCGGTGCTCTCGGCCAGGGTGGCGGCCCGCGCCATGTCACCGGTGTTGTACGCCTCGCGCGCCGCCTTGGAGGTCTCCGCCGCGTTCGCCGCGCCCGCCACGAGGAGGGCGCCGAGGACGGCGGGGATCAGGCGGGAGAGGCGCAGGGTCATCCGGTGCACCACGGCGGTCCCGAAGGACGCCGCAGCCTTGTTCCGTTGCAGGCCTGCAAAACTTAACCGCCGCCCTCCCCGGGGTCGACCCGTGCGGCCAGCGACAGGATGTCGCCCCACAGCGCGGCGCGCATGGCGGGGCGTGCCAGGGCGAAGGCGGGGGCCAGCGTGGGCAGGGCGGGCAGCGTCAGCGCTTCATGCGCGCCGGTCCACTCCGTCCAGCCGCCGCGGGTCTTCAGGATCGGGCCGGGTGCGCGCAGGAGCCCGCGCGACGCGCTCTCGCCCATGACGAGGAGCGCCCGGGGCCGGGCGAGCGCGATGAGCCGCTCGAGGAAGGGCAGGCAGGCGGCCTGGTCCGCGGCGGAGGGCCCCGCCCCGCCGGGCGGGCGCCAGAACACGGTCTGGGTCAGGACCGCCCGGTCTGCGAGCCCCGCGTGGCGCAGCAGCGCGCGCACGAGCGCTCCGGCCGGTCCGGTGAAGGGCGCGCCGGCGGCCTCGTCCTCCACGCCCGGAGCCTCCGCCACCACCACGACGTCCGTCCGCTCCGGCAGATGGGCGAACACCGCCCGGCCGGAGCCGGAGGCGCGCAGGGCGCAGCCGTCGAAGGCGGCCACCGCCTCCTCCAGGGCCGCGAGGCTGTGCGCGTCGGCCGCCCGCCGGACGCTGTGCGAAGAGTCGGCGAGGGCGGCTCCCGGGCGGGCGGGCGGGCGCGGAGGAGCCGCGGCCGGGTCGGGGGCGGGCCGCCGCTCCACGGCCGCCGGCGGGGGGGGCCGGGGCGGCGGCGAGGCCAGCCGGGC
>CAXSHO010000090.1:0-13100 GCA_964237305.1 uncultured Caulobacteraceae bacterium
ACGACATCGGCAAGAACATCGTCGGCGTGGTCCTGCAGTGCAACAACTACGAGGTGATCGACCTCGGCGTGATGGTGCCCGCCGACAGGATCCTCGACGCGGCGGTGGAGCACGGCGTGGACATGGTGGGCCTCTCCGGCCTGATCACGCCGTCGTTGGACGAGATGGTGTTCGTCGCCGCCGAGATGGAGCGGCGCGGCATGTCCATCCCGCTCCTGATCGGCGGGGCCACCACCAGCCGCACGCACACCGCGGTGAAGATCGAGCCCGCCTACCGCCGGGGCTCCACCACCTATGTGCTGGACGCCTCGCGCGCGGTGGGGGTGGTGTCCGGCCTGCTGTCTCCCTCCGACCGGGCGGGGCACGAGAAGACCACGCGCGACGAGTACGTGCGCATCCGCGAGCAGTTCGCCCGGGGCCGGGAGGTGAAGAGCCGCACGCCGCTGGCCGCCGCCCGCGCCAACCGCTTCAAGGTCGACTGGCCCGCCTTCCAGCCCATGCGCCCCTCTTTCCTGGGCGTGCGCACCTTCGACGCCTGGGACCTGGCCGACCTGGCCGAGGTGGTGGACTGGTCGCCGTTCTTCGCCAGCTGGGACCTCGTGGGCCGCTGGCCCGCCATCCTGGACGACGACGTGGTGGGCGAGGCCGCGCGCGAGCTGTGGGCCGACGCCAAGCCGATCTTCGACCGCATCGTGGCTGAGAAGCTCTTCACCGCCCGCGGCGCCGTGGGCTTCTGGCCCGCCAACGCCGACGGCGACGACGTGGTTCTCTACACCGACGAGACGCGCCTGACCGAGCTCGCCCGCTTCCACACGCTGCGCCAGCAGATCGGCAAGAGCGACGGCAAGCCCAACACCGCGCTGAGCGACTTCGTGGCCCCCGTGGGCGCCGCGCCCGACTACCTGGGCGCCTTTGCAGTGACCGCCGGCCACGGCGAGCCCGAGCTGGCTCGCGAGTACCGCGACAAGGGGGACGACTACTCCGCCATCATCGTCGCCGCCCTGGCCGACCGCTTGGCCGAGGCCTTCGCCGAACGCCTGCACCAGCGCGTCCGCACCGACCTCTGGGGCCACGCCCCGGACGAGGCGCTCGACGCCGCCGGCCTGATCGCCGAGCGCTATAGCGGCATCCGCCCCGCCCCCGGCTATCCCAGCCAGCCCGATCATACGGAGAAGGCGACCCTGTTCCGCCTCCTGAACGCGGGCGAGGCGGGCATGGCGCTGACCGAGAGCTTCGCCATGACCCCCGCGGCCAGCGTCTCAGGTCTCTACTTCGCCCACCCCCGCGCCCACTACTTCGGCGTGGGCAAGATCGACCGCGACCAGGTGGCCGACTACGCCCGCCGCAAGGCCTGGCCGGTGGAGACGGCGGAGCGCTGGCTGGCCCCCATCCTGAACTACGACCCCGCCGGCGCCCGCGAAGAAGCCGCCTGAGGCGAGACGGCCGGCGGCGGAGCGACGGGCGGTTTGACGGCGGCCCGTGTCACGTCGAACACCGGGCCGCCCCCGTAGGTGAAATACACCATGCGCTGCGAGCGTGAGATCAGCACCCGATGCGAGCGGAGGAAGTCGGCGCCCAGCAGCATCTGCGGAACCACGCCGTCCCGCGCACGGGGAATATGCGAGCCGAGGCTCCGGGTCTGCAGCGCACCGGCCATGTCGAGGAAGCGCAGCCTGGTCTTGCGGATGGTCTCGTCGCCGATGGTGAAGCTGTCGAGTTCGCCGACACTCTCGGGCAGCACCCGCCCGCCGATCCCTTCCGCGCCGGCCTCGACCCTGTTCAGCCGCACCGCGGCCCTCTCGGCCACCTGCAGCGAGGCGACCGACCTTGCGGCCCCCGAGTCGATCTCGGCGCGCACCGGGCGCCCGTTGAGCTGCACGTCCACTTCGAAGGGGCCGCCCTGCTGCGAGGCCTGCAAGGGCGCCTGGCTGTAGGTCGGCGCCCAGTAGACCATCTGATCGCTGCGGCAGCTGACCGGGTTCAACAGACGGATCACGCCGTGCGCCAGATCGAGCTCGATGTCGGTGCGGGCCATGAAGTCACGCCCCATCAGCATGTCGACGCCCAGCGCGCGCTCGCCGGCCACGTAGACGGGGAGGTTGTCGAACGCCACGCCCGAGAGGACCACCTGCTTCAGGTGCGTCTTCGCCAGGCTGCTGAAGCCGCCGACCCCTGCGGCCTGCGCGCCGTCAAGGAACACGCCGGGTGCGCCGAACCGCTTGGCGGCGCTGCGCATCAAGAGGCTGACCGTCGCGCCCGTGTCGAAGACGACGCGGGCGGGCAGGCCGTTCACAGTCGCGTCCACGACCGGTGCGTTGTCGACGCCGAACGCCACCTTCAGCTCGGCGCGCTGCTCCAGCCGGCACGCCTTGGACGGTGCGGCGGCGGGAGCCTGCGCCGCGGCGCCCCCCGCCGTGAGGAGGACGAGGGCGACGATCAGCAGGCGCACGGGACGGCCTCCGGTCAAGACAAACAGCGGGCGCGTGCGGCGCGCGGCCGTCTATGCGCCGCCGGGCGCAGGCGACGCCGCCGGAGCCCCGCCCGCAGGTGGGGCGGAGGGCGACGATGCGGCCGGGGCCAGGCGACGCGGCGCCTCGAACACCGGGCCGCCCTCGTAAGTGAAGTAGGCCGCGTGGCGCGTCCGCGAGATCAGTATGCGGTGCGCCTTGAGGAAGTCGGCGCCCAGCAGCATCCGCGGCAGGTCGGTGGGGCGCGCGCCGATGTGCGACCCCGTCTCGGTGAACTGCACGGCGCCGAACAGGTCGCTGAACCGCAGCCTCGCGTTCCTGATCACCTCGTCGCCGACCTGGAAGGTGTCGAGCACGCCCACCTTGGTGGCCACCTTCAGCGCGCCGATGCCCTGGCTGACGCGGCCCGTCTCCTCCACCTTCACCCGCGCCGCGTCGGCCGCGGAGAGCGTCGCCACCGAGGTGGAGGCGCCGGTGTCCAGGATCGCGTCCACCGCACGGCCGTTCAGCTTCACCTGCAGCCCGATCTTGTCGTCGGGAGCCTCCGTCAGCTTCGCCACGCTGTAGGCGCCCTTGGCCCAGTAGGCCATGTCGTTGTCCGTGCATCCCGAGTCGGTGAGGAAGCGCATGACGCCGTTCCTGAAGTCGAACTCCAGGTCGTAGCGGCCCATCAGGTCCTGCCCGATGATCAAGGAGAAGGCGCTGATCGCGTTCTCGCCGCCGACCAGGATGCGGAAGCCCTTCCGCTTCACCCCGGCGATGTCCAGCTCATCCAGGTAGGCCGAACGGGCGGTGGAGACGCCGCCCACGCCCGACAGCTTCAGCCCGCGCACGTCCTGGAGCGCCAGGTGCAGCTCGCGCGCCTTGTCGGTGAACAGCATGGAGGTGAAGGAGCCCGTGTCCACCAGGATGCGCACGGGCTGGCCGTTGATCGCGCCGTTCAGGAGCGGCTTGTTGTCCACCACCTCGAGCTTCAGCTCGCCGATGAGCCCGATCTTGCAGCTCCGCCCCGGCGAGGGGGAGGAGGCAGGCGCCGGAGCCGCAGCCGCGGCGGGGGGTGGGGACGCGCCCTGAGGCCGCGCTGAAGCCGCCGTCGCCGCCGCCATCACCGCGACGATCACCGCCGCCCTCACGCCGCCCGCCCGCATCCGCCGATCCCTCGCCGCCCTGGATCGGGGTAGTGAGACGGCGGGCGGGGGCGGGCGTCAAGCTGAGCGGTCAGCCCTGGCCGTCGTCGTAGTCGAAGTCCGGACCGCCCCCCGCGTCGGCGAAGTCGGCCCGGTCACCCGCGTCGGCGAAGCCCTGGCCGCCGCCCTCGAACCCGCCGAAGCCCTGGTGGTGGTGGCCGCCGAACATGTCGGACAGGCCCTCGAACAGGAAGGCGCCGCCCGCCACGCCCGCCGCGGTCGTTCCGGCGGAGCGGAGGAAGGAGCCCAGGCCGCCGCCGCCGGAGAAGGGGCCGGCGCCGCTCGCGGGGTAGCCTCCGCCGGGTGCGCCGAACGGCCCCCCCGCCGTGGGCGGCACGGCCGAGGGTGCGTACGCGGGGGGCGCGTAGGCGGGCGGCGGCGGGCCGCCGCGGCCGCGGTCGAAGAGGCCGCCCAGGAAGCTCCCGCGCCCTTCGGGCGGGCCTGCGGACTCCAGCTCGGCGATGTGCGCCTGGGCGTCGGCCAGGGCGTGGTCCGCCAGGATGGCGTGCTGCACCAGCACGTAGGCGGCGTCGGGGTTGGCGCGGAGCGCGGCGTCGATGCGCCCGGCGGCTTCGGCGTCCTTGGGGCCGGGCCTGGCCCCGGCGAGGTCGGATAGGAAGCGGTCGAGGAGGTCGCGTTCGTCGGGGGTCATGGCCGGGAGCCTCTGTGAGGACGCGGACGCCGCCGCCCGCCCCCGACACATAGGCCGCCGGCCCCCGCCGAGGAGGCTTCCGGCGATTACGCTTTCGTCACCTGCGAGCGCGTCCAGTCGGCGACCGCCCCGTCCAGCACGTCCAGCGGCATGGCGCCGGGCTTCAGCCCCGCGTCGTGGAAGCCCTTGATGTCGAAGCGCGGCCCGAGCGCGGCGCGCGCCCGGTCGCGCAGGCGGTTCCAGACGGTGTGGCCGATCTTGTACGAGCAGGCCTGTGCGGGGATGGCGCAGTAGCGGTTCACCTCGCGCCCGAGATAGCCCGGCGCGTCGCCCGTGAGATCGGCCATGTAGGTCAGCGCCTGCTCCCGGCTCCAGCGCAGGTGATGCATGCCCGTGTCGATCACGCAGCGTCCGGCGCGGAAGATCTGCGCCTGCAGCCAGCCGATGCGGCCCAGCGGGTCGTCGTCATATAGGCCCAGCTCGTCGGCCAGTTGCTCGGCGTAGAGCGCCCAGCCCTCGCCGTAGCCGGAGAAGAACAGGTTGCGCACCAGGAGCGGGATGTCCCGGTTCTCCAGCGCGATCCCGCCTTGCAGCTGATGGCCGGGCAGCCCCTCGTGGTAGAGGGTCGAGGGCAGCTTCCACCGCGGCCACTCCGCCGTGTCCGCCAGGTTGAAGTAGATGTAGCCGGGGCGCCGCCCGTCCAGCGAGGGGCTTTCCGAGTAGGCGCCGGGCGAGCCGCGCTCGATGGCGGGCGGCACGCGCCGCGCCTCGATGGCGTTGTGCGGCAGGGTGGCGAACATGCGCGGCAGCCGCGCCTTCACGAGGTCGAGCTTGGCCTGGAGGTCGGCGACGAGCTGCACCTTCCCCGCATCGGTGTCGGGATAGAACGACTTGGGATCCTTGTAGAGCGCGCGGATGCGCTCGCCCACCGTGCCCCGCGTCATGCCCTGCGCCTTGAGCAGCGTGTCCAGCCGGGCGCCGATCTGCGCCGCTTCGTCCAGGCCGAGCTTGTGCACCTCGTCCGGCGTCATCTCGGTGGTGGTTGTGTAGTGCAGGCTGGCCGCGTAGAACTCCGCGCCGCCCTTGAAGCGCCAGCAGCCCGGGTCGGGGGTCGCCTTGGCGCGCGCGGCGCGCACCGCCTCCAGCTGGCGGGCCAGGGCGGGGGCGACGCGCTCGCGGTGAAGGGTGGCCGCGCGGAGGCCCCAGGTGGGGCCGAGCCCCCGGGCGCGGGCGCGCCGGTCGAGCGACGCGGCCCACGGCGACGGCCCGGGCGCGGCCTGCAGGGCGGCCAGCTGGCCCGCGGTGACGTCCAGGATGAAGTCGGGCGCCGTGACGCCCTGCCCCGTCGCCTGCCGCACCCGGACGGTCTCCGCATCCAGCACGCCGGCGAAGGCGTCCAGCCGGGCGAGGTAGGCCTCCGCGTCGGCCGCGCTCTCCACCGGGTGCTTGGTGTCCAGGAAGGAGGGGACGCCCTGGTAGGCGCCGGTGAGCGGGCTGACCGCGTAGGGCGAGGGGGCGAAGCCGTTCTGCACCACCCAGTCGAAGGCCAGCACGCGCCGCGTGGCCTCCTCCTGGTAAAGCACGGTGTCGAAACGCCCGCGTGACGGCGGCGGAAGGGCGTCGCGCCGGACCGACCCGAGCGCGGCGAGCCGGGAGGCGTTGGCCCGCCTGTCCCCCTCCAGCCCCGCGGCGCCGGTGTCGTCCAATCGTGCGCGCAGGCGGGAGCGCGCGCCCGTGTCGAGCCCGAGCTCGGTGGCGCTCTGCGGTCGACGCCGCAACCCCTCCTCGAAGAAGCCGTCCAGCATCGCCCGAAGGCGCCCGTCGGGATCGCGCGGGGCCGCGGCGGTGGCGGCCAGCGCGGCCGTGGAGAGGAGGAGCTCGCGTCGGCGCATGGGAGGGAGGCTAGGGAGCGTCGGGCGGGCTGTCACCCGGCTTCGACGCCCCGAAATCCGCTCATCCCGCGGCGGCGCGCTCCAGGGCGGCGACGTCCAGCTTCACCATGGTCTGCATGGTGTCGAAGACGCGCTTGGCCACGGCGGGATCGGGGTCGGCCAGGAGGCGGGGCATGATTTCCGGCACGATCTGCCAGGGCACGCCCCAGCGGTCGCGCAGCCAGCCGCACATGATCTCCTGACCGCCGTCGGCGGTGAACGCCGCCCACAGCCGGTCCACCTCCGCCTGGTCCGCGCAGCGCACGGAGATGGAGGCGGCGGTCCCGTAGTCGGCGGACGACCCGCCGTTGAGCGCCTGGAAGCTCTGCCCGCCCAGGGTGAAGGCGATCAGGAGCGCGTCGCCCGCCTCCCCTCCCGGCCACGGCCCCGGCGAGCGCTGGACGTGGTCGATGCGCGAGCCGGGCACGAGTCCGACGTAGAACCCGACCGCCGCCTCCATGTCGCGGCCGAACCACAGGCAGGTGGAGACGGTCACGGCGGCGTATCGCGGCTAGGCGGCGACGCGCTGGCGGCTGAGGGCGCACATCGACCAGAGCTCCGACAGCGCCTCCACCAGCCGCTCGATGTCCGCGTCGGAGTGGACGGGCGAGGGCGTGATGCGCAGGCGTTCGGTGCCGCGCGGCACGGTGGGGTAGTTGATCGGCTGGATGTAGATGCCCGAGCGGTCCAGCAGCCAGTCGCTGATCATCTTGCACTTCACCGGATCGCCGACCATCACCGGAATGATGTGGCTGTCGTTCTCCATGCAGGGGATGCCCGCCGCCGCCAACTGCTTGCGGACACTGGCCACGCGGTGGCGCTGCTGCGCCCGCTCCCACCCGCTCTCCTTCAGGTGGCGGATGCTGGCGAGCGCCCCCGCGGCCAGCACGGGCGACAGGGCGGTGGAGAAGATGAAGCCGGAGGCGAAGCTCCGGATGAAGTCGCACATGGCCGCCGAGCCCGCGACGTAGCCGCCCATGACGCCGAACGCCTTGGCCAGCGTGCCCTCGATCACGGTGATGCGGTGCATCAGCCCCTCGCGCTCGGCCACGCCGCCGCCCCGCGGGCCGTAGAGGCCCACGCCGTGCACCTCGTCCAGGTAGGTCATGGCGCCGAACTCGTCGGCCAGGTCGCACAGCTCGGCCAGGGGCGCGATGTCGCCGTCCATGGAGTAGACGCTCTCGAAGGCGATCAGCTTGGGCCGCGCGGGGTCGGCGGCGGCCAGGCGCGCGCGCAGGTCGGCCATGTCGTTGTGCGCGAAGATCACCCGCTCGGCGCCCGAGTGGCGGATGCCCTCGATCATGGAGGCGTGGTTGCAGGCGTCGGAGAAGACGATGCAGCCCGGCAGGCGCGAGGCGAGCGTGGAGAGCGCGGCCATGTTCGACACGTAGCCGGAGGTGAAGGTCAGCGCCGCCTCCTTGCCGTGCAGGTCCGCCAGCTCCTGCTCCAGGAGGATGTGGACGTGGTTGGTGCCGGAGATGTTGCGGGTGCCCCCCGCGCCCGCGCCGCAGCGGTCCAGCGCGGCGTGCATGGCGGCGAGCACCTTGGGGTGCTGGCCCATGCCCAGGTAGTCGTTGGAGCACCAGACGGTGACCTCCTGCTCGCGGCCCTCGTGGTGGCGCACCGCCTGCGGGAAGCTGCCGGCGCGGCGCTCCAGGTCGGCGAAGACGCGGTAGCGGCCCTCCTCGTGGACCATGTCGAGCTGCGCCTGGAAGAACTGTTCGTAGTCCATCGTACGGTCCTCTGGTCGCTCTGGCGGCGCTTCAGTTCGGGGTGGTGGCGTCGACCCGCGCGACGCGGCGCGCGGATCGTTCGGCGGCGGGCAGCGCCCAGCGCCACAGGGCGGCGTCGGGCAGGGGCAGCGCCATGAAGGCGTGCTCCAGGAGCGCCAGCGCGGCCAGGGCCGACAGCAGGGCGTAGCCGGTGACGGCGAAGGGCGCGGCGTCGGCCTCCAGCGCCGGGCGGGCGGCGGCGGCGGCCGCCAGCCCCAGCCCCGCCAGCGAGACGGGGTAGAGCGCGCTGACCGGCCCCTTGCGCAGATAGGTGGTCAGGTGGCGCAGGTGCGCGGGGAACAGCTCGGCGCTGAAGTTGGGCGCGCCCAGGAACAGGTTGAGCTTGGAGCTGAGCCGGGCGGCGAACAGCAGGAGGAAGGTCCAGCCGCCGATGGGGTTGGCCCCGCCCAGCGTCAGCGCGGCGATGACGACCGCGGTGACCGCCAGCGCCACCTCGTGGTGCATCAGCGTGGCGGCGGCCAGGCGAAAGCGCCGCCAGCCCCGGGCGCCGGCCGGGCAATCCGCCGTGGAGGCCCCCGTGACGAAGCCAGTCAGGAAGCAGAGCTCGTGCCAGCCCCAGACCGCGACGGAGGCGGTGAAGGCCATGACCGCTCCCGCCGGCGTGGCCGTGTCGCGCGTGGCCGCGAGCGCGACCACGGCCACGACCGCCACCGCCGACGCCCCGGCCAGGCTCCAGCGGTAGGAGGCGCGCGGTCGCCGGTTCAGCCACAGGATCGCGCCCGTGCTCGACCACCAAAGCGCCAGCGCGAAGAGGAGCGCGCCGGCGATGGGAAGGACGGCGGCGCTCATCGCCTCACCACGCCGGCTGCAGGCGGGCGGAGGCGGGGAGCGCGTTCGGCTTGGAGGGCACGAGGTAGAGCCGCAGGAAGGTGGCCCCCGCCGCCGCCGCCAGCCCCGCCCGCTTCAGCCCGCCCAAGACGCCGCCCTGCGCCTTGGCCGCCGCCATGCCGTCGGTGATGGCCGCCATCCGGTCGAAGCCGCGGCGCAAGGCGGGGGCGTCGGTGTCGAGCACCAGCGGGAACACCTGCTTGGAGATCTCCGAGCAGCACCGGTAGACCTTGTAGTCGTACTCGGTGGGATCGACGCCCAGCGCCGCGTGGAACGCCGGGCGGGCGTGGTCACGAACATACATGGTGGCGTACACCGCCAGCAGGAAGAACTTGATCCACAGCTTGTTGAAGCCGGACAGGAGCTTGGGATCAGACCGCATGAGGAGCGAGAACGCCTCCCCATGGCGGAACTCGTCATTGCACCACTCTTCGAACCACTTGAAGATCGGGTGGAACTGCTGCTCAGGGTGCTGCTGCAGGTGGCGAAAGATGGTGATGTAGCGCGCGTAGCCGATCTTCTCCGACAGGTAGACGGCGTAGAAGATGAATTTGGGCTTGAAGAAGGTGTATTTCTTCACCTTGGTGAGGAAGCCGAGGTCCACGCCGATGTCGTAGTCCTTCAGGCATTCGTTGATGAAGCCGGCGTGGCGGGCCTCGTCGCGGCTCATGTACTTGAACAGCGCCTTGATGTCGGGGTTCTTCACGCGCTTGACGATCTCGGCGTAGAGCACGCAGCCGGAGAACTCGGCGGTGAGCGAACTCACCAGGAAGTCCACGAACTCGCGGCGCAGGTCGGGCTCCAGCGCCTCCAGCGTCTCCTCGAAGGCTTCGGCGCGCTTGAAGTGGTCCTTGTTCGGATCGCTGGCCATCTCGGCCAGGAGCGCGTCCCACTCCGCGCGGACGGAGGAGACGTCCATCCGGTCCATGGCCGCGAAGTCGGTGGTGTAGAAGCGCGGGCTGAGGACGGTGTCCTCCTGCGCCATGCGCGTGGTCTCACTCTTGGCGCGCTTGGCCTTGGCGGCGGCGGTCAGCGGCGCGCCGAAGGCGGCGTCGGCGACGTCCAGGACGTCGAAGGTGGCGTCGGTCATGGCGCCCTCCCGGGCGTGAAGCTGACTTCGTACAGTTCGGAGAGTTCGAGGCGGGCGGTGAGCTTGGTCCACTGCCGCTCCAGCCAGCCCGCGCGCTCCACGGTGGCCTCCCGGTGCAGCACCAGCTTGTCGCCGAAGCGCACCTTGATCGGGTCGCCGTGCACCCGCACGCGGTCGCCGGGCTGCAGCTCGGGCTCGCCGTCCAGCGCCACGTGGGCGTGCAGGCTGCTGGCCGTGTGCTCGATCTCGATGGTGCAGGGCGTCACCACCGAGCGGCGCGCGAGGAAGGGGACGGAGATCACGTGCGCGACCCCGCCGTGTTCTGCGAGGCGCGGGGCAGGAAGTCGGCGAAGGCGGCGCGGTTCTGCGAGCCGAAGGCCTGCAGGTCGATGAGGCGGCCGGTGGCGGTGTCCTGCAGCCACAGGGCGCCGGTGGCGTCGCGGCTCAGGCGGAAGGGCGGGGCCTCGCCGATGTGGCGGCTGATGCGGTCGCGCGCCAGGCCGCGCATCACGCCGCGGATGAAGCCGTTGGTGCCGGGCGCCAGGGTGGAGACGGCCGCCCCGCTGCGGGCGTCGGTGACGCGGATGGAGCCGTCCGGCGCGTCGGCGAAGCGCAGCTCGGCGGCGGCCACCGCAGGCGGCGGCGCGGGCGGACCCGACGGGGTGGAGAGACGGGAGAAGCGGGCGGCCGCCGCGCCCAGGATGGTGACGGCGAGCACCACGCCCACCGCCATCAGCGCGCCCCGCGGGAAGGTCTCGGACGCCGGTGCGGCCACCGCGGTCATCCTCACGCCGCCGCCGCTTCGGTGCGGCCGAGGCTTGCGGGAGCCGCCACCCCGCGGTCCACCGCCGCGACGGGCGTCAGCTCCACCCCCACCGCCGCCTTCATGGCGGAGGCGAGCACCCGCGCCGCCTCCCCCGCGTCGGGAACGGCGCGCAGGGTCGGTTGCGGCGAGGCGACGCGCCAGGGGCGGGCGTTGGGCCACAGCTGCAGGAAGGCGAGCTTGTTAGGCGCCTTGAGGGTGATCGCCACGTCGCCCGATCCGTCGGCGAAGCTCTTCAGCGCGCCGGTGTCGACGATGGTGAAGGGCAGGTTGATCGCCTTGGTGAAGGCCACGCCGAAGCGCAGCACCACCCGCTTGTTCGTGATCGTGTAGATCGTCGTGCGCGCGTAGAGCCAGGCCAGCCCCGCCAGCAGCGCCACCGCCGCCACCGCGATCGGGGCCACTGAGGCCGCCGCCTCCACCGCCTTGAGCGGCGCCGTTCCCGCCCCGATCGCCGAGGCCGCCCTCCAGGCGAGCATCAGGGCGAAGTAGCCGGTCACCGCGCGGATGTGGAACGCCTCGCACGCCAGGCGCGTCCAGCGGGGCGAACCCTGCCACAGCATCGCCTCGCCCTTGGGCAGGTCGCCCGGCAGGCCGCGGACGGGTTCGAAATCGTGCTCGTTCACAGGAGCGGCTCCACGCGGGCGGCGGAGGCGTAGAGGTAGCCCCCGCCGTAGTAGGCGCATATCCGCTCCTCCTCGTCCCGCGTCACCATGTCCGGGCTCTCCAGCGCGGGCACGTCGGCGAAGTGCGCGGCCATGATCGCGTCCACCTTCACCGTGCGCGTGCGCCGCGAGATCACCGCCATGGTCATGGGCAGGAGCACGCGGCGGGCGGCGGGCGCGCTCCCCACCACCGTCAGCCCGGAGGCGGCGGACGGCGCGGCGGTCAGCTCGACCTCCAGGTAGCGGATCAGGATCTCGCCGCGATCGATCCACACGTCGGACACAACACCCGCCGGGCGCCGATCCGCGCCGATCACCGTCATGCCGAGCGGGTCGGCGTCGCGCCCGTCGATGACGAAGTCGGGGGCGTCGCGCATGGGGACGACCTTCAGCGCGCCGTGGTCGGTGAGGTCGGGGGTGCGGGCGCGCAGCGCGTAAGCGCCGGGGCCCACGCCCGCCAGCATGGGGTCGCCCACCGGCTGCAGCGGCGTCCCCGACACGCGCGAGCGGCGGGAGGCGGCGATGTCGTGGCTGTCGCTCAGCCCGTCCGGCTTGGCGACCGTTCCGCCGCCGGACAGCTTGAAGATCTTGGGCTGCGCCACGAAGAACATGCCTTGCGCGGGTTCGGCCCGGCCGGTGATGTCGTCCTCGATGGGGTAGCCCTCGCGCCGGTCCTCCCGGCGCAGGTAGATGATCAGGCCGAAGAAGAAGAGGGTGAACAGCGTCAGCGCCAGCGAGGCGACGTCGAAGGTCCCGAAAAATTCAGCGTTGTACATGGCGGGCTCCTGGTCGCGGGCCTTAGGCGGATGTCGGGGTGAGGGTGGGGTAGGCGGGGGTCGTGGCGAGGTCGGCGGCGGGGTCGTGGCGGGCGAGCGGGCCGAGCGCGGCCAGCGTGGCGAACAGGAGCGCGATCTCCAGGGCGTAGACGACCGAGCAGCCGGTGGCCGGCCCGTCCAGCACCGCGCCCAGGCGGCCCGAGCGGGCGAGCGCGCCCACGCCGTCGCTGAGGAGACCTCCGCCTGCGATGGCGAGCCCGGCGGCCAGCGCCTGCACCGCGCCCCAGGCGCCCAGCGCCAGGCCCGTCGCGTCCTTCTGCGCCATGGCCATGGAGGCGGTGAGCGTGCCGTGCGCGAACAGCCCCGCGCCCAGCCCCACCAGCGCCACCCCCGCGGCGAACAGCCCCGCCGACGCCATGGGCGCGGCCAGGAGGACGCAGGCGAAGGCGGCGAGGCCCGCCAGCGCGCCGAAGCCGGACACGCGGTAGGGGTCGGCGCCCCGGGCGAGGCTCCGCGCGGCGAGCCACAGCCCCGCCCCGCCGCCCACCGCGAGAAGCGCGGTGAGGCTCGTGGTGGCGCTCACCGACAGGTGCAGCACGCGGCCGCCGTAGGGCTCCAGCAACACGTCCTGCATGGAGAACGCCATGGTGCCCATGCCGATGGCCAGGAGCCGCCGGCCCGCCCGGCCGGTGGAGGCGTAGGCTGCCCAGCGCTCGCGGAAGGTGGGGGCCAGCACCGGCGCGGCGCCGACGCGGCTCGGGTCGCGCGCCTCCTGCTTCCACAGCGCGACGCCGTTCAGCACGAGGGTGAGGAGGCCCGCCCCCTGCACCACCTTGACCAGTTGCAGCTCGCTGAAGGGGTGCAGCAGGAACCCGAAGCCCACCGCC
>CAXSHO010000091.1:0-4753 GCA_964237305.1 uncultured Caulobacteraceae bacterium
TCATCACCTTCGGCACGCTGCAGGCGCGCGCGGTGCTGCGCGACGTGGGCCGGGTCATGCAGCTGCCGCTGGGCCTGGTGGATCGGCTGGCCAAGATGGTGCCGAACAACCCGGCCAACCCCACGACGCTCGCCCAGGCCATCGCCATGGAACCGCGCCTGCAGGAGGCCCGGCGCGACGACCCGGCGGTGGCCGCGGTGCTCGAGACCGCGCTGAAGCTCGAGGGGCTCTACCGCAACGCCTCCACCCACGCGGCGGGCGTGGTGATCGGCGACCGGCCCCTGACCGAGCTCGTGCCGCTGTACCAGGATCCGCGGTCCGACATCCCGGCCACCCAGTACAACATGAAGTGGGTGGAGAGCGCAGGGCTGGTGAAGTTCGACTTCCTGGGGCTGAAGACGCTGACGGTGCTCGACAAGGCGGTGCGCCACCTGGCCAAGCGGGGCGTGGAGCTGGACCTCGACGCGCTTAAGCTGGACGACGAGAAGACCTACGCGCTCCTGGCCTCGGGCCACGCCATCGGCGTGTTCCAGCTGGAGTCCACCGGCATGCGCGAGACGCTGCGCAAGCTGAAGTGCGGCTCCATCGAGGAGATCACCGCCCTGATCTCGCTCTACCGTCCGGGGCCGATGGACAACATCGACACCTACGTGGCGCGCAAGTTCGGGGCGGCCGTGGACCACCTCCACCCGAGCCTCACGCCCGTGCTGGCCGAGACCTACGGCGTGATCATCTACCAGGAACAGGTGATGCAGATCGCCCAGGTCCTGGCGGGGTACAGCCTGGGCGAGGCCGATCTCCTGCGCCGCGCCATGGGCAAGAAGAAGAAGGAGGAGATGGACGTGCAGAAGGCGCGCTTTATCTCCGGCGCGAGGGAGAAGGGCGTCCCTGAGAAGCAGTCGGACGGCATATTCGAGCTCGTGGCCAAGTTCGCGGGCTACGGCTTCAACAAGAGCCACGCCGCCGCCTATGCGCTGATCAGCTACCAGACGGGTTGGCTGAAGGCGAACGCCGCGCCCGAGTTCTACGCCGCCACCATGAGCCTCGACGTCGGCAACACCGACAAGCTGGCCGTCTACGTGCAGGACGCCAAGCGCTTCGGCGTCACCGTGCGGCCGCCCTGCGTCAACCGCTCGGGCGCCGACTTCGAGGTGGAGGGCGGCGAGGTGCTCTACGCCCTGGGCGCGGTGCGCAACGTGGGCGTGGAGGCCATGCGCCACGTCCAGGCGGTGCGTGAGGCCGGCGGCTCGTTCCGCGACCTGTTCGACTTCGCCGAGCGCGTGGACCCGCGCGTGGTCAACAAGCGCGCGATGGAGACGCTGGCGCGCGCCGGCGTGTTCGACGCGCTGGAGCCCGACCGCGCCCGGGCGCTCGCCGCGGCCGACGCCCTGTCCGGGCACGCCCAGGCGCTGGCGAGCGAGCGGGCGGAGGGCCAGCACAACCTGTTCGGCGGGGCCGGGGCGGGCCGTCCGCGCCTGCCGGCGGTCGAACCGTGGTCGGCCGCGCAGAAGCTGGACGAGGAGCTGGCGGCGGTGGGCTTCTATCTCACCGGCCACCCGCTGGAGGCGATGGCCGACACCCTGCGCGCGCGCCGCGTCACCCCCTACGCCGAGGCCGTGATCCAGGCGGAGGAGGGGGGCCACGAGGCCTTCCGCATGGCGGGCGTGGTGCGCCGGCGCCAGGAGAAGCCCAGCCGCACGGGGGAGAAGTTCGCCTACCTCACCCTGTCCGACCCGTCCGGCGAGTACGAGGCCATGGTGCCCCCCGCCGAGCTCGGCCGGATGCGCGACCTCCTGGAGCCCGGCGCCGCGCTCCTCTTGCGCATCCGCGCGAGGGTGGACGGCGGGCAGGTGCGGTTCGTGGCGGAAGGCGCCGAGCCGCTGCGGGCGACGGCCGCCTCCGCCGAGCCGGAGCCGGTGAACCTGCGCATCCACCTCGCCGCCGCCTCCGCAAACATGGCCGCGCTGCACGCCCGGCTGGACCTGGCCCGCGCCCCCCGGGGTGCGGAGGTGACCTGCGTGGCCGGCCTGGACGGGGGCCGCGAGGTGGAGGTCCGCCTGCCCGGCCGCTACCGGCTGGACGCCCCCGTGCGCGCGGCGGTGAAGAGCGCCCCCGGCGTCCTGCTGCTGGAAGACGCCTGAGCGGCCGCGACCCGTCGCCGCCGCCCAGCGGCGCCGCTTGAACCGCCCGGCGGACGGGCCAATCTATCCGCCTGACCGACCGTCGCCCGAGTCTCCATGCCGGAGAGGGGGCGGAGCGGGACAGTACAGGCCTCCTCTCCGGCGCAGACGCGCGGGGCGGGGCGGTCCCGCAAGTCTGAGGCCGGGCGCTCGATCCGCCGGCCTCCAGGAGTTGAGACATGAGTGACGTCCGCACCCTGCCCGTGCTCCCCCTGCGGGACATCGTGGTCTTCCCGCACATGGTGGTGCCGCTCTTCGTCGGCCGCGAGAAGAGCGTCCGCGCGCTCGAGGAGGTGATGAAGGGCGACAAGCAGATCCTCTTGGCCACCCAAAAGAATTCCGCCGACGACGAGCCGCAGCCGGGCGCCATCTACGACGTGGGCGTCGTGGCCAGCGTCCTGCAGCTGCTCAAGCTGCCCGACGGAACCGTGAAGGTGCTGGTGGAGGGCAAGACCCGCGCCGCCGTGCTCCGCTTCACCGGTCAGGCCGACTACTTCGAAGCGGAGGTGGCCGACCTCGACGAGGACGGCGAGGACGCCGACGAGGCCGCCGCCCTGAGCCGCGCGGTGGTCGAGCAGTTCGAGAACTACGTGAAGCTCAACAAGAAGGTGCCGCCGGAGGCGCTCGCCTCGATCCCGCAGATCGCCGAGCCCGGCAAGCTGGCCGACTCCATCGCCGCCCACCTGTCGGTGAAGATCGCCGACAAGCAGCAGCTCCTTGAGATATTCAACGTCGCCAAGCGGCTGGAGCGCGTCTACGCCCTGATGGAGGGCGAGATCAGCGTGCTGCAAGTCGAGAAGAAGATCCGCAGCCGCGTCAAGCGCCAGATGGAGAAGACGCAGCGCGAGTACTACCTCAACGAGCAGATGAAGGCCATCCAGCGCGAGCTGGGTGAGCAGGACGACCAGCGCGACGAGATGATGGAGCTCGAGAAGCGCATCAAGAAGACAAAGCTTTCCAAGGAGGCGCGCACCAAGGCCGAGGGCGAGCTGAAGAAGCTGAAGAACATGAGCCCGATGTCCGCCGAGAGCACGGTGGTGCGCAACTACCTCGACTGGCTGCTGTCGATCCCGTGGGGAAGGGCGAAGGCCAAGCCGATCGACCTCGCCGAGGCCGAGCGCATCCTGGACGCCGACCACTACGGGCTGGAGAAGGTCAAGGAGCGCATCCTGGAGTACCTGGCCGTGCAGGCGCGCACCGGCACCAACAAGGGTTCGATTCTGTGCCTCGTGGGCCCGCCCGGCGTAGGCAAGACTTCGCTCGGCAAGTCCATCGCCAAGGCCACGGGGCGGGAGTTCTCACGGCTGAGCCTGGGCGGCGTGCGCGACGAGGCCGAGATCCGCGGGCATCGCAGGACCTACATCGGTTCCATGCCCGGCAAGATAATCCAGAACATGAAGAAGGTGAAGGCCACCAACCCGTTCTTCCTGCTGGACGAGATCGACAAGCTGGGCGCCGACTGGCGCGGTGATCCGTCTTCGGCGCTGCTGGAGGTGCTGGATCCTGCGCAGAACAACACCTTCGGAGACCACTACCTGGAGGTCGACTACGACCTGTCCAACGTGATGTTCGTCACCACGGCCAATTCGCTCAACATGCCCCAGCCGCTGCTGGACCGCATGGAGGTGATCCGCATCGCCGGCTACACCGAGGACGAGAAGGTGGAGATCGCCAAGCGGCACGTGCTGCCCAAGGTGAAGCTCGACAACGGCCTGAAGGAGGGCGAGCTGGAGGTGCCGGACGCCGCCATCCGCGACCTGATCCGCTACTACACGCGCGAGGCGGGCGTGCGGAATCTGGAGCGCGAGCTGGGCGGGCTGGCGCGCAAGACCGTGCGCGACGTGGGGCGCGAGGGTGTGGACTCGATCACGATCGACGATGCGCGCTTGGCCAAGTACGCGGGCGTCAGGAAGCACCGCTACGGCGAGACGGACGCCGAGGACCAGAAGGGGATCGTCACGGGCCTGGCCTGGACCGAGTTCGGCGGCGACATCCTGACCATCGAGGCGGTCAAGATGCCCGGCAAGGGCCGCATGACCGTCACCGGCAACCTGAAGGAGGTGATGAAGGAGTCGATCTCGGCCGCCCACAGCTACGTGCGCGCCCGGGCCCCCGCCTTCGGGATCAAGCCGACTTTGTTCGACAAGATCGACGTCCACGTCCACGTGCCGGACGGCGCCACGCCCAAGGACGGTCCGTCCGCCGGCGCGGCCATGGCTACGGCCATCGTCTCGGTGCTGACGGGCACGCCCATCCGCAAGGACATCGCCATGACGGGCGAGGTGACCCTGCGCGGCCGGGTGACGGCCATCGGCGGCCTCAAGGAGAAGCTCCTCGCCGCGCTCCGGTCGGGTGTGAAGACCGTCCTGATCCCGCAGGAGAACGAGAAGGACCTCGCCGAGGTGCCGGACAATGTGAAGAGCGAACTGGAGATCGTGCCGGTCAGCCACATGGACGAGGTGCTGAAGTGGGCGCTGACCGGCCCGATCGTCGCCATCGAGTGGACGGAAGAGGACGAGGAGGCGCGCGTGCCTCCCGCCGCTGTGGACGACCTCGGCGGGGTGGGCCCGGTG
>CAXSHO010000091.1:4763-5930 GCA_964237305.1 uncultured Caulobacteraceae bacterium
GCGCCTGAGGCGAGCGCGTCGGAAAGGAAGGCGGTGCGGTCGATCCGCGCCGCCTTTCCCTTTGACCGAACAGGGTCGCCGGTCCATCGTGCCAGCTTGGCGGGCGGTCGCGCCACTTTCGAAACCTCAACGCGGCCGCGGGAACAGGGACTGGGAGCAGACCACATGACGAAAGCCGAACTCGTCCAGGCGATGTCAGACAAGGCCGGGCTGGACAAGAAGCAGGCTCAAAAGGCGCTCGACTCCTTTGTCGAGTGCGTCACCGAGTCGATGAAGAAGGGCGAGGACGTCCGCATCGTGGGCTTCGGCAACTTCGTCGCCGTGGATCGTCCGGCGGGCACCGCGCGCAACCCGCGCACCGGGCAGACCGTAGAGCGGGCGGCTTCCAAGGCCGTCAAGTTCCGTCCGGGAGAAGGCCTGAAGTCCTCCATCCAGTAGGCGCGACGGCGGGCGCGGCTCTTCCGGGGCGCGCCCCCGCTCCGGCGCGGGCGGCTAGCTCAGCGGTAGAGCATCTCGTTTACACCGAGAGGGTCGGGGGTTCGAACCCCTCGCCGCCCACCGGCCGCAGCGCTCGGCGGCTCGGTCAGGCCGTCATGTGGTTCCACACGGTGAAGCCCGCCAGGCCGACGAGGATCCAGACACCGATCAGGATGGCCACCCTGAAGACGCCGACGAGAGGGCTGGGCGCCGGCTCCTCGTGCTCGCGGACGATGCGTATCTTGTTCGTCACCTGACCCTCCCCGGGCGGATGAGCCTCCAGCTTAGCGGGGGGACGTCGCCGAACCGTCACCAAACAGGGTTTCCAAAGCGTCGACCGCCACGTCGCCGGCCGCCTGCGTCTCCGCCGCGATCGCGCGCCCCCAGGCTCGGGCCGCGTCCCTGAAGGCGGGCTCCTGGATCAGGCGGGTCAGCGCGGAAGCGATCTCCTCCGCCGACGCCGAGGGATCGAGCCGCAGCCCCGCACCGCGGGCGGCGATCCGCGCGGCGTTGTCCGGCTGGTCGCGCCCCATCGGCAGGCACAGCAGCGGAACGCCGGCGAGTACGGGCCGGATGGCTGAACCGTGTCCTGCGTGGGTCACCATGGCGGCGAGGTGCGGCATGAGCGCATCGTGGCTGGCGCTGGCGACCACCCGCACGTTCTCCGCCCCGCTCGTCACCTGCGCGGGG
>CAXSHO010000091.1:5940-13088 GCA_964237305.1 uncultured Caulobacteraceae bacterium
GTTGGGGGCCCAGTGTCACCACCCCACGCACCGGCAGGCGCTCCAGCGCGGCCACCACGCGGCGGAGCACCGGCTCCTGCGCCTGGTAGAGCGTGGAGAAGGAGACAAGCACCAGCGGCCGCCGGTCCTCCTCGGCCCAGGGCGACGTCCACTCCGCCGCCCAGGATGGCACGCGCGCCTGCGGCCCGGCGTAGCGGAACGGAGCGGGGAGGGGGTCCGGCGCGAAGTCGTAGAGGCGCGCCGCCGACAGGAGGATCAGGTCGGCCGCCTCCACCTGGTCCAGCGTGCGGGCGAGAGGGGCCAGCCCGAAGCCCGCCCGGGCGTTGTTCAGGTCGGCCAGGCCGCCGTCGTAGAGGCTCAGGCTGGCCTCCCGGATCAGGCCCTGGAACCAGACCTCCTGCTCGTCCTTGGGCGGCTCCAGCCCCGGCCCGAAGGGCGGCGCGCCCGCAAGCGTCGGCAGGGGCCAGATGTTGGCGGTGTGGAGGGCCAGGCGGGCGCCCCGCGCCTCCGCCGCCAGCATGCATCCCAAGAGCAGCTCCTGGCTCACCACCATCGCCCCGGGGTTGGCGTCCAGCGCGTCGGCGGTGTCTGCGGCGTAGGCTTCGGCCGCCCCCGTCATCAGCCGCTCCAGGAGCATGGCGATGACGTCGGCGGGCTCCGCGCACTCCCAGTCGCGCAGCGGCTCGTTCTCCACGCGCTTGTCCGGACGGCTGGGGGCGCGCGTCCACGCCTGGAACGGCAGGCCGAAGCCCTGCGCCTCGGGCCGGGTCGCTTCGTCGGACAGCACCAGGACGCGCCGCCCCCGCGCCTGCAGCCGGGCGGCCGTGGCGAGGGCGGGCGTGACGTGGCCGCCGAACTCGAAGGTGGTGAAAAGGAACTCGGCGGGGGCGCTCACACCACCCCGTGCGCGATCCCCGACCGGTGCGCGCGCAGGTGGAAGGCCGGCGTGGCGCGAATGACGGGACTCGAACCCGCGACCTCCGGCGTGACAGGCCGGCGCTCTAACCAACTGAGCTACATCCGCGGATCGCGCGGGCCCTCACGGCCCCGTCCGGCGAGGGCCGTGGGATAGGCGGCGCCTCCGAAGGTGTCAAGCGCACCTTCCCGACGCTGCGAAGCCGCCGCAGCCCCTTCCTGCATACGGCCGCGCTGGGCTAGAAGCCCGTCCTCCCATATGGGTGTGCGGATGAACGCCTTCCTCCTCGACTACCTGCCGATCACCATCTTCCTGGCGGTCGCGATCGTCATCGGCCTGGCGTTCATCGCCATGGCTTGGCTGTTCGCGCCGAAGCACCCGGACCCGGAGAAGATCTCCGCCTACGAGTGCGGCTTCAACGCGTTCGAGGACGCGCGCATGAAGTTCGACGTGCGCTTCTACCTAGTCTCCATCCTATTCATCATCTTCGACCTGGAGGTGGCGTTCCTGTTTCCGTGGGGCGTCAGCCTGATGAAGCTGCCGCACGACGCGCAGGTATTCGCCTTCTGGTCGATGATGATCTTCCTCGGCGTCTTGACGGTCGGTTTCATCTACGAGTGGAAGAAGGGCGCCCTGGAATGGGAGTGAGTTCACCGACGCTGACGGTTCCCGCCTCCGGCCTCGTCACCTCCGGCGGCGCGCCCCTGAGCGCGGGCGCGGCCATGCGCGCCAGCGTGGAGGGTTACGACCCGCAGGTGCACGACCCGTTCCTGGACAAGCTGAACGGGGCCATGGCGGAGAAGGGCTTCGTCACCGCCGCGCTCGACGACGTGATCACCTGGGCGCGCACCGGCTCGCTGATGTGGATGACGTTCGGCCTGGCCTGCTGCGCGGTGGAGATGATGCACGCCTCCATGCCGCGCTACGACGCCGAGCGGTTCGGCATGGCGCCTCGCGCCAGCCCGCGCCAGAGCGACCTGATGATCGTCGCCGGCACGCTCACCAACAAGATGGCGCCGGCCCTCCGCAAGGTCTACGACCAGATGCCCGAGCCGCGCTATGTATTGAGCATGGGCTCCTGCGCCAACGGCGGAGGGTACTACCACTACAGCTACAGCGTCGTGCGCGGATGTGACCGCGTCGTTCCTGTGGACGTCTACGTACCGGGCTGCCCGCCCACGGCGGAGGCGCTGCTCTACGGTCTCCTGCAGCTGCAGAAGAAGATTCGCCGCACCGGGACCATCGATCGATGAGCGAGACCTCCGCGATCACCGCGCCCGAGGCGGACAGGTCCGTTCCTATGGGCGTGTCGGAGCGGCTGGCGGAACTCGGGCGAGCCATCCTGGCCGATTCGGCGGGGGCGGCGGTGAGTTGGCACGTGGCGTACGGCGAGCTGACGATCTTCGCGCCCGCGCAGCGGATCGCGGAACTCCTCGCCACGCTGCGCGACAGCCGCCGGTTCGAGTTCCAGCAGCTGATCGACCTGTGCGGGGCCGACTACCCTGAGCGCACCCGCCGGTTCGACGTGGTCTACCACCTGCTCAGCTACACCAAGAACGCCCGCGTGCGGGTGAAGGTCGAGACGGACGAGGACACCCCCGTGCCGACGGTCACGAACGTCTTCTCCAACGCCGATTGGTACGAGCGCGAGGCGTTCGACATGTTCGGGATCTTCTTCGACGGGCACCCGGACCTGCGCCGGATTCTCACCGACTACGGCTTCCACGGACATCCGCTGCGGAAGGACTTCCCGATGACGGGCCACACCGAGGTGCGCTACGACGAGGCGCTGAAGCGCGTGGTGTACGAGCCCGTGAAGCTCGCGGCGGAGTTCCGGCAGTTCGACTTCCTCTCCCCCTGGGAGGGCGACCGCACCAACCAGCCCGGCACGGGCTATCCCTACATCCTCCCCGGCGACGAGAAGGGCTCCACGCCCGACCAGAAGCTCGCCGACAAGGGCAAGGTCTGACGCAGATGGCCGACGACGCAGGCGGGCTCGCCACGATCCAGCCCGAAGAGACCAAGGTCCGCCACTTCAACATCAACTTCGGCCCGCAACACCCGGCCGCCCACGGCGTGCTGCGCCTGGTGCTGGAGCTGGATGGCGAGGTCGTTGAGCGGGTGGACCCTCACATCGGGCTGCTCCACCGCGGCACCGAGAAGCTGATGGAGGCGCGCACCCACCTCCAGAACATCCCGTACTTCGACCGCCTCGACTACGTGGCGCCGATGAACCAGGAGCACGCCTACGTGCTCGCCATCGAGAAGATGATCGGCGTGGACGTGCCGATCCGCGGCCAGCTGATCCGCACGCTGTACAACGAGATCGGACGCATTCTCAGCCACCTGCTCAACGTGACCACGCAGGCCATGGACGTGGGCGCGCTCACCCCGCCGCTGTGGGGGTTCGAGGAGCGCGAGAAGCTGATGATCTTCTACGAGCGCGCCTGCGGGGCGCGGCTCCACGCCAACTACTTCCGGCCCGGCGGCGTGCACCAGGACCTGCCCGAGGCGCTGGTGAACGACCTGATCGACTGGTGCGCGGCCTTCCCCGCCAAGCTGGACGACATCGAGACGCTGGTCACCGGCAACCGCATCTTCAAGGCGCGCAACGTCGACATCGGCGTGGTGAAGAAGGACGAGGCCGTCGCCCGGGGCTTCACCGGCGTGATGCTGCGCGGCTCGGACGTGGCGTGGGACCTGCGCAAGTCGCAGCCCTACGACTGCTACGCCGAGATGGATTTCGACATCCCAGTGGGCAAGAACGGCGACTGCTATGACCGCTACCTCTGCCGCGTCGAGGAGATGCGTCAGTCGATCCGCATCATGGAGCAGTGCCTCCACCGCCTGAAGAAGACGTCCGGCCCCGTGCTGACGGAGGACGGCAAGGTGGCCCCGCCGCGCCGCGCCGAGATGAAGCGCTCGATGGAGGCGCTGATCCACCACTTCAAACTCTACACGGAGGGCTTCCACGTTCCCGCGGGCGAGGTCTACGCCTGCGTGGAGGCGCCCAAGGGCGAGTTCGGCGTCTATCTCGTCAGCGACGGGTCGAACAAACCCTATCGCTGCAAGATCCGCGCGCCGGGCTTCCCACACCTGGAGGCCATGGACTGGATGAACCGCGGCCACATGCTGGCCGACGTGTCCGCCATCCTGGGTTCGCTCGACATCGTGTTCGGCGAGATCGATCGCTGAGGCGGGGCCGTGAGCGACGAGGAGTCGCGGCCGGAAGGCTTCCGCGCCGCCTCGGCCACGCCTATATTGTGACGATCTCGCAACGATGGATGCCGTGCGCATGTCCGGACTCTGGGTCCGCCCCGAACTGAGCCAGGGCCACTTCGTCCTCTTCGCCTGGCTGCTGGCGCTCAGCGTCGTCGGCCAGTTGATGATCTCGCCCCGCCGGCGGCGCGCCATGGGCGTGGCCAGGTTCACGCTCGCCACCGCGCTCCTCGCCTCCATCCCGCTCTGCGGCGTCCTGATCGTGCGCACCGCCTTCTTCGACGCCTTCCAGGACGCCGAGTACGGGTGGTGGTCGGCGCTGTGGCTCAGTCTCCTATGGATGGGGCTGTTCACGCTCGGCGCACGCGCGCTGGTGCGCCGGCTGCCCCCCACCTCCTGGCTCGTGGCCGACCTGAAGCTGGCGGCGAACCCCGGCTGGCGCGCCTTCCTCACCGGGTCGCCGCGCACGGGTCGCTCCGCCCGCGCCTGAGGGCTAGGATCGGTGGGCGGGCGACGCTAAACGACGCCCATGTCCGTCCGCCGCCTCGCCGCCGTCCAGCCGCCCGGCTTCGCCTTCACCGCCGCTTCGGAGGTCGAGGTGGAGCGCTGGCTCGCCAAGTTCCCGCCGCACCGCCGGCAGTCCGCTTCCATCCCTCTCCTCTGGCTCGCGCAGAAGCAGGAGGGCTGGGTGAGCGAGCCCGCCATCCGCGCCGTGGCCGAGCGGCTGGGCATGCCCGTGATCCGCGTGCTGGAGGTGGCCACCTTCTACACCATGTTCCAGCTGGAGCCGGTCGGCCGCGCCGCCCTGATCCAGGTGTGCGGCACCACGCCCTGCGCGCTGCGAGGAGCGGGCGAACTGATGGACCGCTGCCGCCGCGACATCGGTCCGAAGGACAGGCTCAGCGCCGACGGCCTCTTCACCTGGCAGGAGGTGGAGTGCCTGGGCGCCTGCGCCAACGCCCCCATGGCGCAGATCAACGACCGCTACTTCGAGGACCTCACCGCCGACGACATGGGCGCGGTGATCGCCGAATTCCGGGCGGGCGGCGCCCCGGAGCCCGGCTCGCGCACCGGCCGCACCAGCTCCGAGCCGCAGGGCGGCCCCAGGGTGCTGATCGACCCCGGGCTCTACGACGGCTCGGCGGCCGAGCCGCTGGAGCTGCCCAACCGGCCGCAGCCGGTTTCGGAGGGCGTCGCCCCTTAACTTGCAAGCGGTTCTTAGTCGATCCTGGACGCCCGGCGCACTATATCACCGCTGTTCCTCCCCCCGCCTCGACCGCGTCCTCGCGGTGAAGCTTACGCCTGAGTCCTCATCGCGCGCATGGTCGGCATCCTCCAAGACAAGGACCGCATCTTCACCAACCTCTACGGCCTCCAGGACTGGACGCTGGAGGGGGCGCGGCGTCGCGGCGCGTGGAACGGCGTGGCGGATATGATCGCGCTCGGCGGCCCCTGGCTGATCGACCAGGTGAAGGCCTCGGGCCTGCGCGGCCGCGGCGGCGCAGGCTTCGGCACGGGCCTGAAGTGGAGCTTCATGCCCAAGGAGGTGAAGGAGGGCCGCCCCCACTACCTCGTGGTCAACGCCGACGAGAGCGAGCCCGGCACCTGCAAGGACCGGGAGATCATGCGGCACGACCCGCACCTCCTGATCGAAGGCTGCCTGATCGCCGCTTTCGCCATGCAGGCGCACGTCTGCTACATCTACATCCGCGGCGAGTACGTGCTGGAGCGCGAGCGGCTGGAGGCGGCCATCGCCCAGGCCTACGACGCCAAGCTGATCGGTGACGGCAACGTCCACGGCTGGGACTTCCACCTGCACGTGGCGCACGGCGCCGGGGCCTACATCTGCGGCGAGGAGACCGCGCTCCTCGAGTCGCTGGAGGGCAAGAAGGGCCAGCCGCGGCTGAAGCCTCCGTTTCCGGCGGGGGCGGGGCTCTACGGGTGCCCCACCACGGTGAACAACGTCGAGTCGATCGCGGTGGTGGGCACGATCCTGCGCCGGGGGGCCGGCTGGTTCGCGGGCTTCGGCCGGCCCAACAATACGGGCACCAAGATCATGTCGGTGTCCGGCCACGTGGAGCAGCCCTGCAACGTGGAGGAGGTGATGAGCATCCCGCTCCGCCAGCTCCTGGAGGACCACTGCGGCGGCGTGCGCGGCGGCTGGGGCAACCTGAAGGCGGTCATCCCGGGCGGATCCTCGGTGCCGATGATCCCCGCCGAGCAGTGCGAGACCGCGCTGATGGACTTCGACTCGCTGCGGGAGCTGAAGAGCGGCCTCGGCACCGCGGCGGTGATCGTCATGGACAAGTCCACCGACCTCGTCCGCGCCATCGCCCGCATCGCCTATTTCTACAAGCACGAGAGCTGCGGCCAGTGCACCCCCTGCCGCGAGGGCACGGGCTGGATGTGGCGCGTGCTGGAGCGCATGGCCCAGGGCGAGGCCGAGATGGGCGAGATCGACACGCTGCTGGACGTCGCCAGTCAGGTGGAGGGCCACACCATCTGCGCGCTGGGCGACGCCGCCGCCTGGCCGATCCAGGGTCTGTTCCGCCACTTCCGCCCCGAGATCGAGGAGCGCATAGGCCGCTATCGCGTGGCCAAGCCGCACGTTCAGGGCGCGACGCTGATGGCGGCTGAGTAGGGAAGGGTGGTGGAGCAGCCCGACAATCTGGTCCTCGCAATCCTGCGGCGGATCGAAGAGCGTCTGACGCGCGTGGAGGAGAAGCTGGATCGGCAGACCGACTCCATCCGCGACATGAGCATCCGCCTGGCTCACGTCGAAGAGAACTTGGCGGGAGTTCACCGCCGTCAGGATCGTTTTGATCTTCGCCTAGACAGGATCGAGAAGCGCCTCGACCTGGTCGAACCTGCGCACTGAGTCGAAGCATGCCCACAGCCACCGTCAACGGCGTCGCCGTCGAGTTCGAGCCCGGCATGACGGTGCTCCAGGTCGCCGAGCGCGCGGGCGCCGAGATCCCGCGCTTCTGCTTCCACGAGCGGCTGTCGATCGCCG
>CAXSHO010000092.1:0-4512 GCA_964237305.1 uncultured Caulobacteraceae bacterium
AGCTGGAGAAGCCGCCGCCCCCTCCGCCGCCGCCGCCCCCTCCGCCGCCGCCGACGCCCGCGAGCAAGCCTCCGCCGCCGATCGCGCCGCGGGTGACGCCGCCGCCGCCGCTGAACGTTCCGCCGCCCCCGCCGCTGTACATCAAGCCGGTGGAGGCGCCGATCAAGCAGTCGGAGGCGCCTCCCGTGGTGGTGCCGAACCCTATCGCGATACCGCCGACCGCCGCCGGCGGGCCGGACGCCGGCGCCTCCGCCTCCGCCGTCCGTTATCACCAACCCGCAGTTCGACCGCAGGCCGAGCAACGACGACCTCGCCCAGTACTTCCCTGACCGGGCGCTGCGGCTCGGCAAGGAGGGCTCGGCGCGGATGAAGTGCACGGTCACGTCCAAGGGCACGCTCACCGCTTGCCAAGTGCTGAGCGAGACGCCCGAGGACTACGGGTTCGGAGACGCCACGCTGAAGATCGCGCGCTTCTTCAAGCTTAAGCCGAAGACGGTGGACGGCAACGCGGTGGAGGGGGGCAGCTACACCTTCTCCATCAAGTGGGCCGTGCCGACCTAGGCGTCCCCGCCCGCAACCGCTTCCGAGAGCCGTCCCGCACCCCCGGGGCGGCTCTTTCCTTGTGACCGGACGCCTTGCCCGTGCCCACGGCTGCGACTACAAGCGGCGCTCGGAGCGCCTTGTCGCGCCGCCTTAGCTCAGTTGGTTAGAGCGCCGGTTTGTGGAACCGGAGGTCCTCAGTTCAAGCCTGAGAGGCGGTACCATTCCGTTGCATCCGGCGTCCGCCCCCGGCGCTTCCACGCTCTTCCACCCGCCTCGGCGCCGCCCTCAGTCCAGCTCGGCCGACGCCGTACCTCCCCGCGCCCGCCAGGACGCGGCGGCCGGAGCATGACCGGCGGCCGCCATGCGGTGGTGTTGGGTGCCGGCGTGGTCGGCCTGTGCTGCGCCCTCCGGCTGGTGGAGGACGGGTGGCGGGTCCGCCTCGTCTCCGGCACGGGGGAGGGAGCCTCGGCGGCGGCGGCGGGGATGATCGCGCCCGCCTCGGAAGCGGTGCTGGACGAGGTCCACGCGGCCGTCGCACAGACCTGGCGGCGCGCGGCGTCCATGTGGCCGCGGCTGGCGGAGCGCACGGGCGGCGAGGTTCGCAGGCCGGGGGCGCTCCATCTCGGCCCCGAGCCGCTCCTGGCCGCGCGGGCCGCGAGCGCGGAGCGCCTGGGCTTCAAGAGCCGCCGCGTCCGGCGCCCCCGGGCCGGCCTCCTGCTGCCCGAGGACGCCCTGGTCGATCCCGGCGCGACCCTGGCGGGTCTCGAACGGGCGTTCGCGGCGGCGGGCGGAACGCGCGTGACGGCCGTCGCCTCCGTCCGGAAGGGAGCGCTCCGGCTGGACGGAGCCGAGGCGCCTGCCGACCTGGTGATCGTCGCGGCGGGCTGGGGCGCCTCGGCGCTGGCCGGGCTCGCGCCCGAACTGGCCCGGCTTTCGCCCATCAAGGGGCAGCTGCTGCGGCTGGAGACCGCCTCCGGCACCGCGCCGGCTCCGGGCCCGGTGCTGCGCGCGCGCGACGTCTACCTCGCGCCCCAGGCGTGGGGATGGGCGGCGGGGGCCACCATGGAGCCCGGTCGAAGCGACCTCGTCCCCGACGCCGCCCGGCTCGCGGCGCTCAGGGCCGCCGCCGAGGAGCTGCGTCCCGACCTCGTCGGCGCCGCGGGCCGCCCGGCGGTGGGCGTGCGTGCGACGACGCCGGACGGCGCTCCCCTGGTGGGCCCGTCGCGCACGCCGGGGGTCCTCGTGGCCACGGGCATGCGGCGCAACGGCTGGCTCCTGGCCCCGCTTGTGGCCGAGGCGGTGGCGGCCTATGCCTCCGGCCGAGACGCCGAAGCGGCGTCGGGCGGCGCGGCCCGCGCCTGGAGCCCTGGCCGGTTCGACGCGTCGCCCCAGGCTTGGGAGACGGCATGAGCGGCTTCTGGTTGTCCGACGAGCAGGAGGCCGTGCGCGAGGGCGTGCGGCGCACCATCGCCCGCTTCGACGACGACTACTGGCGCGAGACGGACGCCACCGGCGCCTTCCCCGAGGCCTTCGTCACCGCCATGGCCGACGGCGGCTGGCTGGGCGCGGCCATGCCGGAGGCCTACGGCGGCGCCGGCCTGGGGCTGACGGAGGCCGCGATCGTGATGCGCACCGTGGCGGAGAGCGGCGCCGGCTTCTCGGGCGCGAGCGCGGTGCACCTGAACATCTTCGGGCCCATGCCCATCGTGAAGTTCGGGACGGACGCCCAGCGGGAGGCTTGGCTGCCGCCCCTCATCTCGGGCGAGGCGAAGATGTGCTTCGCCGTCACCGAGCCGAACTCGGGCCTGGACACCTCCAGCCTGGAGACGAGGGCGGAGAAGACCAACGAGGGCTGGCGGCTGAACGGCCGCAAGATCTGGACCACCAGCGCCCAGCGCGCCAACAAGATCCTCCTCATCGCGCGCACGACGCCGAAGGACCAGGTGAAGAAACCCACCGAGGGACTGAGCCTGTTCTACTGCGACTTCGACCGCGAGCACATCGAGGCGAAGCCGATCCCTAAGATGGGCCGCCGCGCTGTGGAGTGCAACACGCTCTTCATCGACGACCTGCACGTGCCCGCCGACGCGCTGATCGGCGAGGAGGGGGCGGGCTTCCGCTACCTCCTCGCCGGGCTGAACCCCGAGCGCGTGCTGTTCGCGGTGGAGGCCATCGGCCTGGGCCGCGCCGCGCTCGCCAAGGCCGCCACCTACGCCAAGGAGCGCGTGGTGTTCGGCCGGCCCATCGGCCAGAACCAGGGCGTGCAGCACCCGCTCGCCAAGAGCTGGTGCGAGCTGGAGGCGGCCGACCTGATGGCGTCGAAGGCCGCCGCCCTGTTCGACGCGGGGCGCGACTGCGGGGCGGAGGCGAACGCGGCCAAATATCTGGGGGCCGAGGCGGGCTTTCGCGCCTGCGAGGCGTCGGTCCTGGCCCACGGCGGCATGGGCTACGCCCGCGAGTACGACGTGGAGCGGTACTTCCGCGAGGCCATGATCGCGCGCATCGCGCCGGTTAGCCGCGAGATGATCCTGAATTTCGTGGCCGAGCGCGTGCTGCACCTGCCGAAGAGCTACTGACCGGTGACCGCCGCCGCCGCCGCCCCCACCCGCGAGGCCGGCCGCGACGCGGGCCTTCGGCGGGGGATCGGGCCGGTGGGCCTGGCCGCGGCCATCGTCAACATCGTGGTGGGGGCGGGCGTGTTCGCGCTTCCGGGCGGCATGGCCCGGGCGGCCGGGCCGTACGCGCTGGTGGCCTACCTCCTGTGCGCCGCCGCCATGGCGGCGGTGGTGATGTGCTGCGCGGAGGCGGGAAGCCGCACGCCCACCTCCGGCGGGATCTACGGCTATGTGGAGGCCGCCTTCGGTCCGCTGGCCGGCTTCGTGGCGGGCGTCCTCCTGTGGCTGAGCTGCGTGCTGGCCTGCGGCGGGATCGCCGCGGCGCTCGCGGGCGCGCTGGGCGGGCTCGTGCCGGCGCTGGCCGGGCCGGGCGCCCGCGCGCTCGTGATCGTGGGCGCGATCGGATCGCTGGCGGCGGTGAACGCGGCGGGGGTGGGGACCGCCGCGCGGCTGATCTCGGCGGCGACGGCCGTGAAGCTCCTGCCGCTGTTGCTGTTCGTGGGTGTCGGCGCCTTCTTCCTCGATCCCGCCAAGCTGGGGCAGGGGCCCGCGCCCAGCCTGGGGGGCGTGGGCCGGGCGGTGATCCTGTCCTTGTTTGCGTTCCAGGGCATGGAGACGGTGCTGGGGGCCAACGGCGAGGTGCGGCGGCCCGCGCGCACCCTGCCGCTGGCGCTCACCGGCGCCATGGCCTTCGTGGCCGTGCTCTACGTGGCGGTGCAGCTGGTGGCGCAGGGGCTCCTCGGCGGAGCGCTGGGCGGGTCGGCCGCGCCCCTGTCCGACGCGATCTCGCGGGTCGACCCGCGGCTGGGGGCGGTGGTGCTGGCGGGGGCGGCGCTGTCCATGTTCGCCTGGATCGCCAGCGACCTCCTGGGGGCGCCGCGCGTGCTGTTCGCCTTCGCCCGGGACGGGTACCTGCCCGCGGTGCTGGGCCGCCTCTCGCCGCGTACGCAGGCGCCGACGGCCGCCATCGCCCTGCATGCGGTGTTGGCGGCGGCCCTGGCGCTGACGGGCACGTTCGAGCAGCTGGCGGTGCTGTCCGTGCTGTCCGCCTGCCTGCTCTACATCGGCGGCTGCCTCGCCGCCTGGCGGCTGCGGCGGGCGGGCGTGGCCGACGCCGGCCCGCCGCTGCGCGTGCGCGGGCTGGCGGCCTGGGTCGTGCTGGGCGCGGGCAGCATGGCGGCCGTCATCGCCCTGGCGCGGCCGGGGGAGATCGCGGGGCTCGCGGGCGCGGTGGTCGGCTCCGTCCTGCTGTATGCGGCGGCCAGGGCGCTCCGCCCGGCGCGGTGAGCCCGCCTCAGCCGCCCTTGGCGGCGGCGACCTGCGCCTCGCCGAGGTCGGCCTCACGCTCCGCGGT
>CAXSHO010000092.1:4522-10272 GCA_964237305.1 uncultured Caulobacteraceae bacterium
GCGGCGAAGAAGGCGGACAGCTTGCGCGCGTCCAGCCGGCCGGCTGTGCGAACGCCCGTGCACAGGTCCACGCCGAAGGGGTTCACCTCCTCGATGGCCTCGCCCACGTTCCCCGCGTTCAGCCCGCCTGCGAGCCACACCGGCACGGGGCTGTCGTGCACGATGCGGCGGCTGACGCTCCAGTCGTGGGTGCGGCCCGTGCCGCCGAGCTCCGCCACCGTCTGCGACGGGGCGCCGGAATCGAGCAGCAGCGCGTCGGCGGTGCGGGCGTAGGCGCGGGCGAGCTCCATCGCGCGGTCGTCCTCCACATGCACCACCTGGACGAGGCGGAGCAGGGGATCGCGCTCGCGGATGGCGGTGTGCGCGGCGGGGTCGAGATGACGCACAAGCTGCACCACGCGCACGCCCACCATCCGCGCATGGTCGGCGACCGCGTCGGGCTCGACGTGGGCGGTGAGCAGGACGGGCGTGACGCCGGGCGGGCAGGCGGCCGCCGCCTCGCGCGCCTGCGCGTCGCCGATCGGCCCGGGGCCGGAGGGCATGTCCCCCACGAAGCCCAGCGCGTCTGCCCCGGCGGCCACCGCCGCGCGCACCTCGCCCGGCGAGGCGATGCAGCAGACCTTCACGCGCGTGCGCATCTCCCACTCGCAACCGCGACGCGCAGCGCCCGTTGGCCTGCAATGAACCAGCTAATCGTGAACGCCGTCGGAACGGTGGCGGCGCTCTGCTCCATGTCGAGCTTCGTGCCGCAGGTGGTGAAGATCGTGCGCGAGAAGGACGCCAGCCAGGTGTCCTTGCGCATGTACGTCGTCACCGTCACCGGCTTCACCCTATGGCTGGCCTACGGCGTGATGCTGAAGAGCTGGCCCCTGATCGCATCCAACACCATCAGCCTCGGTCTCTCGGCGGCCATCCTTGCGCTGAAGCTGCGCTATCCGGACGCCAAGGCGGCGGCGGAGGCGCACGCCGCCTCCGCCTGAGCCGCCTCACATCTTGTAGTACATGTCGAACTCCACCGGGTGGGGGTGGAGTTGCAGGCGCACGACCTCCGCCGTCTTCAGCTCGATGTAGGCGTCGATGAAGTCGTCGTCCATCACGCCGCCCGCCTTGAGGAAGCCCCGGTCGGCGTCGAGCGAGGCCAACGCCTCCTGCAGCGAGCCGCACACCTCCGGCACGTTCGCCTGCTCCTGCGCAGGGAGGTCGTAGAGGTTCTTGTCGAGCGCGGGGCCGGGGTCGATCCGGTTCTGGATGCCGTCCAGCCCCGCCATCAGCAGCGCCGTGAAGGTCAGGTAGGGATTGCCCAGCGGATCGGGGAAGCGCACCTCCAGCCGCTTCGCCTTGGGCGAGGTGACGTAGGGGATGCGGATGGCCGCGGACCGGTTGCGCGCCGAGTAGGCCAGCTTCACCGGGGCCTCATAGCCCGGCACCAAGCGCTTGTAGGAATTGGTGGTGGAGTTGGCGAAGGCGTTGATGGCCTTGGCGTGCTTGATGACGCCGCCGATGTACCACAGGCACATGTCGGACAGGCCCGCGTACTTGTCGCCCGCGAACAGCGGTTGGCCGTTCTTCCAGATCGACTGGTGGCAGTGCATGCCCGAGCCGTTGTCGCCGAAGTAGGGCTTGGGCATGAACGTGGCCGTCTTGCCGTAGGCGTCGGCCACGTTATGGATGACGTACTTGTACAGCTGCATCCGGTCGGCCATCGTCAGCAGGTCGGAGAACTTCAGGCCCAGTTCGTGCTGGCCGGGCGCCACTTCATGGTGGTGCTTCTCCGGCTCCATGCCGAGCTGGCCCATCACCTCCAGCATCTCGCCGCGCATGTCCTGCGCGCTGTCGATCGGGTTGACGGGGAAGTAGCCGCCCTTGGGGCCCGGGCGGTGGCCGCGGTTGCCCTCCGGGTACTCCTTGTCGGTGTTGTAGGGCAGCTCGATGCTGTCGAAGCTGTACCCCGTCTTGTGCGGCGAGGTCGACCAGCGCACGTCGTCGAAGATGAAGAACTCCGCCTCCGGCCCGAAATACACCTGATCGCCGATGTCCGCGCTCTTTGTGTAGGTCAATGCCTTCTTGGCGATCGAGCGAGGGTCGCGGTTGTAGGGCTCGTTGGTGTCGGGGTTCAGCACGTCGCAGAACAGGAACAGCGTGGTCTGCTGGTAAAAGGGGTCGATGTAGCTGCGCTCCAGGTCGGGCATCAGCAGCATGTCGCTCTCGTTGATGGCCTTCCATCCGGCGATGGACGAGCCGTCGAACATCGTGCCTTCGGTGAGGAAGTCGTCGTCGATCAGCGCGATGTCGAAGGTGACGTGCTGCAGCTTGCCCTGGATGTCGGTGAAGCGGACGTCCACGTACTTGACGTCCTTCTCCTTGATCTCGGCGGCCGGGAGCTCGGGGGGGGTCATGGGGGTCGTCCTCGGGTCGGGGGGGGTGGGTCGGTGTAGGCCAGGGAGGGGGCGGGGCGCTAGATGGCGGCGGGGCCGGTCTCGCCGGTGCGGATGCGGATCACGTCCACGACCTCCGAGACGAAGATCTTGCCGTCGCCGATGCGGCCCGTGCGGGCGGCGGCGACCAGCGTCTCGACCACGCGCTCGGCCAGGTCGTCGCCGACCACCACCTCGATCTTGATCTTGGGCAGGAAGTCGATGACGTACTCGGCGCCGCGGTAGAGTTCGGTGTGGCCCTTCTGCCGGCCGTAGCCCTTCGCCTCCAAGACCGTCATGCCCTGCACGCCCAACTCCTGCAGCGCCTCCTTCACCTCGTCGAGCTTGAACGGCTTGATGACGGCTTCGATCTTCTTCATGGGGTCCGGGTTCGCGTCGTCCTGTCGTGGACCATGCGCCGGGGGGCGGCTTCAAGCCAATCCCGCGCCGCTGCGGCCGCCTTCGGCGGGGCGCCCGCCGACCGGGCGCCGGGCGCCCTGTAGGTGGGCGGGGAGGGGACGATGGCGCGCATCCGGCTGGTCCGTCACGGCGAGGCCGCCGCCGCCTGGGGCGGGGCCGACGCCGACCCCGGCCTGAGCGAGGCGGGCCGCGCCCAAGCCGCCGACGCCTGCCGCAGGCTGGCGCTCGATCCGCCCGCCCGCATCCTCTCGTCGCCCCTGCGCCGCTGCCGCGAGACGGCCGCTCCCCTCACCGAGGCCCTCGGCCCAGGCGCCCGCGGCCTTCACCATCGAGCTCGCGCCCGAGATGGCGGAGGTGCCCACGCCGGCGACGCTGGGGACGGAGGAGCGCGGGGCTTGGCTCAGGGCGGCCTTTGCGGTGACCTGGGCTGAGATCCCTGGCGGCGACTACTTCTTGTGGCGCAACGGGGTGGCGACCTTCCTGCTGGACTGCGGCGACACCGTCGTCTTCACCCATTTCGTCGCCATCAACGCCGCCGTGTCCGCCGCCACGGGCGATCCGCGCGTGGGCGTGTTCCGGCCGGGGAACGCGTCCGTCACCACGCTGGAGACGGACGGCGGGCGGCTGCGGCTGGTGGAGCTCGGCGCCGAGGCGGAGAGCCGCGTCCTGTGACCGCCGCGCCGCGCCCCATCCTCACAGCGGAGCAGTCGCGCGCCGCCGACCGCGCGGCGGAGGCGGCGGGGACGCCGCTGGCCGTCCTTATGGAGCGGGCGGGGACGGCCGTGGCCGACGCGGTGCGCGCCCGGTGGACGCCTCGGCCGACGCTCGTGCTCTGCGGCCCCGGCGACAACGGCGGCGACGGCTATGTGGCCGCGCGGCGGCTGCGCGAGGCGGGCTGGCCGGTGATCGTGGCGTCGTCGCCGCCGGGTGCGGGACGCTCGGCCGCGGCGGCGCAGGCGCAGGCGGCGTGGGGTGCGCAGACGGTTCCGCTCTCCGCCTCCTCGCCCGAGCCCGGCGGGCTCGTGGTCGACGCTTTGTTCGGTGCGGGCCTCTCGCGTCCTCCGCCGCATGAGGCGCACGAGGCGCTCGCCCGCACGCAGGCCGCAGGCGCGCCGCTGGTGGCGGTGGACCTGCCTACGGGGGTCGAGGCCGACACCGGCCGGGCGTCGGACGCCGCGCCTGCCTGCGCGCTCACCGTGTCGTTCCAGCTCCGCCCGGCGCATGTGCTGCAACCCTCGCGCGGGCTGTGCGGCGAGGTGGTGGTCGCCGACATCGGAGCGCCGCCCGTCGACGCGCCGTCGCTGTGGGAGAACACGCCCGCGCTGTGGGCCGACCGGCTGCCCTGGCCCGCGGCCGACACGCACAAGATGCGGCGGGGGCGGCTGGTGGTGGTGAGCGGGGGCCCCTCGCACACCGGGGCCGCGCGCTTGGCGGCGAGGGCGGGGCTGCGGGCGGGAGCGGGGCTGGTGACGGTGCTCTGCCCACCGGCCGCGCTCTTCGTGAACGCCGTCGCGCTGGAGGCCGTGATGGTGCGCGCCTTCCGCGGACCGGAGGAGCTGGCGGGGCTGGCGGAGGAGGCCGGGGCGGCGGTGATCGGTCCGGGCGCGGGCGTGACCTCCGCCACCGGCGACAACCTCCGCGCGCTCGCCCGCACCGGCGCGGCGCTGGTGGTGGACGCCGACGCGCTCACCAGCTTCCGCGACGACCCCGCCGCGCTGTTCGCCTTGCTGGACGGGCGCGACGTGCTCACCCCGCACCCCGGCGAGTTCGAGCGCGTCTTCCCCGGCCTCCTCGCCTCCGCGCCCGAGCGGATCACCGCGGCGCGCCGGGCGGCGGAGCGGGCCGGGTGCGTGGTGCTGCTCAAGGGCGCCGACACGGTGGTGGCCGCGCCGGACGGGCGGGCGGCGGTGAACACCAACGCCGCGCCCTGGCTCGCCACGGCGGGCTCGGGCGACACCCTGGCCGGGATCATCGCAGGGCTTCTGGCGGGCGGCATGCCGGCCTGGGAGGCCGCCTGCGCCGGGGCCTGGATCCACGCGGAGGCCGGCGCGGGCTTCGGCCCGGGCCTGATCGCCGACGACCTGCCCGACCTCCTGCCCCCCGTCCTCAAGCGGCTCCACGCCGCCCGGAGTCCCCGCCCATGACCGTCGACCTGCGCGCCCTGGCCCGCTTCGGCGTGGAGCCCGTGGACGGGCGCTACGTCCTGACGCTGGAGGACGTGGCGGGCGGCGTGTCGCGGTGGGCGGTGGACGAGGAGCAGCTCGACGTGCTGGCCGACCTGATCGACGATGCGCTGGGAACCGGCTCGGACGACTGAGCCGCCGCGCTTGTCGCCACCGCAGGCAGGCCCTAAGCCTCCGCGCGTCGCCCTGCGGATGTGGCGGAACTGGCAGACGCACTGGATTTAGGTTCCAGCGCCGCAAGGCGTGGAGGTTCGAACCCTCTCATCCGCACCACCGTCCGTGGGTCCCCGCGGCTTTGACCGGCCGGGCCGGCGGTGGCATAGGACGCGACCCGCGCCGCCCGGTCACGCCGGCGGCGATCCCCGTTCAAAATGGTGCGGCGACGACGCGTCCGCCGGGCCTCCAGCCGAAGAGCCCCGCCATGTCCGTGCAAGTGGTCCAGAAGTCGGGCGAAGGCCTGTCGCGCGTGTTCGCCGTCACCGTGCCCGCCGCCGACCTGACGGGGCAGCTGGAGGCCAAGATCGCCGAGATCCGGCCCAACATGAACCTGAAGGGCTTCCGCCCCGGCAAGGTGCCGGTGAGCCACGTCAAGAAGATGTACGGCCGCCAGCTGATGCAGGAGATCGTCGACAAGGCGGTCAACGACGCGTCGAACGAGGCGCTGAGCCAGGCCAAGGCGCGCCCCGCCGCCCAGCCCGACATCAAGCTGGAGAGCGACATCGGGCAGGTGATG
>CAXSHO010000092.1:10282-13061 GCA_964237305.1 uncultured Caulobacteraceae bacterium
GCATCCGCGCCGAGCTGACCGACCTGAAGGTGGAGGTGATGGACGGCCAAGCCGACCTCGCCTTCGACCTGGACGTCGAGCTGATGCCCGAGTTCGAGCCCGCCGACCTGGCCGGGCTGAAGCTGGAGCGGCCGACCTACGCCGCCACGACGGAGGAGATCGACGCCCAGATCGCCGAGATCGCAGGCGCCAACCGCAGCTTCGAGGCCAAGGCGGGCGCGGCCGCCGACGGCGACATGGTGGTGGCCGACTTCACCGGGCGGATCGACGGCGAGACCTTCGAAGGCGGTGCGGCGGAGGACGCGGAGATCGTGATCGGCTCCAACCGCTTCATCCCGGGCTTCGAGGAGCAGCTGACGGGCGCCGAGGCGGGCGGGACGCGCACCGTGCGCGTGACCTTCCCCGAGGGCTACGCCGCCGCCCAGCTCGCGGGCAAGGCCGCCGAGTTCGAGGTGACGGTGAAGGAGGTGAAGGCGCCCAAGGCGGACGAAGCGGTGGACGACGCCTTCGCCACGCGCCTGGGCCTGCCGAGCCTGGAAGCGCTGCGCGACGCGATCCGCGGTCAGATGGAGGGCCAGTACACCGCCGCCTCCCGCCAGAAGCTGAAGCGCTCGCTTCTGGACGCGCTCGACGAACGCCACAGCTTCGACCTGCCGCCGCGCATGGTGGAGGCCGAGTTCGGGCAGATCTGGGCGCAGGTCGAGCAGGAGCGCGCCTCCGGCCAGGCCGACGCCGAGGACGCCGGCAAGTCGGACGACGACCTGCGCTCCGAGTACCGGCGCATCGCCGAGCGTCGGGTGCGCCTGGGCCTGTTGCTGGCCGAGATCGGCCGCCGCGCCGGGGTGGACGTGTCCGACCAGGAGATGCAGGGCGCGCTGATCGCCGAGGCCCGCAAGTACCCCGGCCAGGAGCGCGAGGTGATCGAGTTCTATCGCAAGAACCCCCAGGCCGCCGCCACGCTCCGCGCGCCGGTCTACGAGGAGAAGGTGGTGGACCTCCTGATCGCCGCCGCCGACATCACCGACCGACCCGTGTCCAAGGAGGAGCTGTTCGCCGAGGACGAGCTGCCCGCCTCCTACGCCGAGGGCGGCGAGGAGGCCGCCGCCGAACCGGCGAAGCCCGCCAAGAAGAAGGCCGCACCCCGGAAGAAGGCGGAGGCGACGGGAGCGGAGGACTGAAGCTCCCCCGCCTCCCGATAGCTCCTCACCGGCTCACCGCCCCTCCACAAGTTCAACGCAGCCTGCGGCGCGTCGAACACAGGGCTGGGGAAAACAAGAAGGTAGGAAGCGAGAGCTACACCTGATCCGCTCATCCCCGCGGAGGCGGGGACCCAGGTTTGAGCGGCTCCGCTCCGACCGGGTGCGCGAGGTTCAAGCCGGGGTCCCCGCTTCCGCGGGGATGAGCGGGAGGAGGTGCGGGGAGGAACGGGGGAGAGACCGTGACCTATCGCCCTCCCTCCCCACCGAGTGCAGTGCACGGGTCCGCCGCATGAGGCGCTCGGCCGGCGTCCGATGCGGCGGCGACGGGACGCGGTCGAGGCGCGAGGGAGTGATTCGCGCGTGTCCGGGCCGCCCCCCGCGTCGGGCGCTCCGCAGCGTCTGGAGGACTAGCGTCCGCCGCCGATCCGCTCGCGCGCCGCCAGGAGCCGCCAGCCGGGGCCGGTGAGCACCTCCAGCGGGCTGAAGCGGGCCTTGTAGTCCATCTTCACGCTGCCCTGCACCCAGTAGCCCAGGTAGACGTAGGGGATGCCCGCCTCCGCCGCCTGCACGGCGTGGTCCAGGATCACGAACTTGCCCAGGCTGCGGCGCGCCTCGGCCGGATCGTAGAAGCTGTAGACGAGGCTGAGGCCGTCCTGCAGCGCGTCCACCAGCACGCAGGCGATCAGGTCGCCCGGGCCGCGATCGCGGGGCTCGGTGCGGTACTCGATCACGTGGGTGCGGACGGCCGTGTCCTCCACCATGGCCACATAGTCGGGCCAGCTCATCTCGGCCATGCCGCCCTCCGCGTGGCGGGCGGCCAGGTAGCGGCGCAGGAGCTCGAACTGCTCCATGGTGGCCTCCGCCTCCACCATGTGGCGGCGCAGGTCGCCGTTGCGCTGGAGCACGCGCCGCTCCGACCGGGAGAAGGCGTAGTCGCCCACCGGCAGGCGCACCGAGCGGCAGGCGTCGCAGGCCTCGCAGGCGGGGCGGTAGGCGATGCCCTGGCTGCGGCGGAAGCCCACCTGGCTCAGGGCGTCGTTGATGTTCGGCCCCTCGCTGATCGGCAGGTGGGCGAACACCTTCCGCTCGTCGCGGCCCGGCAGGTAGGGACACGGCGTGGGGGCCGTCAGGTAGAAGCGCAGCGTGCGGGTGACGAAGGGGTGCGACAAGGCGTGTCCGGCGGGCGGGAGTCGGTGGCGAAGATAGGCGGCTCCCCCCGCCCTGGCGAGGGCGCGCGCCCCTGGTCGCGCGGGGCCGCTCACCGCGTCAGGGCCGGACGTCGGGGGGCAGCACCGGCTTCTCGCGCAGGAGCACGATGGCGATGCGGCGGTTGCCCGGCAGCGTGGGATCGTCGGGGAACAGGGGGTCGGAGTTGGCCTTGCCCGACACCTGGAACACCCGGTCGGGATCGACGCCCGCCTCCTGCAGCACGCCGCGCGAGCTGTTGGCGCGCGCCGCCGACAGCGCCCAGTCGTCCCCGCCCTTGACGCCGGGCGGCGAGGCGCTGGTGTGGCCGCCCACGGTGATGCGGTTGTGCAGCTGGTTGATCACCTTGGACACCGCCCGCAGCAGGAGCCGGG
>CAXSHO010000093.1:0-12904 GCA_964237305.1 uncultured Caulobacteraceae bacterium
GCCGCTCCGCGTGCGGGAGGTGCGCCTTCGTTCGACCTGGTTCCGCGTTGTCGCCGGGCCCCTCCGCCTGGAGGACGCGCGACGGCTGTGCCTGCGTGCGCCCGCCTACGGCGGCGCCTGCTGGACGCGGGGGGAGGGGGCGTGACCGACGTGTCCGGCGCGGCGGGCGGGCTGGTCGGCGGCGTCGGCGGGCTCGTGGGAGATGCGCTGGGCGTCGCGGGGGCCGTGGCCGGGCCGGTGCTGGAGCACGTGGCGGGCGCGGGCGACACCCTGGCCGGGCTTGCGGCGCAGGTGGGGGCGCCCGTCGCCGCCGTGCTCGACGCCAACCCGCATCTGGCGGGGCTCGACCTCCTGCCCCCCGGCGCCCGCGTGATCCTGCCGCTGCCGGCGCCCGCCCCGCCTTTGTCTTCCGCGCCGTCCCCGGCTCCGGCTGCGCCGCCGACCTCCCCCCTCCAGGCTCCCGCGCCAGCCGCGCCGCCGCCGCCCGCGCCGGGGGCGCCGACCGCCGGTGCGCCTCCCGCCCCCGCTGCGAGCGCTCCCCAGCCGTCGGGCCCCGGGGCGGAGTGGCGGATCATGACGCAGGCGGGACCCGCCGTCGCCGCGCCCGCCGCGCCCGCCGCCAACCCCGCAGCCGCCGCAGCCGAGGGGCCGCCCGTGCTGGCCGCCGTCACGCCCGAGCTCGTGGCCCGCACGGCCGAGGCCCTGCCCGAGCTCCCCGCCGGCCTCCCTCTCCTGGCGGCGGAGGCGCTCGCCGGCCTGGTCCTCACCCTGCCGCCCGAGCTGCAGGCGCCCACGCCGCTCACGCTGGCCGCCGCCCTCAGCCGCGTCGGCTGGCTCCCCGTCGCGGCGGGGGCGGCCAGGCCCGGCGACGTGGTGATCGTGCTCACCGCCGAGGGGCTGCGGGCGGTGAGGGTGCCCGCCGAAGGCTTGGCGGCCCTGCCGGCCGTGCTGGCCGAGGGGGACGCGCCGCCCGTCGCCCTCCGCTCGCCGCTGGAGGGGCCGGCGGTGGTGCGCGAGCCGCAGGTGCAGCCGCCCGGCTTCGACGCGGCCGCGCCCGCCGCCCGGCGCGAGCGCGGCCGCGGGCGCGAGGGTGGGCGGGAGCGGCGCCGCTCGTCGGACGCGCCGGACCCCCGTCGCGACTGGATCGACCGCATCCTGCCCATCGCCAAGTGGATCAAGGCCAAGTGGGGCGTGCCCGTGGCCGTCACCGTGGCGCACAGCGCGCTCCAGTCCGACTGGGGGCGCGACGCGGCGGAGAACGACGTCTTCGGCCTGCTCAAGCTCCGCCGCGCCGGCGCCGCCGCCACCCCCTTGCGCAACGCCGCCCGCGACGACGCCCCCGGATACGCCACGCTGGACGAGGCGGCGGACGACTACGGCGCCTTCCTGCGCGGCGACCGCCGCCTCGCCGCCGCCTTCGCCCGCCGCGACGTGCTGGGCTTCGTGCGCGACCTGGCGGGGGCGGGCGGCTGGGGCGGCGAGGCGCGCTTCGGCGAGCGGCTGGCCTGCCTGATCTCGCTCAACGGCCTGGACGCCTTCGACGCGGCGTAAGCCGATCACGCAGCCGGACGCCGCGCCGCCGAGGGCGCCGTGCACAGGACGGCGAGGAGATGGCCGTGCGCTCGCCGCCTGTTCTGCGGACGCGCCCGCCACCTTCGAAGGCGGGCGCCGCTCAGCCGTCCGCGGAGGGCGGGGGCGCCCGGCGGGCGGCGAGTTCGGCGCGGATCTCCCCCGTGTGCTCGCCGATGCGGGGCGCGGGCCGCGAGGCGATCTCAGGTGCGGCGGAGAAGCGCACGGGCGGCCGCGTGCGGACGTAGTCGCCCTCGCTCGGGTGCGTCTCCTGGCGGAAGAAGCCGACCGCCCGCAGGTGGGGATCGTCCATGATGTCGGACAGGTCGCGGCAGGCCATGGCGGGGATATGGGCCGCGGCCAGGCGCTCCAGCCACTCGGCCGTCGTGCGCAGCGGCGTGAGCCTGGCGATGTGCGCGTAGAGCAGCCCCGCGTGCCGCAACCGGCCGGGGGCGTCGGCGAAGCGGGGATCGTCCATGACGCCGGGGTCGCCCAGCACGGAGAACACCCGGGACCAGTTGTCGTCGGTGTAGGGCACGACGCCGATCGCCCCGTCCGCCGTGGGGAACGGCCGGCGCTCCGAAGCGAACTGGCGGGCGTAACCCAGGGAGCCGGTGGGCGGGTCGAAGGTGGCCTCGTTCAGGTGCTCCTGCAGCAGGAACTGCGTGAAGGCCTCGAACATGGGCACCTCCACGAACTGCCCCTCGCCGGTGCGCAGCCGGTGCACGTAGGCGGCGAGCACGGCGTAGGCGGCGTGCAACCCGCCCACCTTGTCGGCGATCACGGTGGGGATGTAGCGGGGCGTGGGGTCGCCATCGACCTTGCCGATGAGCGAGGCGGCGCCCGAGGCCGCCTGCACCACGTCGTCGTAGGCCGGGAGGTCGGCGTAGGGACCGCCCGAGCCGAAGCCCGTGCAGTGGACGTAGACCACGTCCGGCCGGACCGCCTTCACCGCCGCGTAGCCGAAGCCCAGCCGCTCGATGGCGCGGGCGCGTACGTTGTGGATGAAGACGTCGGCGGTGGCGCAGAGCTCCCGCAGACGGTCGCAGCCCTCCTCCGCCTTCAGGTCGAGCACCACCGAGCGCTTGCCGCGGTTCACCGTCATGTGCACGCCGCCCATGCCGGGGGTTCGGGCGGGCGCGCCCACCCGGCGGAAGACGTCGCCGGCGGGCGGCTCCACCTTGACGACGTCCGCGCCCATGTCGGCCATCAGCTGGGTGCAGTAGGGCCCGAACATCACGGAGGTGAGGTCGACGATCCGCACCCCCTCCAGCATGCGCGGCGGCCGGCTCATGCGTGCACGCGGCGGGAGGGGCGGGCGGCGGATCCGGAACGCATGCCGCGAGACGCCCTGCATCCGCTCCCGGGTCAAGCGACGCTGCGACGCCGTCCGGTTCCGGCTCCAGCGCTCCGGGCGGCTTCAGCCGCGCGCGGCGGCCACGATCGGTCCGCCCGGGCCCGCCTGCACAAGGATGGCGGTGCGCAGCGCGGCGTCCTTGGCGGGCGGCAGGTCGAAGCTTGCGGCCCGACCGGTCCAGTCTCCGAGGCGGACGAGTTCGCGCACCACGTTGCGGTGCGGCAGCGTCTTGCCGCCGTTCTCGCCCCGGCGGATCGCCACCTGCACCTCGCGCGGGTCGTAGCGCACCAGCCACACGGATGAGGCTTGGCCGCCGGACGTGGCGCCCACGGTCGCCTTCTCGCCCGCGAGCGTCACTTTTGGGCCGCCGAGGCCGCGGTCGGCCGCCTTGAGCGCGCCCTCCAGCTCGGTGCGGTTGGAGCCGACCAGGTCGCGGCGGCCGTTGACCACCACCTCGGGCGTGGCGACCTCCGGACGCCTCCACGCGCGGGCGTAGTCCCACTGCCGGCCGGTGAAGGCGGGATGGGCGAAGGTGTCCTTCCAGCCGAGGTGGTCCCAGTAGGTGACCTGGAACGACAGGGCGAGCACCTCCGGCCGGTCGGCGATGGCCAGCACGTTGGCGTTCGCGGGCGGGCACGAGCTGCAGCCCTGGCTCTGGAACAACTCGACCACCGCCGGGTGGTCGCGGTCCGCGGCGGCGGCGGGTGTGACGATCGCGGCCAGGGCTGTGGCCGCGCAGGCCGCGAGGGCGGCGTTCAGAGCGCGGTGCGGGGTCATGGGCGGCTCCTGTCGCGGCGCGGGGGCGCGGCGTGGCGTATGGGGCGGGCGGGGGCCGGCGGATCGGCGCACGTCAGATGCCCGCGTACCACTCGTAGCCGCGATCCTCCCAATAGCCGCCGCGGCCGCCGTTCAGGCCGCTGAGCGTGTCGCGCACCTCGATGCGCTGGAGGTACTTGGCCTGCTTGTAGCCGAGCTGCCGCTCCACCCGCAGGCGCAGCGGCGCGCCGTGCGGCACGTCGAGCGGGTGGCCGTTCATGGCGTGGGCGATGATCGTCTGCGGATGGGTGGCGTCCAGGAGGTCAAGGCTTTCGTAATACTGCCCCGGCGCCTGCATGCCCCCCTTGGCGGGCTCGCCGTCCAGATTGTCGGCGCATTGAAAGACGACATACTTGGCCGCCGGGCCGACGCCCGCCGCCTTTAGGAGGAGGGCGAGGGGCACGCCAGTCCACTGGCCGATGGCGCTCCAGCCCTCCACGCAGTCGTGGCGGGTGATCTGGGTGCGCGCAGGCAGGCGGCGGATCTCGTCCAGCGACAGGTCCATGGGGCGGGCGACCAGCCCGTCGATCCTGAGCCGCCAATCGGCGAAGCCGTTGTCCGCGTGCCCGGCATACTCGTCGCCGCCCGGGTGCAGGGTGCCGTTCGCCTTGAAGTGCGGCGACAGGTCGGCCGCCGTGTACTCCTTGGCCATGGCTCCGCCGGACAGCAGGAAGCGCTGGCTGCCCAGCGTCCACGCCTCCGCCTGCGCCAGGATGCGCTGGAAGCCCGCGCTTGCGGTCAGCTTGTCGGCCATGACCAGCTTCTGGCAACCGGAGGCCAGGAGGCCCCCTCCGGCGGCCAAGAGCGTGGCGCGTCGCGTCAGCAAGGCCACGTCAGACATCCTCGCCCAGGGGGCCGTCGTGGTGGTCGGGAGGCACGGCGTAGCGGCCGGTGATCATGGAGCGCACCTCGTTGATCGGACCCGCCAGCATCACCTCCACCAGGTGCACCACGATGAAGGCGGTGATGCCCGAGGCGCACACGAAGTGCAGCGTGCGCGCGGACTGCCGCCCGCCGAACAGCTCCAGCATCCAGGGGGCGAAGGCGTTGAAGCCGGGCGACATGGTCAGCCCGGTGGCCACCATGCCCGCCACCATCAGGATCAGGCCGAGATAGGCCAGCCGCTGCAGCACGTTGTACCGCTTGGCGGCCTCGCCCGTGGGGTGCTTCAGGCGCACGTGGTCCCACACGGAGCGGGGGATGGACTTCAGGTCGCCCACCGTCGGCCAGATGTCGCGTTGCAGGTGACGCTTGAAGAGGCTCCAGGCGAGGTAGGCCGCCCCGTTGATCGACAGCACCCAGGCTAGAAGGAAATGCCAGTGCCGCGCGTCGGCCAGGTCGGTGAAGCTCGGGACGGTCAGCCAGGCGGGCCAGGCGCGGGCCTCCCACCGGTCACCCGTCTTCGACCAGCCGAGCACGCCGGTGGTGTCGATCTTCAACGGCCCGACAGCCGCCTCGCCCCGCGTGCTCCCGCCCGGGCCCGGCGCGGTGTGGATCGACACGATCGGGTGATCCAGGTCGCTGCCCTTCTGGCCCCAGTAGAGCTGCGGGTGCGCGTTGAAGATGTTCAGTCCCGTGCCGATCAGCAGGAAGATGGCTGCGGCGTTGATCCAGTGGGTCAGCCGCACCAGGAAGGTGTGGCGGTGGATCACCTCGCGACGGGGCTTGCGCCTGGCGGGCGCGAGGGCGCCGTCGAGGGTGTGTTCAGCGGTCATCCCGGCCCGTCTACGCTGACGCTGCGCCCAAAAGACGGCGGCCGCGGCGAGCCGGTCAGGGCTTGGGCTTGGACTTGGCGGTGGTGGCGCTCGGCTTATAATTATTCACGCCGATGCCGTTGATCCGGTTGGCCGGGTGCGGCGAGATCGTGCCCGTCTCCCCCTCTGTCACGGGCCCGGCGGTGGCGAGGCACGACAGCTGGAAGGCGCTCCGCTCCTTGGCGGCGAGCCCCTTCTTGTCGGCCTCCGCGTTGCACTGCTTCGTGCGGGTGGCCCGGTCCACGCCGCTCGGCTTGGTCACCGCCTGGGACTCCTTGTTCCCCGCGGTGGGCGCGGTGGGGGCCGTGGCCGCCATCGGCCCCTTCATGCACGCGCTGACCGACTCGCCGCGCTTGCCGCCCTGGAGGTGGCCCTTGTCGGCGAGCGCCTTGCAGTGCGCCGCCTGGGGGCTGCGCCTGGCGGCCGACGCCGGCTGCACGGCGACGACGGCGAGCGAGGCGGCCAGGGCGGTCGCGCCCAGGACGGTGGCGGTGCGGTGCATGTGAACCTCCCAGATCGACGGAGAAGGTCGCGCCGAAGCAACGCCTTTCCTTTCCACGCGAAACGCCGATCGAGCGGCGCCGTTCCCCAAGCCGTCCCGCGCCGGCGCGTCGGGCCCGGCCTCACGAGAACCGGCGCGCCGCCCGCCGCCGCGCGCTTCGGTTGAAATGGCGCCGCGGGCGATCTAAGGGATGGCGGTCAGGGACGGCCCCCCAGCGTTCATGCCGCTCCCCTTCGAGAGGTCTTAAGCGTCGATGCAGCGTGGTGTGATCGCAGGGGCGGCGGCGGCCTCGCTCCTCGTTCTGGGTTTCGGGGCGGCATCGCAGGCGGCGACCACCGCGCAGGAGCCGAACGCCCATGCGTGGAGCTTCTCAGGGCCCGTCGGCCGGTTCGACCAGGCGCAGCTGCAGCGCGGCTTCAAGGTGTATTCGGAGGTGTGCTCGAGCTGCCACTCGATGAACCTCCTCTACTACCGCAACCTGGCCCAGCCGGGCGGGCCCTTCTACGACAAGAAGCACGCCAACCCGATCTCCAGCCCCTACGCCAAGGCCATCGCCGCGGCGGTGCAGGTGGGCGACATCGACACCGACACGGGCGACGCCTTGCAGCGCCCCGCCACCCCGGCCGATCACTTCAAGGCGCCCTTCGCCAACGAGTCTGCAGCCCGGGCGGCCAACGGCGGCGCCCTGCCGCCCGACCTGTCGGTGATCACCCGGGCGCGGGAGGGCGGGGCCGGCTACGTCCGCAGCCTGCTCTCCGGCTACAAGGATGCGCCGGAGGGCCTCGAGGTGCCGGACGGCAAGTACTACAACCCGTACTTCCCCGGCGACCTCCGCTCGTTCTGGAAGGGGCCGAAGGCCAAGGTGCCGGTGGGCGGCTTCATCGCCATGCCGTTCCAGCTTGTGCCCGACCGGGTGAGCTTTGACGACGGCACCAAGGCCACCACCGAGCAGCAGGCCACCGACGTGGCGGCCTTCCTCGCCTGGGCGGCGGACCCCAAGCAGACCGAGCGCAAGCAGACGGGGGTGGCCGTGATGCTCTACCTGCTGGGCTTCGCCACGCTGCTGTTCTTCTCCTACAAGCGCATTTGGCGCAACGTCGCCCACTGAGCGGGGCGCTCCGGCGCGGTCGGCCACTGAGCGGGGCGCTTCGGCGCGGTCGCCGCCGGAGCGTCTTCGCCGGCTGACGCGTTGTGCCCTGCGATCGTCACCGCTCGGCGACGTCGGGCGGGAGGCTGAGGGATGACGCAGACCATCATCGTGGCCGTCGTGCTCACCGTCGCGCTCTTGGCCGTGGGAGGGCTCATGACGCAGGTGGGCGCCTGGTACGCGGCGCTGCGCAAGCCCAGCTGGAACCCGCCGAACTGGCTGTTCGGCCCGGCGTGGACGCTGATCCTGGCGCTCGCCGCCTGGGCGGGCGTGCTGGCCTGGACGCACGCTCCCGACGCCGCCGCACGCTGGCGCATCGGCGGGCTGTTCGCCGTCAACATGGTGTTGCACGCCCTGTGGAGCCCCCTGTTTTTCACGCTCAAGCGGCCGGACTGGGCGCTGGTGGAGGCGCCGCTCCTGTGGCTGTCGGTGCTGGCGCTGGTGGTCGGGCTCGCACCCTACTCCGCGCTCGCCCCGTGGCTCCTCGCGCCCTACCTCCTGTGGGTGGCCTTCGCGGTGGTGCTGAATGCGGTCATCGTGCGCATGAACGCCCCCTTCGGACGCGAAACGGCGGCGCAGGCCTGAGGCCGTCGCCGCCGTCGCCGCTTCCCCCACCCGCAGGGGCGGACGCTACTCGCTGTAGGCGTAGTGGTGAGCCACCGCCCAGCCGTGCCAGTCGTCCACCACCGTGCCGGTGAGCAGGATGCCGATCCCGCCCGTGATCGGCGTCAGCACCGCGAACCACCACGCCCAACGGTGGATCGACTCCGCCGTGGCGTTGAAGCCCATGGTCCAGCGCCAGAAGAGGGCGCCGCGCTCGAAGGCCGTGCCGCGGTCGGTGATCTGCTCGATCTCGCGGTCGCCGCCGTAGCGGCTGATGGCCAGGACCGTCGCCGCGTGCATGGCGAACAGCAGCGTCGAGCCATAGAGGAACACGATCGAGAGGCAGTGGAACGGGTTGTAGAACAGGTTGCCGTAGGTGATCGAGAACGCGCCCACCCAGTCCAGGTGCGGGAAGATGCCGAAGGGCACCGCCTGGCTCCAGCTGCCCATCAGCACGGGGCGGATGAAGCCCAGCACCACGTACAGCCAGATCGCCGCGGCGAACGCCCAGGACACGTGCGTGCCCATGCCCAGCGCCTTGGCCCGCCGATAGGTCCGCGTCCACCACAGCAGCACCGAGGTGGTGAGAAAGAAGCCCGCCACCAGCCACCACCCGCCCTCCTGAAGGGGAGGGATGATGTCGAGCCCGTACTCCGGCGCCGGGGGCTGCAGCGACAGCCAAGGCAGTTGGCGCACGAACTGCACGGGGTCCCAGCCCACCGAGGCCCACATGTTAAGCCCGATGATCTCAAAGGCGATGAAGCCGCAGAGAAGCGAGGCTATGCCCGTGAAGCCGAGGTGGATCGGCCCGACCTGCGCATTGCCGAGCCAGCCGAGGAAGCGGTTGAAGGTGACGCCGCTGTCGCGCGGCAGGTCCGAGATGGGCAGGGCGACGCCCATCTCGGGCGCCCCCCTGACCTGCACCTGGGTGAAGATGTTCTGATATCCGGCCATGACTCTCGACTCCCTACTGCGACCAGATCGGCAGGTTGCGCCAGAAGTTCCACCACTCGGGCCAGCCCAGCGACCACACCGGGCCCGAGATCACGATGCAGATCGCGCTCCACACACCGGCGGACAGCGCCAGGAACAGGCCCACCCGGTGGATGCCGAGCGTGCCCACCGAGTAGCCCATCACGTCGCGGAAGAAGGTGTCCTCGTGCTCGGGCGTCTTCACCGTCTGGCCCTTGGCGGGGTTCACCGCCGACAGGATCAGCCCGCCGTGCAGCGACAGGGCGAAGGTGGTGGCGAAGAAGAACGACACCGCGATCATGTGCGCGGGATTGTAGTGGAAGTTCAGATACTTGTAGCCGGTGTTCGACACCCACTCCAGGTGGCTGAAGATGCCGTAGGGAAAGGCGTTGCCCCAGCCGCCGAGGAGAACGGGCCGCACCACCTGCAGCACGAAATAGGCGCCGATCGCCACGCCGAAGGCGATGGGCACGTGCAGGCCGATCCCGAGCTTGCGCGAGATCTCCACCTCCCGCAGCGCCCACGACGAGAAGGCGCCCAGCGCGCAGACGGTGACCGCCTGCCACAGGCCGCCGGCCATGAACGGCGCCACGCCCAGCCCGTAGCTGAGGTCGGGAGGCGATATGTTGATCCGCCAGATGTTCCAGGTCGGCCCCATGGCCGCGCCGTAGACGATCAGGGCGGTGCCCAGGACGGAGAAGAAGGTGGCCGTCACGCCGAAGAAGCCGACGTAGAAGGGGCCCACCCAGAAGTCGAACAGGTCGCCGCCGATCAGCGTGCCTCCCCGCACCCGGTATTTACGCTCGAAGCTCAGCAACGCCATGGTGGAGCCTCCCGCCCCTGAGATTTACACGCGCTCATCCGCGCAGATCGTTTCGTGTCCGGTCGGCGGGCGTCGCCGAGAGACGCCGCCCGCCGCCGTTGGTGGTCGTCAGCCCAGCCTGGCCGGATCGACCGGGGTCAGTTGAGCGGCGGCCGCCGGCTTCTTCATGGTCGGGCCCTCGATCCAGTTGAACCGCGGCGTGCTGAGCAGGATGAAGTGGATCAGCAGGGCCAGGGTGAACAGGAAGGCGAAGAGCCCGATCAAAGCGCGCCGGGGATCGAAGAGCATCCAAACTCGCCACATGTGGGTCTCTCCTTAGGCCAGGAACGACATGACGGATTGGTGCGCGAGCTTCACGCCGTCCGTGAGCGCGGCGTATCCGTTCGGACCGGGCAGCCAGGGCCGCCAGTTCCACACCAGGATGTGCGCGACGATCGCGATCACCGTGAAGATGATGAAGCTTCCGACGAAGATCTTGTGGAACTCCTTCGCCTCCGCTTCGGATATGCCTGAAAGGCTACCCGCTGGAACGTGTGTGTCGACCATCCGCCTCCTCCTTCTAGTTCGCCGGCGCCCACCCTCTTGCGAGGGTGCGGCCGCCGCAGCGCCGTTCGCCTCGACGACCATCGTCGCGGCGGTTCATCCGGCTGCACAGAAGCCAGTCGGAATGGGGGAGGGCGCAGGGCGTCGCGCGACGCTCCCGGCCCGAAGCGGAGTGCGGGCGAAGGGCGGCGCTCATGCGGCCAGCCCCTGCGTCACCGCGGCGTGCGCCCGGGCGAGCCGGTCGCCCGAGACGCGTGGCTCCCCCGCCAGGCGCGCCTGCCGCTCGGCGGCGTCGCGCAGGCTCTTGGCGGCGGAGATGCGCACCAGCACCGGCTGCGCCTCCAGGATGCGGTCGAGCTCGGCCTTCGCCTCGTCGTCCCACAGGAGCTCCACATGGCGGCGCGCGGGCGTGGCCTCCACCTTGTCCATCGTCGAGGCGAGGGGGAGGATGTGGAAGAGCGCGTCGAACAGCGCGTTGCACACTTCCTGCACGAGGTAGGTGGCGCCCGCGTAGCCCATGAAGGGCGTGCCCGTGTGGCGGCGGATCACAGCACCCGGGAAGCTCGCCGGTATGTAGGTGGCGCGGCTGCCGGCCTCGGCCATGTACATCCGCTCGTTGAAGCTGCCGAACATCACCAGCGGAGGCGTCTCGCGCACCATGCGGCGCACCGCCTCGTTGTCCGACTTCTTGCCCGCGGTGCGCGAGACGGCGAAGGTGCAGGGCAGGCCGAGGTCGCCCTCCAGGAAGTTGCGAACACCCCGCGCGTAGGTCTCGTTGGCCACGATCGCGAAACTCGCCGTGCCGAAGAAGTCCTGCGTCACCGAGCGCCACAGGTCCCACACCGGCTTGATGGTGGTGTGCTTCTCGCGCGCGATGAACGGCTCGGGGTCGAGCCCCGTCAGCTCGCCCAGCTTGCGCAGGAACAGCGTCGTCGACTCGATGCCGATGGGGGCCTGCAGGTAGGGCCGCTCCAGCGTCTCGCACAGGTTGCGGCCGAACTCGCGGTAGAGGCAGACGTTGACCTCGGCGTCGGCGAGGTGGCGCACGTCGGCCAGGTGGCTCCCGAGCGGGAACACCATGTTCACCTGCGCGCCGATCCCCTCGACCAGCCGGCGGACCTCGGCCAGGTCGCTGGCGAGGTTGAACATGCCGTAGGTGGCGCCGACGATGTTGACGCGCGGCTTCTCGCCCTCGGCGCGTGGGCGGAGCTTCGGCGGGCCCTTCTTGGGGCCGAACTGCGTCCACAGCCAGGTGAGCGCCCGGTCGGCGCTCTGCCACTGGTCCTCGTCGATGGTGCGCGGCAGGAAGCGGGCGATGTTGGTGCCCTCGGGCGTCACGCCGCCGCCGATCATCTCGGCGATGGAGCCCGTGACGACCACCGCGGGCAGGTCGCGGTCCAGCGTGCGCCAGGCCCGCTTCATGGCGGCCTCGGTGCCGGTCTGGCCCAGCTCCTCCTCGCCCAGGCCGGTGACGACGATGGGCAGCTCGTGCGGGGGCAGGGCGTCGGTGTAGTGGAGCACGCTCGTGACCGGGAGGTTCTCGCAGCCCACCGGCCCGTCGATGATCACCTGCAGGCCCTTGATGGCCGTGAAGGCGTAGACGGCGCCCCAGTAGCCGCCCGCCCGGTCGTGGTCGAGGATCAGGGTCATGTCGCACCGCCGTGCGAACGATCGCGCAAGACGAGGACGCTGCGGTCGTGGTCGAGGATCAGCGTCACGTGCCCACCGACTGCTCGGCGGCGCGGGCGGCGGCCTGCGTCTTGGCGTAGCGGGCCTTGAACTCGGGCCGCGCGACGGGGGTGTCCTCCCACACGCCGGCGGTGTCGCCGTGGCCGACACCTTCGAAGAAGGCGCTCATCTTGTCGAAGCGGGCCTTATTGGCGAGGGCGGCGTTGACCACCGTCGCCAGTGAGCCGGCCCCCGCCACGCCCATCAGCGGGCGCGCCGAGATCAGGTTGGTGAAGTAGAGCGACGGTACGGAGCGCTCCTTGGCGTGCTGCACCACGGGCGTGGTGCCTATGGCGAGGTCGGGGCCGAACTCCTCGAAGGCGGCGAGGTCCTGCTCCAGCGAGGCGCGGTACTGCACGCGCACGCCGCGCGCCTGCAGCCACTCGCGGTCTGGATCGGACCAGACGGTCTGCGGGCAGGCGGTGCCGACGTAGGGCACGTCCGCGCCGCTCTCGACCAGGAGGCGCGCGACCAGAAGCTCGGAGCCTTCGTAGCCGGACACCGTGATCCGGCCGGTGATCGGCTTGGCGGCGAGCGCGCCCGCGATGGCGGCCAGCGTCCTGTTCTTGGCGGCGTCTATCCGGCTGCGGGCGATCCCGCAGGCCTCGCCGATGCTCTCCAGCCACGCCTCGGTCCCGTCGCGGCCGACGGGGGCGGAGCCCACCGTCTTGCGCCCGGCGGCGGTGAACTCGCGGACGCTGGCGGTGTAGAAGGGGTGGATCGCCGCCACCGCCGCGCAGTCCAGCGCGGCGTAGAGCTCGCGCCACTCGCGGGTGGGCACGACGGGGCCGGCGGCCAGGCCCATGGGCTCCAGCATCATGCCGATCCCCACCGGGTCGGCGGGGAACATCTCGCCCAGGAGCGTCACGGTCGGCCGGTCGGAGGCGGTGGCGGGCGCCTGCACCGGCCCCTGCTCGGCCTCGCCCCGGGCGTAGCGCAGCATGGCGCCGGCCAGCACGTCCTTGGCCTCGGCGTGGGTGGGCACGCCGAAGCCGGGCACGTCGATGCCGATGATGCGGACGCCGTTGATCTCCTTGGGCAGGAGCTGCAGCGGCACGCCCGACGCTGTCGGCACGCAGAGGTTGGTGAC
>CAXSHO010000094.1:0-12830 GCA_964237305.1 uncultured Caulobacteraceae bacterium
CGGCCCGGAGGGCGCCTGCTGCAGGGTGCTGTGCCGCTCGCACTCGTAGAGGTCGACGAAGTAGACGCGCTGGGCCGGCTTGCCGTCCTTCGCCGCCATCTCGGACACGATCCTGTCGGTGTTCAGGTCGTCGGTGAGCATCACCGTCACAGGGTAGGCGGCGCCGTCGGAGGGGGTGGCGACGAACTCGGTCAGGCGGCGGAAGGGCGGCTGGTCCACCACCGCGTCGTAGGCTGCGACGCTGTACGGGCCGGCGGCGAAGGTCTCCAGCTTGCGGCCGCGGGTGAGCAGGCCCGCCTCGTTGGCGGCGAGCGCGGCGTCGCGGTCGCGGGTGAAGGCGGCGGCGTCGCCCGCCCCCTTGTCGGCCGCCATGCGCATGAAGGCGAGGGTGGCGGCCAGCGGGGTGGGTCGCGCCAGGTCGAGCGGGGTGAGCGATCTGCGGGCGACCGCCCAGTCGTGCTCGTTCAGGGCCAGCTCCGCCCGGAGGAGGCGCGCCATGTAGCCGGAGGGCGTCGCGGGCGCGCAGGCGGCGACCAGCGGATCGAGCTGCGCCTTCGCGGCCGTCGTGCTCCCGCCCTTGCGCACGTCGGAGGCGAGCTGCGCGGCCGCCTGGAACGCTCCGGGGCCGGGGCAGCCCGCGGAGCCCGCGTCCGCCGGCGACGCCTGCAGCACCGCCGCGGCGAGGAGGGGAAGGGGCATGTCAGGCTCCGTTCGCTCGACTGCATCAAAGGACGGCGGGGGCGCGGGTTCCTCCCGCGTCCCCGCGCGTTGCCGCCCCATGCCCGAGGGCCACACCATCCACCGCGCCGCGCAGGACCAGCGCCCGCACCTGAAGGGGCGCACGCTCGCCGTCTCGTCGCCGCAGGGGCGGTTCGCGGAGGGGGCGGAGGCGCTGGACGGCGCGCGCTGCCGCGACGTGGAGGCGTTCGGCAAGCACCTGCTCTACCCGTTCGCGGGCGGGCGCCACCTGCACCTGCACCTCGGCATGTACGGCCGCATCCGCACCTACGGGGGTGGCGCGCCCGAGCCCGTGGGCGCGGTGCGCGTGCGGCTGGAGGCGCCGGGCTACACGGTGGACGTGAGCGGCCCCGCCGCCTGCGAGGTGCTGGACGCAGGCGGCCGCACGGCGCTCCTCGCCCGCCTAGGTCCCGACCCGCTGCGCGCCGACGCGGAGCCCGACCGCGCGTGGGAGCGGATCGCCAGGAGCCGCTCCGCGCTGGGCCAGCTCCTCATGGACCAGTCGGTGGTGGCGGGGATCGGCAACATCTACCGCGCCGAGCTCCTGTGGCGCGCCCGCCTGCATCCCCGCCTGCCCGGCCGCGAGCTTCTCCGCCCCGCGTGGGAGGCGCTGTGGGCCGACACGGTGCGCTGGCTGCAGGTGGGCGTGGACACGGGCATGATCGTCACGGTGGAGCACCACCGGCCCAACAGCCGCCGCGACCGCTCGCGCTTCAACATCTACAAGAAGCCGGACTGCCCGCGCTGCGGTGCGCCGACGACGACCTTCGTCCTGGCGACGCGCAAGGTCTACTGCTGCGAGCATTGCGCCCCTCCGCCGCCCGCGGCGTGACGGCGGAGGCTGCGCGCTCTACAAGCGCCGCCGATGAGCTCCCCGCGCGTGACCGTGGCGATCGTGGCCTACGAGTCCGGCCCCTTCCTCCAGCCCTGCGTGGACGCGCTGGCGGCGCAGACGTTCGCCGACTTCGCGTGCGTGGTGGCCGACAACGGCTCCTCCGACGGCTCCACCGCCGCCCTACGCCTGCCCGACGCGCGGTTCACCCTGCAGGACATGGGCGGCAACCTGGGATTCGCCGTGGCCAACAACGCCGTGGCGCGGGCGGCCGCGTCCGAGTTCCTGGCCTGCCTGAACCCCGACGCCGTGCCCGATCCCGGCTGGCTCGAGGCGCTGGTCGAGGCGGCCGACACGCACCCGGAGGCGGCGAGCTTCGGCTCCACCCAGTACAAGCTGGAGGAGCCCAACCGCCTGGACGGCCTGGGCGACTGCTGGCACCTGGCGGGCGTGGCGTGGCGGGCGCGCGAGGGCCGCTCCGCCGAGAACCTGCCGCCCGACGGCGAGATCATGGGGCCGTGCGGGGCCGCCGCCCTGTACCGCCGCGGTGTGTTCCTGGAGCTGGGCGGCTTCGACGAGCGCTTCTTCTGCTACTGCGAGGACGTGGACATGGGCCTGCGCCTGCAGCGCGCGGGCTGGCTCTCCTGGCGCGCGTCGCGCTCGGTGGTGCGCCACGCGGGCTCGGCGATCAGCGGGCGCCGCTCGGCCTTCACCCTCTACCACGGGCACAGGAACCGGGTTTGGTGCTGGGTGAAGAACACGCCGGGCTGGGCCTTCTGGGCGCTCCTGCCCTGGCATCTCGCCTTCGACGCATGGTTCCTGTTCGTGCTGGGGCGCGAGGGCTTCGGCGCGCCCGTGCGCCGCGCCTACCGCGACGCGTGGCGCGGGCTCGGCCCCTTCCTCGCTGAGCGCCGGGCCGCCGGGCGCGGCGAGCACGCCCGCGTCCGCCGGGTCTCCACGCTGAACCCGCACGCCCCCCGCGAGCGGCGGATGGTGCCCGCCCCGGCGGGGTGGACCGAACCGCGGCCGGGCCGTAGGACCGCGTAGCCTTGTCTTCACCAGTCGCTGCGATCATGCCGGGCCGCAGCGGTGTGAGGACGGACGTGGACGGAGGGGGAGCGATCACGGGCGCAGCCGCCGCCGAGCCGCCGCTGGTGGTCGACCTCGACGGCACCCTGATCCGCTCGGACCTCCTGGTGGAGTCCTTCCTCTCGCTCCTGGGCGCCGACCCCCGCGCGGCGGTGGGGGCGCTGTTCGCGCTCCGCCGGGGCAAGGCGGCCTTCAAGGCGGCGGTGGCCGATGCGGCGCTGGTGGACGTCGCCACCCTGCCCTTCGACGAGGACGTGCTCGCCCTGGTGCGCGACGCCCGCGCGGCGGGCCGGGAGACGCACCTCGCCTCCGCCTCCGACCACCGCTACGTCCGGGCCGTGGCCGACCACCTCGCGCTGTTCGACGGCGCGGAGGGCTCGGCCGACGGGCGCAACCTGTCGGGCGCCGCCAAGGCCGACCGGCTGGTGCAGCGCTTCGGCGAGCGCGGCTTCGACTACGTCGGCGACGCCCCGGTGGACGCCGCGGTGTGGCGCCGCGCCCGCACCGCCTACGTCGTGGCGCCCTCCGCCCGCATGCGGGGCCGGCTGGCGCGCGAGGGACTGGCGCACGAGGCCGTGGGCGCGCGCGGCGGACGGGTGCGCTCCATGCTCAAGGCGCTGCGGCCGCACCAGTGGATGAAGAACGTGCTGATCTTCCTGCCGGCCCTGGCGGGACACGACTTCACCCCGGGCGCGCTGGCCGCCTGCCTGATGGCCATCCCGGGCAGCGGCCATTCGCGGGCGGAGGAGGATCCTCCTGGTCTTCGCGCCGCTGCTGGCCGGGCACGACTTCTCGGCCCTGGCGATCGGGCGCGCGCTCGCCGCCTTCGCGGCGTTCAGCCTGGTGGCGTCGTCGGTCTACCTTCTCAACGACCTTCTCGACCTGCGGAGCGACCGCGAGCACGCGAGGAAGCGCCTGCGCCCCTTCGCCTCCGGCCGCGCCTCGCTGGTCCACGGGGCTCTGCTGGCGCCCGTGCTGCTGGTGGCGGGGGCGGCCATCGCCGCGTGGCTGCCTTGGCGGTTCGGGGCGACGCTGGCGGGCTACTACCTCCTGACGCTGGCCTACTCCTTCGCCCTGAAGCGGGTGATGACGGTGGACGTGGTGGCGCTGGCCTGCCTCTACGGCGCGCGCCTGGTGGGCGGGGGCTACGCCACCGACGTGCCGCTCTCGCCCTGGCTGGAGGCGCTGGCGGTGTTCCTGTTCCTGAGCCTCGCGCTGGTGAAGCGCGCGGGCGAGCTGGCCGACCGCATCGCGGCGGACAAGGGCGACCCCGCCGGCCGCGGCTACCGGTTGAGCGACCTGCCGGTGGTGGAGTCCATGGCCGCCGCCTCCGGCTACACGGCGGTGGTGGTGCTGGCGCTCTACTTCAACAGCCCGGCGGTGGACGCGCTGTACAAGGCGCCGCATCGGCTGTGGCTGATCTGCGTGGTGGTGCTCTACTGGGTGAGCCGCATGCTGATGAAGGCGCACCGGGGCGAGATGCACGACGACCCGCTGGTGTTCGCCGTTCGCGACCGGGCGAGCCAGGTCTGCGGCGTGATCGCGGGCCTGGCGCTGGCGGCCGCCGCCCTGTGACGCCGCCGCGCCCGTGACGCCCCTCGCATGACGGAGGTCCTGGCGGGCTGGGGCCGCTACCCCCGCCTGCCCTGCCGCACCGCCGATGTCCGCGGCGAGGCCGAGGCGCGCGCGCGCCTGCCCGAAGCGCGGAGCTGGATCCCCCGCGGCGCCGGCCGCGCCTACGGCGACGCGGCGCTGAACGGCGAGGGCGTGCTCCAGCTCGGCCGCTCCAACCGCCTCCTGTCCTTCGACCCCGCCACCGGCGAGTTGGTCGCCGAGGCGGGCGTGCTGCTGGCCGACGTGGTGCGCACCTTCGCGCCGCGGGGTTGGTTCCCGCCCGTGACCCCCGGCACCAAGTTCGTGACGCTGGGCGGCATGGCGGCCTGCGACGTCCACGGCAAGAACCACCACGGCGCCGGCTCCTTCGGCCGCCACCTCCTGTGGCTCGACGTGCTGCTGGCCGACGGGAGCGTGGAGCGCGCCACGCCCGGCGACGACCTCTTCGCCGCCACCGTCGGCGGCATGGGGCTGTGCGGCGTGGTCCTGCGCCTCGCCTTCCGCCTCGTCCCCGTCCAGAGCGCCCGCGTGCGGCAGGACACGATCGCCGCGCCGAACCTCGACGCCGCCATGGAGGCGTTCGAGGCGAACCGCGCCTCCACCTACTCCGTGGCGTGGATCGACTGCCTGGCCACCGGCCGCGCCCAGGGCCGCAGCCTCGTCCACCTGGGCGAGCACGCCGTCGCGGCGGAGGCCGGCGACGCCCCGCCGCACCGGCCGAAGCGCGACAAGCGCGTGCCCGTCGACTTCCCCGCCTTCGCGCTGAACCCGCTGAGCGTGCGCGCCTTCAACGCGCTGTACTGGGCGCGCGGGCGGCCGGGCCGGTCCTACGTGGACTACGAGCCCTACTTCTACCCGCTCGACTCGGTGCTGGAGTGGAACCGCATCTACGGCCCGCAGGGCTTCACCCAGCACCAGTGCGTGCTGCCGCCCGGCGGCGCGCGCGAGGCGCTCGCGACCATGCTCACGCGCATCGCGGCGCGGGGCGCGGGCTCGTTCCTGGCGGTGCTGAAGCTGATGGGCGACGCCACGCCGGGCTGCCCGCTCTCCTTCCCCATGCCGGGCTGGACGCTGGCGCTCGACTTCAAGGCGGACGCGGCGAACTTCAGCCTCCTCAACGAGCTGGACGCGATCGTGCTCGACCACGGCGGGCGCCTCTACCTCGCCAAGGACGCGCGGGCGGGCGCCTCCATGCTGCGCGGCTACCCGGACCTCCACCGCTTCCGCACGCTTCGCGACCGCTACGACCCGCAGCGGCGCTTCCGCTCGCTTCTCTCCGAAAGGCTCGGCCTTTGAACGACCTCCACGGCCCCGTGCTCGTCATCGGCGCCCACTCCGACATCGGCCGCTGCATCGCCGGCGAGTACGCGCGGGCGGGGCTGGAGGTGATCCTCGCCGCCCGCGACAGCGCGCGGCTCGACGCGGACGTGGCCGACCTGTCGCTGCGCTCGGGCGTGCCCGCCCGCGCCGTGGAGCTCGACGTCACCGCCGTCGACCCCGCCGCCTGGTTCGACGAGCTGGGCGAGACGCCGCGCACGGTAGTCATGGTGGCCGGCCTCTTGGGTGACCAGGCGCAGGCGCAGGCCGACCCCGCCCACGCGCGCCTCCTGATGGAGACCAACTACGTCGGCCCCGCGCTCCTCCTGGCCGAGGCCGCCGAGCGGATCGCGGCGGCGGGCGGGGAGGGCGCGGTGATCGGCATAGGCTCGGTGGCGGGCGACCGGGGGCGCAAGACCAACTACGTCTACGGCTCGGCCAAGGCGGGGCTGCACGCCTTCCTGTCCGGGATGCGCCACCGCTTCGCCGGGTCGAAGCTCCTGGTGATGACGGTCAAGCCCGGCTTCGTGCGCACGGCCATGACGGCGGGCATGGACCTGCCCAAGCCGCTCACGGCCGAGGCGGAGGAGGTGGCCGCCGCCGTGATGAAGGCGCATCGCGCCGGCCGCGAGGTGGTCTACGTCCGCCCCGTGTGGCGGCTGATCATGGCGATCATCACCCACCTGCCCGAGCCGGTGTTCAAGAGCATGAAGGTGTGAGGGTGGGGCTCGCCTGACCCGCACGGCTGCTATCGCTTGGCCGTCGCTTTCACCCCGCCATCCGCTTCACGCCGTGCGCACCGGACGCCCGTCGGTTTGCACGTCCTTGAAGCTGAAGTGCCCGACGAGGCCTGGTGGAGCCGAGGGGAGTCGAACCCCTGACCTCCTCATTGCGAACGAGGCGCTCTACCAACTGAGCTACGGCCCCCCGGAGGGAGCGCGTGGATAGCGGCGGGCCCCGCGGGCTGTCAAGGCGAAGGCGGGCGGCGTCGGCGCCCGCGGCGCCCGCGGCGTTGTGGGCGTCACGGTGCGGCGGTAGAGGGGGCGTCCCCCGCCTCCGGAGCCCCCATGGGCAGCGCCATCCTCTTCCTGATCAACGCCGTCATCCAGCTCGTGGTGCTCGTCGTCATCGTATCCGCCATCCTGTCGTGGCTGATCGCCTTCGACGTGGTGAACATGCGCAACCCCACCGTCTACCGCATCGCCTCGGCGCTGGAGCAGGTGACCACGCCGCTGTTGGCCCCCATCCGCCGCTTCATCCCGCCGCTGGGCGGGCTGGACCTGTCGCCCATCATCCTGATCCTCCTCCTGCAGGCCCTGCAGATCGCCATCGACCGCACCCTGGCGGGGCCGCTGGTGGCCGCCCTCGGCTGAGGGCGGCCTTCGCGGGAGCGGGGATGGCGGTCAGCGCTTGAGGAAGGCGTCCACCTCCGCGTCGAAGCGGGCGGGCTGGTCGTACATGATGAAGTGCTTGGCGTCGGGCACCTCCACCAGCGTCTTGGGGGCGAGCGCGGCGTAGCCCGCCTCGATCATCGGCTTGATCGGCGTCTCGTAGAGCACGGTGACCGGCGTCTTCACGGCGGCGAGGCCGGGTCGAAGGTCCAGCGTCATGTCCTCCACCATGGCGGCGCCCACCACGGCGGGGTCGCTGGCGAGCGTCCAGGAGACCACGCGGTCCACGTCGGCGGGTGCGGTCACCATCTGGCCCATCATGGCCCGGGCGACCGGCTCGGGCATGCGGCCCTTCATCTGGCTGCGGAAGCCCTCGGCGATCGGCCGCACGCTGTCGGCCGTGGCGGCGGGGCCGCCCGCCAGTACGCCGTAGAAGGGCAGGGAGTCCACGATCAGGAGCTTGGACATGTGCTCCGGGTGCGTCTCGGCGAGTTGCAGCGCCAGCGTGCCTCCCAGGCTGTGGCCCATGACCACGGGCGCGTGCAGGGTGGCGAGGTAGGCGTCCACGTCGGCGGCCACGGGCGCGAGCACCGGGCCGGAGGCGTCGCCGCGCGCCGGCTCGCCCGCGAAGCCCGCCACCTGGACGAGGTGCACGCGATGGCGGCCGCGCAGGCGCTCCGCCGTGCGCCGCCAGGTCTCGCGCGAAGAGGCGAGGCCGGGGATCATCACGATGTCCGGCCCGGCGCCGAGCACCTCCACGCTGATGCGGTCGCGGGTGATCATGCGGCTGTCGGGGAAGAGCTTCTGCACAATCGGGGCGGGCGCGGCGGCGGCGGGAGCGGCCGCCTGCGCGCATGCGGGGCGCGGCGCGCCCGAGGCGAAGACCACGGCGGCGGAGGCGAGGGCCAGCCCGCGCAGGGCGAGCGTCGTGCGGGGGGTGGGGGCGAGGTGGGTCATGGTGGGTCTCCTTCTTGGTGGGTGCGGCTCAGGCCGCGTCGGTGAAGATGTCCTCGATCGGCGCCTCGAACAGGCGGGCGATGCGGAAGGCCAGGGGCAGGCTGGGGTCATACTTGCCCGTCTCCAGCGCGTTCACGCTCTGGCGCGACACGCCCAGCTTCTCGGCCAAGTCGCCCTGGCTCCAGCCGCGGACGGCGCGCAGTTCGCGCAGGCGGTTCGTCACCGCCCGAGCACCCGGCGGGCGGCGATCACGGCGAGCCAGCTCGCGTTGAACAGCACGAACACGTCGCAGGCGGGCAGGTCGCCCACCAGCCGCATGACGGCGAGGTAGCCCCACAGCGTGCAGACCGAGAGCGTCAGCCCGGTGGCCACGATCACCGCCTGCGCTTGGCGCTGGCGCAGGTACTCGTCGTCCTCCTCCACGAGGTAGCGACCGATGGCGGCCACCACGCCGATCACCGAGCAGGCGAGCGCCAGCGCGACGGCGATCCGCAGCGGGACCGAGGCGTAGGTGGCGGTGAACGGCCGCGCGGTGAGGAACACCGCGGCGTATAACGCCATGGAGGCCAGGAGGCGCACCGTGTAGCGGCGGCCGGCGGGTGTCGCGTCCTTGAACATTGCGCCTCGCAGGATGACAAGGGTGCTTGTCACACGGCGGCGGGGGTATGTCAAGCGTGCTTGACCGGCTCGCGCGGGCGGCCCCCGCCGCCTATGTGGCGGCCATGCCCGAGCTTCCCGAGGTCGAGACCGTGCGCCGGGGGCTCGCGCCGCACCTGGTCGGGACGCGGCTGGCGCGGGTGGACCTGCGCCGTCCCGACCTGCGCTTTCCGCTCCCCGCCCGCTTCGCCGAGCGGCTGCGGGGCGCGCGGGTGGAGCGGCTGGAGCGGCGCGCCAAGTACCTCCTGGCGGCGCTGGACACGGGCGAGACCTGGGTCACCCACCTCGGCATGACCGGACGCTTCACCGTGGGCGGCCACCGGCCCGGGCGCTTCGAGCATGCGGCGGGTGGTGATCCCAGGCACGACCACCTGCTGCTGGAGACGGACGCGGGGGTGGGCGTCGCCTTCAACGACGCACGGCGCTTCGGCTACATGGACCTCGTGCCCACCGCCGCCCTGGGCGAGAGCCGCTGGTTCGCAGGGCTGGGGCCCGAGCCGCTGGGGCCGGACTTCGCCGCCGCCCACCTCCTCCGCGCCTTTGCGGGCCGCATCCGCAACGTGAAGGACACGCTCCTGGACCAGCGCGTGGTGGCGGGGCTCGGCAACATCTACGTGTGCGAGGCGCTCCACCGCGCGCGCATCGCACCGGAGACGCCCGCCGGCGACCTCGCCTTTCCGCGTGTGCGCAGGCTGGCGGCGGAGATCGTCGGGACGCTGGAGGAGGCGATCGCGGCGGGCGGCTCCACCCTGCGCGACTACCGCGCGGCGGACGGGGCGCTCGGCTATTTCCAGCACAGCTTCCGCGTCTACGGCCGCGAGGGCGAGCCCTGCGCCCAGCCGCGGTGCCGGGGCGAGGTGGCGCGGCTGGTGCAGGGCGGCCGCTCCACCTTCCACTGCCCCCGCTGCCAGCGGTAGAGAGCCTCGATGATCCTTCCCCTCCCACGCCTTCTCGCGGGCGCCGCCCTCGCCCTGGCGGCCTGCACCCCCGCCCGCGCCGAGCCTCCGGTGTGGACGGTGCACGGCCCCCGCGGCGGGGGCGAGGTGACGCTGTTCGGCTCCGTGCACCTCCTGCAGGAGTCCACGCAGTGGAAGAGCCCGGCGCTCCAGGCGGTGCTCGCCCGCGCCGACCGCGTGATGTTCGAGATCCCGCTGGACCCCGCCGCGCAGGCGGGGGCGGTGACCAAGCTCCAGTCACTCGGCCGCCTGCCCGCCGGCGAGACGCTGCGGCCGCAGATGACGCCGGTCGGCCGCGCCCGGCTGGAGGCCCTGGCCACGAAGCTCGGCCTGCCCGTCGCCGCGCTCGACCCCATGCAGCCGTGGCTGGCGGAGGTGGTGCTGTCGGTGACCTGGTTCACCAAGGCCGGCGCCCGGCAGGATCTGGGCGTGGAGCACCAGATCGACGTCGCCGCCCCCGCCGGCTCCACCCGCGGCGCCTTCGAGAGCGTGGACGACCAGCTGGCCGCGCTCGCGGGCGGGACGCGCGAAGACCAGGTCAAGGCGCTGGAGGAGACGCTGCACGAGATCGAGACCGACCCCGACGGCTTCGCCCGCCTCGCCGCCGCCTGGGCCCGCGGCGACGTGCGGACGATCGAGCACGAGGGGCTCGACGAGCTCAAGCGCGACGCGCCCGGCGCCTACCGCCGCCTGGTGGTCGACCGCAACCACCGCTGGGTGGGCGAGATCGAGGCGATGATCAAGCAGCCCGGCCGCACCTTCGCGGTGGTTGGCGTAGGGCACCTGGTCGGCCCCGAGTCCGTTCCCGCCCTGCTCCGCCGCGACGGCGTCGCCGTGGACGGGCCCAGATAGCCGCGCCTGTCGTCCCGGGCGGCGCAGCCGACCCGGGATCCAGGAGAGACGGTCGCGCGCGCAGCCCTGGGTCCCGGCTCTCCGCTGCGCTTCGGCCGGGATGACAGATGGAGATGGATGTGCCCGAGCTCGTCAGCCCCTACCGCAACCTGCGCACCGAGACCGCAGACGGCGTGCTCCTGATCCGGCTGCACCGGCCCGACGCGCTGAACGCGCTCTCCACCGCGCTCCTGGAGGAGCTGTCCGCCGCGCTGGACGTGGCGGAGAGCGACGACACGGTGCGATGCGTCGTGCTCACCGGCTCGGAGAAGGCCTTCGCCGCGGGCGCCGACATCAAGGAGATGAGCGACAAGAGCTTCGCCCAGATGTTCGCCTCCGACTTCTTCGCCGCCCCCTCCGCCCGGATCGAGCGGTTCAGGAAGCCCATCGTCGCCGCGGTGGCGGGGTACGCCCTGGGCGGCGGGTGCGAGCTGGCCATGCTGTGCGACTTCATCCTGGCCGCCGACACCGCCAAGTTCGGCCAGCCCGAGATCAACCTGGGCGTCGCCCCGGGCATCGGCGGCAGCCAGCGCCTGACCCGCTTCGTCGGCAAGTCCAAGGCCATGGAGATGATCCTCACCGGCCGCATGATGGACGCCGCGGAGGCCGAGCGCGCCGGCCTCGTCAGCCGCGTGGTGCCCGCCGCCGAGCTGCTGGACGAGGCGCTGAAGGTGGCCCGCAAGATCGCCGCCTCCGCCCCCCTGGCGGTGATGATGAACAAGGAGATGGTCGACGCCGCCTACGAGACCACGCTCAGCCAGGGCGTGAAGCTGGAGCGCCGCCTGTTCCACAGCCTGTTCGCGCTGGACGACCAGAAGGAGGGCATGGCCGCCTTCGTGGAGAAGCGGAAACCGGAGTTCCGGGGCCGCTGACGCGGCGCGGCGTCGTCGCCGCCGCCGCCCCGGCCGCAACCCTCGCCGCGATGACGGGGGAGGGGAGGCCGCGCCTGACGCGCCGGCCCGCCCCTCCCGCCGGGATCACGCCCCCACCCGCTCCCCGGCGAGGTCGAAGCGGTCGGCGTTCATCACCTTGGTCCAGGCGGCCGTGAAGTCCTTGACGAACTTCGCGCCCGCATCGGCCGAGGCGTAGACCTCGCACACCGCGCGCAACTGCGAGTTGGAGCCGAACACGAGGTCGGTGCGCGTGGCGGTCCACCGGGGCTCGCCCGTGTGGCGGTCGGTGCCCGTGAAGGTCTCGTCGGCGCGCGTGTCCGTCTCCTTCCAGGCGGTGCCCATGTCCAGGAGGTTGACGAAGAAGTCGTTGGTCAGCTGCCCGACCCGGTCGGTGAACACGCCGTGGGTGTTGCCGCCCACGTTGGCGCCCAGCACGCGCAGGCCGCCCACCAAGACCGTCATCTCCGGCGTGCTGAGCCCCAGGAGCTGCGCCCGGTCGATGAGGAGCTCCTCGGTGGGCACGTTGTAGCGGACCTGGAGGTAGTTGCGGAAACCGTCCGCCTTGGGCTCCAGCACGTCGAAGCCCGCCGCGTCCGTCTGCTCGGGCGTGGCGTCGGTGCGGCCGGGGGTGAAGGGGACCTCCACCGCCTGACCCGCGGCCTTGGCCGCCTGCTCGACGCCCACGCCGCCCGCCAGCACGATAAGGTCGGCCAGCGACACGGTGCGGCCGCCCGCGCCGTCGAACTTCGCCTTCACGCCCTCAAGCGCCGAGAGCACCCGGGCCAGCTGCTCGGGCTGGTTGACCTCCCAGTCCTTCTGCGGGGCCAGCCGGATGCGCGCGCCGTTGGCGCCGCCCCGGTGGTCGGACCCGCGGTAGGTGGAGGCCGAGGCCCAGGCGGTGGCGACCAGTTCGGCCGCCGTCAGCCCCGTGGCCGCGATCTCGCCCTTCAGCGCCGCCACGTCGGCGGCGTCGATCGGCGCGCCTTCGGCGGTGGGCACCGGGTCCTGCCAGATGAGGTCCTCGGCGGGCACCTCGGGGCCGAGATAGCGGGCCTTGGGGCCCATGTCGCGGTGGCACAGCTTGAACCAGGCGCGGGCGAAGGCGTCGGCGAAGTAGGCGGGGTCGGCGCGGAACTCCTCGCAGATGGCCCGGTACTTGGCGTCGACCTTCAGCGCCATGTCGGCCGTGGACATCATGGTGGGCACGCGCCGGTCGGGGCTGTGGGCGCCGGGCGCCAGCGTCTCGGCGGGCGAGCCCTTGGGCTGCCACTGCTTGGCTCCGGAGGGGCTGTGCACCAGCTCGTACTCGTGGTCGAGCAGCATGTCGAAGTAGGTCATGTCCCAGGTGGTGGGGGTGGGAGTCCAGGCGCCCTCCAGCCCGCTGGTGATGGTGTGGTCGCCCATGCCGCTCTCGTGGGTGGACGTCCAGCCCAGCCCCTGGGAGGCGATGTCCGCCCCCTCCGGCTCCACGCCCACGAGCGAGGCGTCGCCCGCC
>CAXSHO010000095.1:0-7950 GCA_964237305.1 uncultured Caulobacteraceae bacterium
TCCTTGTTCTCGAAGTAGCGATAGATGTGGCCGACGCTGATGCCCGCCCGGGCGGCGATGCGCGCCATGCTGGCGCCGTGGAAGCCCTCCTCGCGGAAGCACGCCTCCGCCGCGTCCAGGATCTGGCGGCGGCGGTCCGGCGGCGGCGCGATCGCAGGCTGGCTCATGCGCGGCAGGTTTCCTGTCGGTGGGTCGACACAAGCTGCGGCCTTTCGTCTTGACGCCGCGACGCCGGAGCCATAACACGCGCCGCGCTGGGAGTGAACGTTCATTCCCACGCCGTCCAACGACGTCGAGCGGGCCTCCTCCCCGGGGTCCGGGGGGTGTGTCCGTCCTATGAAGCCAGCCCGCCTCGGCGCCTGCACGGCGCTCACCTTCGCCGTGGGCCTGGCCGCGTGCAAGCCGCCGCCGCCGCCCATGCCGCCGCCTCCGGAGGTCGGCTACGTCACCGTGCAGGCGCAGCCTGTGACGCTCTACAGCGAGCTGCCCGGGCGCACCGCCGCCTACGTGCTGGCCGACGTGCGGCCGCAGGTGAACGGGGTGATCCAATCGCGGCTGTTCACCGAAGGCGCCGACGTGCGCGCGGGGCAGACGCTCTACGTGATCGAGCCGGCGCCCTATCAGGCCGCGCTGGCGCAGGCGGTGGCGCAGGCGGCCAACTACCGCGCCAACCTCGCCACCGCCAAGCTCAAGTCGGAACGCTACGCCGACCTCGTCAAGATCAACGCCGTGAGCCGCCAGGACGCCGACGACGCCCGCGCCGCCTACGGCCAGGTGCAGGCGAACGTGGCGCTGGGCGACGCCCAGGTGCGCACCGCGCGCATCAACCTCGGCTACACGCGGGTCACCGCCCCGGTGTCGGGCCGGATCGGCCGGGCGACGGTGACGCAAGGGGGCCTCGCCACCGCGGGGCAGACGCAGGCGCTGGCCACCATCCAGCAGCTGGATCCGATCTACGTGGACCTCGTCCAGTCCGCCGACGACCTCCTGAAGCTGAAGCGCGACCTCGCGGGCGGCCAGCTGGTCGGCGCGGGACCGCAGAGCGCGCAGGTCCGGCTCGTCCTGTCGGACGGCTCGACCTACCCGCTGGAAGGCCGCGTCCGCTTCTCCGACGCGCAGGTGGACCCCACCACCGGCTCGGTGACGCTGCGGGCGCTGTTCGCCAACGGGAACCGCACGCTCCTGCCCGGGATGTACGTCCGCGCGCGCATCGCGCCCCAGCAGGCCGTGTCGCGCAACGAGCACGGCCAGCCCACCGTCATGGTGGTGTCGCCGGACGGCAAGTCCGCCCAGCCGCGCATTCTGCAGACCGACCGGGCGATCGGCGACAAGTGGCTGGTGACCGCCGGGCTCCAGCCGGGCGACAAGCTGATCACGGAGGGGCTGGTGAAGCTGCGCGGGCCCGGCCCGATCGGCGGGGCCGTGCCCGCGGGCTCCCGCCCCGCCGCGCCGCCCCCGCCGCCCGCCGGCGCCAAGGGTGCGGGAGCGCGCTAGATGTCCCGCTTCTTCATCGACCGCCCGATCTTCGCCTGGGTGCTGGCGATCATCGTCATGCTGGCGGGGGTGCTCTCGATCCTGAGCCTGCCCGTGGCGCAGTACCCCGCCATCGCGCCCCCCTCCGTCGGGATCACCGCCATCTATCCGGGCGCCTCGGCCGAGACGCTGGAGAACACGGTCACCCAGGTGGTCGAGCAGCAGATGAAGGGGCTGGACGGCCTGCGCTACATCTCGTCCACGAGCGACAGCTCGGGCCAGGCGGCGATCACCGTCACCTTCAACCAGGGCACCAATCCCGACATCGCGCAGGTGCAGGTGCAGAACAAGCTGCAGCTGGCCACGCCGCTCCTGCCGCAGGAGGTGCAGCAGCAGGGGCTCGTCGTCGCCAAGACCGCGCGCAACTTCCTCCTGATCGTGGGCCTCTACTCGGCGGACGACAGCCACACCAACGGCGACGTGTCCGACTACATCGTGTCCAAGCTGCAGGACCCGCTGAGCCGCGTCTCGGGCGTGGGCGACAGCCAGATCTTCGGCAGCCAGTACGCCATCCGCATCTGGCTGAACCCCCAGCAGCTCTACAGCTACGGCCTGGTCGTGGGCGACGTCCGCGCCGCGGTGCTGGCGCAGAACGCCCAGGTCTCCTCCGGCCAGATCGGCGCGGCCCCCGCACCCGCGGGCCAGCAGCTGAACGCCATCATCACCGCCCAGACGCGGCTGAAGACGCCCGAGGAGTTCCGCGGGATCATCGTCAAGACCAACACCGACGGCTCCGTCGTGAAGCTGTCGGACGTGTCGCGCGTGGAGCTCGGGCAGGACAACTACAACGTCATCAGCCGCTACAACCGCCACCCCGCCGCCGGCATCGCCCTGCGCCTGGCCCCCGGCGCCAACGCGCTGAAGACCGCCGACGCCATCAAGGCGCGGGTGAAGGAGCTCTCAGCCGACTTCCCGCCCGACATCAAGTACGTCTTTCCCATCGACTCCACGCCCTTCGTGAAGATCTCCATCGAGCACGTGGTGGAGACGCTGATCGAGGCGATCGTGCTCGTCTTCATCGTCATGTTCCTGTTCCTGCAGAACTGGCGCGCCACGCTGGTGCCGACGATCGCGGTGCCCGTGGTGCTGCTCGGCACCTTCGGCGTGCTGGCGCTGTTCGGCTACTCCATCAACACCTTGACGCTGTTCGCCATGGTGCTGGCCATCGGGCTCCTCGTCGACGACGCCATCGTCGTGGTGGAGAACACCCAGCGCGTGATGGAGGAGGAGGGCCTCTCGCCCAGGGAGGCCGCCCGCAAGTCCATGGGCGAGATCACCGGAGCGCTGATCGGCATCGTCCTGGTGCTGGTGGCCGTGTTCCTGCCCATGGCCTTCTTCGGCGGGGCCACGGGGGTGATCTACCGCCAGTTCTCCGTGACCATCGTCTCGGCGCTGGTGCTGTCGGTGATCGTGGCGCTGGTGCTGACGCCCGCGCTCTGCGCCACGCTCTTGAAGCCCACCAAGGGCCGCGCCAAGCGCGGCTTCTTCGGCTGGTTCAACCGCACCTTCGACCGGGGCGTGCGCCGCTACGAGCGCGGGCTGAAGGGCATGATCGGCGGCTGGATCTTCTCGGTGATCGCCTTCGCCGCGATCTGCGCGGTGATGGTGTTCCTGTTCGTCAAGCTGCCCACGGGCTTCCTGCCGGAGGAGGACCAGGGCAGCGCCTTCGCGCTGGTGCAGCTGGCCCCGGGCGCCACCTTCGAGCGCACCCTGGCGGTGAACAAGAAGGTGGAGGACCACTTCCTCAACGACGAGAAGGACAACGTGGAGGGCCTGTTCACCGTGGCGGGCTTCTCGTTCGGCGGCGCGGGCCAGAACGCCGGCCTGGCCTTCCTGCAGCTGAAGGACTGGAGCGAGCGCAAGAAGGCGTCGGCCAAGGCGGGCGCCGTCGCCGAGCGCGCGCTCGGCGCGCTCGGCTCCATCCGCGACGCGCAGGTCTTCACCGTGATCCCCCCCGCCGTGCAGGAGCTCGGCCAGGTCAACGGCTTCGACTTCGAGCTGAAGGACAACGCCGCCCAGGGCCACGACAAGACCACCGCGGCCATGGGCCAGCTCCTGGGCATGGCGGCCACCGACCCGGCGCTGGCGCAGGTGCGCCCCAACGGCCTCCCGGACGTGCCGCAGCTGAAGCTCGACGTGGACCCCGCCCGCGCCACCGCGCTGGGCCTGCAGATCGCCGACGTGAACGCCACCCTCTCCTCCGCCTGGGGCGGGTCGTACATCAACGATTTCATCGACCGCGGGCGGGTGAAGCGCGTCTACATGCAGGGCGACGCGCCCTACCGCTCCAGCCCGTCCGACCTCGACCGCTGGTTCGTGCGCGGCGCGACGGGCACGCTCGCGCCCTTCTCCGCCTTCTCCTCCTCGCACTGGATCACGGGGCCGTCGCGGCTGGAGCGCTACAACGGCCTGCCCTCCGCCGAGATACAGGGGTCGGCGGCGCCCGGCGTCTCCACCGGCGCGGCCATGGACGCCATGGAGCGGCTGGCCAAGAAGCTGCCCGCGGGCTTCGGCTTCGAGTGGACCGGCCTCAGCTACGAGGAGCGGTCGTCGGGAGGGCAGGCGCCGATGCTCTACGCCCTGTCGATCCTGGTCGTGTTCCTGGCGCTGGCGGCGCTCTACGAGAGCTGGTCGGTGCCGCTGGCGGTGGTGCTGGTGATCCCGCTCGGCATCGTGGGCGCGCTCCTGGCCGCCACGCTCCGCGGCTTCCAGAACGACGTCTACTTCCAGGTGGGCCTGCTCACCACCATGGGGCTGGCGGCCAAGAACGCCATCCTGATCGTGGAGTTCGCCGAAGGGGCGGAGCGCGAGGGCCGGTCGCCGCTGGACGCCGCGCTGGAGGCCGCGCGGCTGCGGCTGCGGCCCATCCTGATGACCTCGCTGGCCTTCATCGCGGGCGTGTTCCCGCTGGCCGTGTCGTCCGGCGCGGGCTCGGGCAGCCAGACCGACATCGGCACCGGCGTGATCGGCGGCATGCTCTCCGGCACGATCCTGGCCATCTTCTTCGTGCCGCTGTTCTACGTGCTGGTCCGCCGGTGGCTGCCCTCCAAGCCCAAGGACACGCCCGCCGACGAGGTCGCGCGCGAGAACGTGGAAGGAACGCCGGCGTGAAGCGGCTCCCTCCCCTCCTCGCCGCGGGTGCGGCGCTCGGTCTCCTCATGGGGGGCTGCACGCTGGAGCCGCGCTACGAGCGCCCGGCGCTGCCCACGCCCGCCGCCTTCCCGTCCGGCGGCGACTATCCCGTGCAGACGCCCGGCGCCGCGCCGATCTCCTCCATCCGCTGGGAGTCCTTCTTCACCGACGGGCGCTTGAAGGCGGTGATCGGGCGCGCCCTGGCCGACAACCGCGACCTGCGTGTCGCCGTGCTCAACATCGAGGCGGCGCGCGCGCGCTACCGCGTGCAGCGGGCGGACCTCCTGCCCACCGTCAGCGCCGGCGCCAACGCCACCTACGGCCGGTCGGGCTCCGGGCTGGGCGGCGTCGGCTCCACCACCCCCACCTCCGTGGGCGGGGCGTCGGGCGGAACGGGCGTGGGCAGCGCGGGCGGGACCGGCGGCGGCTCGGCGGGGGGCGCGGGCGGCGTGGCGACGGGGGGCGGCGGCGGCTTCTACCGCTACTACGCCGTCAGCCTGGGCGTCTCGGCCTACGAGCTGGACCTGTTCGGCCGCATCCGCAGCCTGACCCGCGAGGCGCTGCAGCAGTACCTCGCCACCGCGGAGGCGCGCCGCGCCACGCAGGAGACGCTGATCTCCGAGGTGGCGATCGATTGGCTGACCCTGGCCGCCGACCGGGAGCGCCTGAACATCGCCAGGCAGACCTTCGCCAGCTTCAACGAGAGCCTGAAGCTCACGCAGGCGCGCTTCAACGGCGGCATCGCCTCCGAGTTGGACGTGCGCCAGGCGCAGACCTTGGCCGAGCAGGCGGCCAGCGACATCGCCACCTACACCGCCCAGGGCGAGCAGGACTACAACGCCCTGAACCTGGTCGCCGGCGCCGTCGTTCCGGTCGAGCTCCTGCCCACGGGCCTGGACGACAGCCTGCCCATGATGGCGAACGCCCCGGCGGGGCTGGACAGCACCGTGCTCCTCCAGCGGCCCGACGTGCTGCAGGCCGAACACGACCTCCTGGCCTACAACGCCGACATCGGCGCGGCGCGGGCGGCCTTCTTCCCCTCCGTCTCGCTCACGGCGTCGGGCGGCACGTCCAGCCTGTACCTGAGCCAGCTGTTCGGCTCGGGGACGGGGACCTACACCTTCGCCCCCAACGTCACGCTGCCGATCTTCGACTACGGCCGCAACCGCGCCAACCTCAAGCTCTCCAAGGTGAACCGCGACATCGCCGTGGCGCAGTACGAGAAGGCGGTCCAGACCGCCTTCCGCGAGACCGCCGACGCCCTGGCCGCGGCGGGCACCGTGGAGGCGCTCCTGGCCGCGCAGACGCGGCTCGTGCAGGCGGGCGAGATCACCCTGAAGCTCTCGGACGCCCGGTACCGCCGCGGTGCGGACGCCTACCTGGCCGTGCTCGACGCCCAGCGCACCACCTACACCGCGCGCCAGACGTTGGTCTCCGCCCGGCAGACGCGGGCGGCGACCCTGGTGCAGATCTACAAGGCGTTGGGCGGAGGAGGCGACGCGCCGCAGGCGGAGGTCATCGCGGGTTCATCCTCGAAGCCCTAGACTGTGTCGTGATGCCGACACATCGACAATGCCTCGCCCGCGCCGAGGAGGCCGAGCGCCTCGCCTCGCTGGTCTCCTACGAGCGGGACCGCGTGCGGCTGCAGGGCCAGGCGCAGGACTGGCGCGAGCGGGCGGCCAGGCTCGCCCACGCGGCGCCCCCGGCGAGGCCCAAGCGGCTTTCGCTGATCGGCCGCTTGCTCAAGGGGCTCGCCCGGCGCAGGCGGTGAGCGGATGAGCCCTGCGCCCTCCCTCCTCACCCGCTGGGCCGCCCGGCTGCGGCGGGCCGAGCGGCGGCGCGAAGAGGCGGACCACCCGGGCGAGATCTCCGTGCGCGGCTGGCGCGAGCTCGTGTGGACGGCGGTGCGCCTCACCCTGCACCACCGCGCGCCCAGCCAGGCGGCGGCCGCGACCTTCTACGCCTTCCTGGCCTTCGCCCCGGCCGTGGCCGCCGTCGGCTCGCTCTACGGCGCGGTGTCGAGCCCGGAGGGGCTCGAGCGGCGGCTGCAGGCCTTCGCGGACATGGCGCCGCGCAGCGTGCTCCAGCTCGTGGGAGGCGAGATGGTGCGGTTCGCCCACGGCCCGCCCGCGCGCCTCCTGTTCGCCGCAGCGGGCTTCGCGCTGGTGTCGCTGCTCAGCGCCACCTCCTCCGTGCGCGCGGTGATGACGGGGCTGAACACCGCCTACCTGGTGGAGGAGACCCGGTCGTGGTGGGTGCGGCGCCTGCTGGGCGTCGCCTTCGCGGCGGGCGTGGCCGTTACGCTGCTCACGGTGGGCTGGCTGGTGCTGAAGTCGTCCGACCTGTCGGACGAGCGGGTGGCCTGGGCGGCGGCGCTCCGGCTCGTGGGTCGCTGGGTGCTGCTGTTCGCCGGGCTCGTGGGGGCGCTGGCGCTGCTCTACCGCTACGGCCCCGACCGGCCCCGCGCCCGCTGGCGCTGGGTGACGCCGGGCAGCGCGCTGGCGGCGGCGGCGGGGCTCGTCACCTCCGCGGGGATGACGCTCTACCTCGCGCGCTTCGCCTCCTACGAGCGGACGTATGGCGGGCTGGGCTCCATCATCGGCCTCCTCGTGTGGCTCTGGACGATCATGCTCGTGGTGCTGGCGGGGGCGGAGCTGAACCACGCCATGGAGGGCAAGACCTCCGCCGACACCGCCGTCACCGGGCGGACGCCGCCGTGACGCCCCGCGCCGCCCGCCGCGCCTCCAGCACCCGCCACACCACCAGCACCGGCACGCCCACCGCGATGTCGCGCGCGCGCTTCAGCAACGACAGCGCCAGCGCGGTCTGCGGCGGCAGGCCGAACAGCGGGCCGATGACCGCGTAGGCCGCCTCCTGCACACCCAGCGCGCCGGGAATGGCGAAGCCGAAGCTCTTGGCCGCCGACAGCAGGCTCTCCACGATCAGGACGTCCATCACCGGCAGCGGCGAGCCCATCAGCCGCAGCAGCCCCCAGGAGACCAGCCCGCTCGCCACCCAGCCCGCCGTGTGCACGGCCGTGGACAGCGCCAGCGCGCCCCGCCGGACGTAGGCGCGGTCGAGCTCCAGCTGGATGGACGCCGCCCCCTTCACCGCACCGGGCAGCCAGCGCGAGGCGAACCGCCCCGCCCAGGCCACGCCCTTGCGCTGCAGCAGCACGAAGGCGGTGGTGAGCGCCGCCCCCGCGGCCAGGAGCGCGGCCCCGCCCCACAGCACCGCCGCCCCGCCTTCCGCGCCGCCCCCGTCGGCCGCATGGCGGGTTAAGCG
>CAXSHO010000095.1:7960-10888 GCA_964237305.1 uncultured Caulobacteraceae bacterium
CCGCGCCGGCCGTGGCCGCCGCGTCCGCGCGCGTCAGCCGCCAGCCGAGCCCGGCCACGCCGCCGAGCGTGTAGACCAGCTGCGCCGCCATCTCGGTGGTGAGGTCCACCACCAGCGCCGCCCACACCGCCGCCGCGGAGAGGCCGGTGGCGACCGCCGCCGCCTCCGCGCCCAGGACGAGGCCCCCCACCTGGCTGAAGGGCAGGAGATCGGCCGCCGCCTCCCGGACGGTGCGCGCCCAGGCGAAGCCGGGGAGCCCGCGCGGGCCCGCGTCCGCGGCCACCAGCATCCAGGCGGAGCCCAGGAGCACCAGCACCCCCGTCCAGGCGAGGCACATGGCGGCGAAGCCCGGCAGGCTCACGGAGGCCACGGCCGCCAGCACCGGGCGCACGCCGAAGGCCAGGGTGAGCGCGGCGGCCAGCGCCACGCCCACCGTCAGCGCCAGCCAGCTCCTCCATCCCGCGCGGCGGGCGGGCGGCGGCGTGGGGGCGTCGCTCATGCGGTGTGCGAAGGGGCGGGGCCGCAGGCCATGCGGGCTCCTAGCCCGCGGGCGACCTCGCTGGGAAGCGCCGGGGCGCGAGGCGCGCGCACCCCGCCTGCGCGACCGTGGTCTAAAGGATGCACGCGCAGCCGCGGGCGAGCCTCAAATCGCCGCGCCGTCCTCCAGCGCATCCGGCTCGGGCCCGGCCGCCAGCCGATCGGCCAGCGCCGCGTCGATGACCGCGGCGGCCTCCGCCGGGGCGAGCCGGGCCGAGTCGAGCACCAGATCGGCCGCGTCCGGCGCCTCGTACGGTGCGCTTATGCCGGTGAAGTCGGCGATCTCGCCCCGGAGCGCGCGGGCGTAGAGCCCCTTGGCGTCGCGCTCGGCGCAGAGCGCCACGGAGGCGTCCACGTGCACCTCCACGAAGTCGCGGGCGTCGAACAGGGCGCGCGCGGCCTCCCGGTCGGCGCGCAGGGGGGAGACCAGGGCGACGATCGCCACCGCCCCGCTCTCCACCAGGAGGCGCGCGGCCTCCGCGGTGCGGCGGACGTTCTCCGCGCGGTCGGCGGGCGAGAAGCCCAGGTCGCGGTTCAGCCCGTGGCGCAGGTTGTCGCCGTCCAGCACCAGGGTGCGTACGCCGCGGTGGTGCAGTCGCGTCTCCAGGGCGTCGGCCACCGTGGACTTGCCCGAGCCCGACAGGCCGGTGAGCCAGACGCACAGGCCCCGGTGCCCGGCCAGCCGCTCGCGGTCGCCGCGGCGCACGTGCAGGTCGTGGCGATGGACGTCCGTGGCGCGCCCGAGCGTCCGCTCGGCCAGACCCGCCGCTACCGTGGCGCCCGATCGCGGCTCGATCAGGATGAACCCGCCCGTGCGGCGGTTCTCGGCGTAGGCGTCGAAGGCCAGCGGCTCGGCCAGCGCCAGCTCGCATCCCGCGATCCCGTTCAGCTCCAGCCCTTCGGCGGGCGCCTCGGACAGGTCGTCCACGTCCAGCCGGGAGCGCACCCGCGTCACCCGCGCGGCGACGGTGCGGCCGCCGAGCTTGAGGAGGTAGGGATGGCCGGGCCGCAGCGCCTGATCCGACATCCAGATCAGCCGGGCGGCGATCGCGCCGGACACTGCGGGCCGCGCCCGGGGGTCGCACAGGAGGTCGCCGCGCGCGACGTCCACCTCGTCGGCGAGCGTCAGCGTCACCGCCTCGCCCGCCCGCGCCTCCTGCGCGTCGCCGTCGCCGGTGACCACACGCGCCACCGTCGTGCGCGCGCCCGACCCCGCCACCACCACCGCGTCGCCCACCCGCACGGAGCCGGAGGCCACCGTGCCCGCGAAGCCGCGGAAGTCGGCGTGCGGCCGGTTGACGTACTGCACGGGAAAACGGAACGGGCCGGCGGCCGCGTCGTCGCCCGCGGGCGCGGTCTCCAGCACCTCCAGGAGCGGCGCCCCGTCGAACCAGGGGGTGAGGGCCGAGCGGACGGCGAGGTTGTCGCCGGTGCGGGCGGAGAGCGGCAGGGCGTCCACCCGCCCCAGGCCCGCGCGCTCGGCCACCGGGGCGAAGTCGGCGGCGATGCGGCGGAACACCGTCTCGTCCCAGCCGACGAGATCCATCTTGTTCACCGCCAGCACCGCCCGGCGCACGCCGAGGAGCCCCGCGATCGCGGCGTGACGGCGCGTCTGCGGCAGCACGCCCCGGCGCGCGTCCACCAGGATGACCGCCAGCTCCGCGTTGGAGGCGGCGGTGGCCATGTTGCGCGTGTACTGCTCGTGCCCCGGGGCGTCGGCCAGGATGAAGGCCCGGCGCGCGGTGGAGAAGAAGCGGTGCGCCACGTCGATGGTGATGCCCTGCTCGCGCTCGGCCTCCAGCCCGTCCACCAGAAGCGACCAGTCGGGCTCGGACTTGCCCGCACGCAGGCTGTCGCGGCGCACCTGCTCCAGCGTGTCGGCGGGCACGGCCCCCGCCTCGTACAGCAGCCGGCCGAGGAGGGTGGACTTGCCGTCGTCCACCGAGCCGCAGGCCACCACGCGCAGGAGGTCGCGCACGGGCGCCGCGGGTGGGTCGGGCTCGAACCCGCCGCCGAAGTCGGCGGGCATCAGAAGTAGCCCTCGCGCTTCTTGCGCTCCATGGAGGCGGTCTCGTCCGCGTCGATCAGCCGGCCCTCGCGCTCGCTCACCGTGGAGGCGCGCAGCTCGGCGATGACGGAGTCGAGGTCGGCGGCCTCGCTCTCCACCGCCGCGGTCAGCGGCCAGCAGCCGAGCGAGCGGAAGCGGACGGAGCGCACCACCTGCGCCTCTCCGGGCAGGAGCGGCATGCGCTCGTCGTCGCGCACGAGGAGGCGGCCGTCGCGCACCACCGTGGGCCGGGGCGCGGCGAGGTACAGGGGCACGATCGGGAGGTCTTGGGCGCGCGTGTAGTCCCACACGTCGAACTCGGTCCAGTTGGAGAGCGGGAACAC
>CAXSHO010000095.1:10898-12739 GCA_964237305.1 uncultured Caulobacteraceae bacterium
GTGTTCCAGTCCGACCACAGCTCGGGCCGCTGGCGCCGCGCATCCCACACGTGGCCGGGCGCGCGCACGGAGAAGACGCGCTCCTTGGCCCGGCTCTTCTCCTCGTCACGCCGGGCGCCGCCCACGGCCGCGTCGAAGCCGTGGAGGTCCAGCGCCTGCTTCAGCGCCTCCGTCTTCATCACCCGCGTGTGCTCGGACGAGCCGGAGGCGATGGGGGAGACGCCCGCCTCCACCCCCTCCGCGTTCACGTGCACCAGGAGGCGCGCGCCGTAGCGGGCGACCACCGCGTCGCGGTGCCTGTACATCTCCGCGAACTTCCAGCGGGTGTCGACGTGCAGCAGCGGGAAGGGCGGCGGTGCGGGGTTGAAGGCCTTGGCCAGGAGGTGCAGCAGGACGCCCGAGTCCTTGCCCACCGAGTAGAGCATCACCGGCCGCTCGAACCCCGCCGCCGTCTCGCGCAGAATCTCCATCGCCTCCGCCTCCAGCCGTCGCAGGTGCGCCGACAGGGGCGCGCGCGCAGCGGCGTCGGAGGTGCGGGGATGGCCGAGCGTGGACGTCACCCCCCGTGACTGACGCGCCGCGGCGCGCATGGCAAGGCGCGGCGGCCGCAGCTTTTCTGCAACGCCTGCGAGCGGTCCGCCGCGCCGGCGTCGGCGGCGGCGTCATCCGGGCGCCCGCGCGCCCCGAGCTTTCCTGCGGCGCTCCGCAGGGGATGTCGCTTGTGCGGGCGCCCGGCGCCGCGCAGACCGAACGCCTGCTCATGCTGGACCTCGCCGCCCCCGATCCCGTCGAAGCCTCCACGGACTCCGCGCTGGCGCAGGTGCGCCGGCTGGAGGCGCTATGGCGCGACGCCTCGGCGACGGAGGTGCTGCGCTCGGCGCTGACGGGCCCCTTCGCCGGGCGCGCCGCGCTGCTCTCCTCCTTCGGGGCCGAGTCCGCGGTGGCGCTGCACCTCCTGTCGCAGGTCGACCCGGCCACGCCGGTGCTGTTCCTCGACACGGGCATGCACTTCGCCCAGACGGCCCAACACCGCGACGCCCTGGTCCGTCGGCTGGGGCTCACCGACGTGCGCACGATCTCGCCGGAGGACGCGCCCGCCGTCGACCCTCGCGGTGACCTGTGGCGGCGCGACCCGGACGCGTGCTGCGACCTGCGCAAGGTGCGCCCGCTGGCCGCCGCCCTGCCGGGGTTCGACCTCTTGATCGGCGGACGCAAGCGGTTCCACGGGGAGGGCCGCGCGCGGCTGCCGCGGGTGGAGCGGATCGACGGCCAACTGCGCCTGAACCTCCTCGCGGACTGGGACGGTCCGCGCCTGGAGGCCTACCGCCTGGAGCACGACCTCCCCGCGCACCCGCTGGTGGCCGCCGGCTTCCGCTCCATCGGCTGCTGGCCCTGCACCCAGGCGGTCGACGAGGCGGGCGACGGCGTGCGGGCGGGCCGCTGGGCCGGCCAGGCCAAGACCGAGTGTGGCATCCACCTGCCGCGGCGCGCCGCGGCGGGCTGAGCGGCTACTTCGGGCTGGCGCGCTGGAAGCCGCGGGCCTGCATGTCGCGCGTCATCTGCGCGTTCTGCACGTCCCGATCGGTCCACTGAGCCTTCGTCAGGCACTCCTTGGAACCGCCGAGCCGCGAGCCGGTGTTGGCGGTGCGCCGGCAGATCACCTTGTCGCCCTCGGCCGAGGGCGCGAGGGCTGCAGGCGCCGCGGGCGGAACCTGCGCGGACGCCGGAGTGGCGGCCCCCGGCGAAGCGGCCTGGACGGCGGCGGCGAGCAGGAGGTGAAGCATGAGGGCTCCTCTGAGTATCGACCGCCACCGACTTGCGGCGACGGCGGCCGCCGCCGG
>CAXSHO010000096.1:0-12676 GCA_964237305.1 uncultured Caulobacteraceae bacterium
CATCGACCGCGACGACGCGGTGAGCTTCGCCTCCCTCGCCGCCGGGCGCGACCTCCGCGCTTCCTTGCGGCGCGACCTCGGCACGGTGCCGGATTTCGCCCGGGCGCTGGCGCGGCTGAGCGTCACCGGCGGCAGGATCAGCGCCACCCGCCGCGCAGCGTCCGCGGGCGGGGGCGGCGCCTCGCGCTCGGCGGCGAAGCGGTAGAGCTGCGACGGCGTCTGCTTGGGCAGGAGCGAGATGCACCCGCCCAGCGACAAGGCCAGGAGAGCGGCGGAGGCGGCGGGCGCGGGGAGGAGACGGCGCATCATGGCTTGACCTTCATCTCCTTGGCGGGCGCCTTGCCGACGAACTGCTGCGGGTCGCGCTCCACCTCGCCCACCAGCCGGTCCAGGCTCTCGGCCGCCTGCTGGAGGGTGACCACCGAGCGGGTCAGCTGCGGCAAGCCGGTGGTGGCGAAGTCCGACGCCGGGCCGGTGATCCCCTTCACGGAGGCGCGCAGCTCCACCGCAGTGCCCTTGAGCTCCGCGACGGTGTCGGAGGCCTGGGCGATCAGCCGCCTGGCGTCGCCGTTGACGAGGCCGTCGGCGTCGACGGCCAGCTTGTTCACGCGCTCGCCCGTGCCGTCGAAGCTCACGATCAGCTTGTCCAGGTGGGCGATGATCTCCTTGCGGCTGTTCAGTTCCGTGGTCAGGCCGTGAACGTCCTCCAGGGTGCCGCTGAGCGTCTGGATGTTCTTGTCGGACAGGAGCCGGTTCACCCGGTCCAGGGCGTCCACGGTGCGGGCCAGGACGGTGCCGCCGCCCTCCAAGAGGCTCTCCAGCTGGCTCTGCGTGGTGTGGAGCACCGGGATCACGGTGGCGGGCACGGTCTCCTTCAGGAGCGGCTTGGACAGGGTGCCCGCGCTGATCTGGATGTAGTTCACCCCCGTGATGCCCAGCGGCTCGAGGCCCGCGGTGGAGTCCACCCGCACGGGCGCGTCCGAGTTGATGCGGATGCGCGCCACCACCCGGTTCGGGTCGGCCCGGTCGAGGCTGAGCTTGGTGACCTCGCCCACCTTGATGCCGTTGAAGAACACCTCGCCCCCGGACGACAGGCCGCGCACCGGGCCTTTGAAGTCCACGTCGTAAAGGTCGTAGGCCTTGGAGAACTGCATGCGCGCGAGCCACACCACGAACACCACGAGGCCCACGAACAGCGCCATGGAGATGAGCCCGACCAGGGCGTAGTGGGCGTTGCGTTCCAATCAGGCCTCCTCTTGCGCCCGCGCGCGTCCATGCTCGGCGGCGATCGCCTCGGCCTCGACCTCCGTGGCCTTGGCGTCGGCCGCGGCGCGTCCCCTCGGGCCCAGGAAATACTGGCGGATCCATGGGTGGTCCGACCGCTCCAGCGCCTTGATGGTGTCCACGGCCACCACCTTCTTGTCGGCGATGACCCCCACCCGGTCGCAGACGGCGTAGAGGCTGTCCAGGTCGTGGGTGATCATGAACACCGTCAGGCCCAGGGCGTCCGACAGCTCGCGGATCAGCTGGTCGAACTGCTCGGCGGCGATGGGGTCGAGCCCGGCGGTGGGCTCGTCCAGGAACAGGAGCTCGGGGTCCATGGCGATGGCGCGCGCCAGCCCCGCGCGCTTGCGCATGCCGCCGGAGAGCTCGGCGGGGCGCAGGTCGCCCGCGAAGGCCGGCAGCCCGGTGAGCGCGATCTTCAGGTCCGCCAGCTCGTCGGTGAGCGCGCGGGAGAGCCGGGCGTGCTCGCGCAACGGTGCGGCGACGTTCTCGCGCACCGTCAGGGCGGAGAACAGCGCCCCCGACTGGAACAGGACGCCCCAGCGCCGCTCCAGCGCCTCCCGCGCCGCCTCGGAGGCTTCGGCCACGTCCACGCCCAGGACCTCGATCCGTCCGGCGTCGGGACTGCGCAGGCCGATGAGCGTGTTCAGGAGCACCGACTTGCCCGCACCCGACCCGCCGACGAGACCGAACACCTCGCCCTTGCGCACCTGGAGGTCGAGACCGTCGTGGACGAGGTTGTCGCCGAACTCGGAGCGCAGGCCCGAGACCCGGATCGCGATCTCCGCGTCCTGCCCAGGCGCGGGGCGGCGCTGGGAGGCGGCCACCGCGCTCACAGGTTCAGCTCCATGAAGAGGAGCGCGAAGGCCGCGTCGATCAGGATGATGGAGAACAGCGCCTGCACCACGGCGGTGGTCACCCGCCGCCCCAGCTGCTCGACGTCGCCGCCCACCTCCATCCCCTGCCGGCAGCCGATGGCCGCGATCACCACGGCGAGCACGGGCGCCTTGGCCATGCCGATCCAGAACTGGGTGGCGCCCACGTTCTCCAGCATGCGCTGCAGGAAGAAGGCCGGCGAAAGCTTCAGCACCGCCCAGATCACCACGATGCCGCCGGACAGCCCCGCCAGCATGGCCGCGAAGGTGAGGAGCGGCATCATGGTCAGCATGGCGAAGAAGCGCGGCAGCACCAGCGCCTCGAACGGGTCGACCCCCATCACCCCCATGGCGTCCACCTCCTGGTTCATCTTCATCGCGCCGATCTCGGCGGCGAAGGAGGAGGAGGAGCGGCCCGCCAGGATGATGGCGGTGACGAGGACGCCGAACTCGCGCAGGACGCCGATGCCCACCAGCTCCACCGAGAAGATGGACGCGCCGAACTGCGCCAGGAGGTTCGCGCCCAGGAAGGCGATGGTGGCGCCCACGAAGAAGTTGGTGGCGGCGATGATCGGCACCGCGTCCAGCCCCGCCCGCTCCATCAAGGACACGGTGGGGGCCACGCGGATACGCGACGGGTGGAGGAGCAGGCGAAACAGCGCCGACATGAGCCGGCCGTAGAAGGCGAAGGTGCCGAACAGGTCGCCGAAGACCTTGAACACCCCCTGCCCCGCCCTGACCAGGAGGCGGTAGAAGGGCTGCGCCAGGCGGCGGGACGGCGGCTCGTCGCGGGAGGCCTGCGCCACCAGGTCCAGGAGCCGGGCCACGTCGGGGCGGTCGCCGGGCACGGCGTCGGCGGCCAGCCCCGTCGTGCGGCGGACCACGAAGGCGCCGGAGGTGTCGAAGGCGCCCAGGCCCGACAGGTCGACGCCCTGCGGCCGGCGCCCGGCCAGCTCGCGCTCCAGCCGCTCGGCCGCGCGCCCGAGGCCCAGCGCCGTCCAATCGCCGGTGAGCGACAGCACGCTCCCGCCGCGATCCAGCCTGTACCCCGCCGCCTGGCTCATCCCGTCCGCGACGCCGCTCCCGAAAGGACCGCACAAACGCTGATTACGGCGACGGTTGCAAGCGCGCCGGCTGCTGCGCTGCAGCAAGCTCCAGTCCTGTCGACAGGGCCGACGCGGCCGGGGCGGCGTCGCGTCCGGAGGAACCGTGACCGTGGGTCTCGAGGCCGCCGGCTCGAGCGCCCGGACGACTCGGACACCATCAAAGCTGATGGTCAAGGGGGCGGCAGGCGGGTTAGGCCTTGTGGAACAAGCGATGCGGACCTGCGTTGCTCGAGCGTTCCCACCTTGCCAGCCCCAGGATGCGGCGTTGCCCGACACGTTCCCCCGCGCCAAGGCGCCCCGCGCGCCCTCCTCCATCGTCGCGCCCGCCGCCTTCGGCCATCCCGGGGGCGACGCGCTGATCTGCTTCTCGCACCTGCGATGGAATTTCGTGTTCCAGCGACCGCAGCACCTGATGACGCGCTTCGCCAAGGCGCGGCGGGTGTTCGTGTGGGAGGAGCCGACGTCCTGCCCCGAGGGGGAGAACGCCCACGTCGACCAGCGCGTCGACGAGGCGTCGGGCGCGTTGGTGGCCACCCCTCGCCTGCCCTCCGGGCTGGAGGGAGACGCGGCGGAGCTGGAGTTGGCCGCGCTGTTGGCGGCGTTCACCGCCGAGCACGACATCCGTGCGCCGGTGGCGTGGTTTTACACGCCGATGATGCTGGGTTTCGCCCGCGCCGTGGTCGCGGATTCGGCGTGCGTCGTCTACGACTGCATGGACGAGCTCTCCAACTTCAAGAATGCACCGCCCACCCTGCGCGAGCGTGAGCGCGAGCTGTTCGCCTCCGCCGACCTCGTCTTCACCGGCGGATGGAGCCTCTACGAGGCCAAGCGCGGTTGGCACGCCGACATCCATCCCTTCCCCTCCTCCGTGGACCGCGAGCATTTCGCCCAGGCGCGCACCGCCCTGCCCGAGCCCGGCGGACAGGCGGCGACGCCCCGGCCCCGCCTCGGTTTCTACGGCGTCATCGACGAGAGGCTCGACCTGGAGCTGGTGGCCGCGCTGGCCGACGCCCATCCGGAGTGGACGATCGTCATGGTCGGCCCGGTGGTGAAGATCGACCCGGCGACCCTGCCGCGGCGGCCCAACCTCCTCTACCCGGGCGGCAAGACCTACGCCGAGTTGCCCGCGTGGCTGGCGGGTTGGGACGTGGCGCTGATGCCGTTCGCAATCAACGAGGCCACCCGCTTCATCAGCCCCACCAAAACGCCGGAGTACCTGGCGGGCGGCAAGCCCGTGGTCTCCACCGCCATCGTCGACGTGGCGCGCCACTACGGCGAGCTGGAGGCGGTGACCGTGGCGGAGACGCCCGCCGCCTTCATCGCAGGCTGCGAGGCGGCGCTGCGGCTGTCGCGCTCGCCGGACGCGGCCTGGCTGGCGACGGCGGACGAGGTGCTGGCCGAGCTCTCGTGGGACACCACCTTCGGGCGCATGTCCGCGCTGGTGGACGAGGCGATCGTGCGCGGCGAACAGCCCGCGGCCGCGACGCCCGCCCCCGCCGTGCACGCCGCCAACCGCGCCGCCCATTTCGACTACCTGGTGGTGGGGGCCGGCTTCGCCGGATCCACCGTGGCCGAGCGGCTGGCGTCGCAGGGCCGGCGCGTGCTGGTGGTGGACCGCCGCCCCCACATCGCGGGCAATGCGTTCGACGTGCACGACGAGGCGGGTGTGCTGATCCACCAGTACGGTCCGCACATCTTCCACACCAACTCCGACGAGATCGTCCGCCACCTGTCGCGGTTCACCTCCTGGCGGCCCTACGAGCACCGGGTGCTGGCCAGCGTGGACGGCAAGCTGGTGCCCATCCCCATCAACCGCACGACGCTGAACGCGCTCTACGGCCTGGACCTGACCACCGACGAGCAGGCCGCCGAGTTCCTGGCGAGCCGCGCCGAGCCCGTGGAGCGCATCACCACCTCCGAGGACGTGGTCGTCTCCGCCGTCGGCCGCGAGCTCTACGAGAAGTTCTTCCAGGGCTACACGCGCAAGCAGTGGGGCGTAGACCCGTCGCAGCTCGACAAGAGCGTCACCAGCCGCGTGCCGACCCGGACCAACACCGACGACCGCTACTTTTCCGACAGCTTCCAGGCGATGCCGAAGAACGGTTTCACCCGTATGTTCGAGAACATGCTCGATCACGAGAACATCACGGTGATGACCGGTGTCGAATTCGCTGACGTGCGGGAGGACGTTCTCTACGATCGCCTCGTCTTCACCGGCCCGGTGGACGAGTTCTTCGGGCACCGCTTTGGCCCGCTGCCCTACCGTTCGCTCCGGTTCGAGCATCGAACGCTCGATTGCGCGCAGCATCAGCCGGTGGCGGTGGTGAACTACCCCGACCCGCAGACGCCCTACACCCGCATCAGCGAGTACAAGCACCTGACGGGCCAGGTGCACGCCAAGACGTCCATCACGTTCGAGCATCCGGCGGCCGAAGGCGATCCCTACTATCCGATCCCGCGGCCCGAGAACCAGGCGCTGTACAAGCGTTACGAAGAGTTGGCGCTGGGCCGGCCCGACGTCGCCTTCGTGGGTCGGCTGGCCACCTACCGCTACTACAACATGGACCAGGTGGTCGGTCAGGCGCTCGCCACGGTGCGCAAGGTGCTGGAGCGGGGCGACCGGGCGGCCACCACCCGCGACGTGGGCGTGGCCGTCCGCGCCTGAGCTTCAGCCGCCGGGAGCGTGGGGGCGGGACGCCTCGACGGGGTCGGGCCACAGCCAGGCCGCCCCGCGCACGCCCGAACTGTCGCCGTGGCGGTTCCTCACCACGCGCGCCACCGGCGCGTCGGTGAAGGTGTGCGGCCACATGGCCTCCTGCACCGCGGGGTAGAGGGCGTCGACGTTGCTCATGCCTCCGCCCAGCACGATCACCGCGGGGTCGATCACGTCGCACACCGCCGCCAGCCCGCGCGCCAGCCGCGAGACGTAGCGGTCGATCGAGGCGCGGGCGTCCGCCTCGCCCCCGGCCGCCCGCTCGGCGATGTCGCGCGACGACAGGCCGCGGTCGTCGTCGCGCTCGAAGGCCGGCCCCGACACCCACTGCTCCATGCAGCCGAGACGTCCGCACCAGCAGGGCGGCCCCGGATGCTCCTCGGGCGTCGACCATGGAAGCGGGGTGTGGCCCCACTCGCCCGCGAAGCCCCCCGCCCCCGGCATGAGGCGCCCGTCCACCACCACGCCGCCGCCGCAGCCCGTGCCGAGGATCACGCCGAACGCCACCCGCACCCCCGCGGCCGCGCCGTCCGTCGCTTCAGACAAGGCGAAGCAGTCGGCGTCGTTGGCGATCCTCACCTCCCGTCCCGTAGCGGCGGTGAGGTCCGCGCGGAGATCCCGCCCGTTCAGGAACGTCGTGTTCGCCCCGCGCACCTTGCCTGACCCCGGTGAGATCGAGCCTGGGATGCCCACGCCCAGCGGCGAGGATCCGGGGTCTACAGCCGTGGCCAAGTCCCTGACCGCGCGGAGCAGCCCGTCATAGTCGCGCGGCGTGGTCGTGCGCCGCCGATCGCCCAGACGCCCGTCGTGACCCAGGAGCGCCGCCTCGATCTTGGTGCCGCCGAGGTCGATGCCCAGCCGATGCGTGCTCATGCGGTGGTGAGGGGCTGGAAATCCCCCGTGGGCGTCGCGCTGAGCTCGTTCCAATCCAGTTCCTCCATCAGGCGGTGATAGGCCTCGTCGCCGATCTCAGCGTCGCGGCGCAGGCGGTGGAGCGTGTCGCGCTGGACGTGGAGCAGACGCAGCCGCAGCGAGTCATGCGCGGTGGCGCGTTGGGGGGCTTGCGGGTCGGCCGCGATCTCCCGCGCGGCGGTCAGCTCCTTGCGGAGCATCTTGGCCACCGGCGCCTCGTCGCCCTCCAGCTCGCGAAGCGCCGCGTCCAGGGCGCAGGTGCGTCCGCGCGACACGTCCTGCTCGATCAGCCCGCCGGGATCGAGCTTCAGCCGCTTGAGCAGAAGGGGCAGGGTGAAGCCCTGGATCACGAGCGTGCCGAGGACGACCACGAACGCCACCAGCACGATCACGTCGCGGCGGGGGAAGTCCTGCGGCAGGGCGAAGGCGGCGGCCAGGGTCACCAGCCCGCGCATGCCGCACCACGCCACCAGCACGCCGGAGCGGGCGTCCGGCTCGGGGTGGCCGTGCGGCTGGCGGGCGCCGTAGCGCGCGTTCTTGAGGCGCACGAGCGTGTTGTAGCCCATGACGTACAGCATCCGCACGCCGATGACGGTGGCCAGCACCGCCAGCGCGAGCAGCAGCGCCTGCAGGCGCTCGCCGTCCCTAAGCCGCTCCAGGATCGGGCGGGCCTGCAGGCCCATCAGCACGAAGGCCAGGACGTTCAGAACGAACACGGCCGTCTCCCACACCGAGTAGGAGGAAATCCGGACGCGGGCGGGCGACTTGCGCGGCGCGGTCTGCGCGATCGTCATGGCGTAGGCCACCACCGTGATGATCGCCGACAGCTGCAGCCGGTCCGCCAGGATCCACACGCCGAACGTGCTCACGAACTGGAGCACCGTCGCGCTCGGCGCGTCCTCGATCCGCGCCGTGGCCCGCATATAGAGACGGGCCAGCACGTATCCCGCCACCGGGCTGCCCACGAGCGCCAGCGCCAGCGCGGGGGCCGCATGCCCCGGGTGCAGCCCGCCCGAGACGGACACGGCCACGCGGTAGATCAGGAGCGCCACCGCATCGTTCAGCAGGCTCTCGCCGCGCAGCACCTGCAGGATGCGCTCGGGCGGCCGCAGCTGTCCCAGGACCGCGGAGGCGGCCGCCGCGTCGGGCGGGGCGACGATGGCGCCCAGCGCCACGGCGGCGGCCACGGGCAGCCCCGCCCACCGCCACCCCACCCAGGCCACCGCCGCGGTGGTGAGCAGCACCGCCACCACCACCAGGGAGGCCAGCGGTACGACGTTGCGCTTGAGCTCGCGCGGCGAGGTGTCGAACGCCGCGTCCACCAGCACGGGCGCGACGAAGAGGGTGAGGGCGAGCTCCGGGTCGATGACCACGCCGATGTGGACCGGCAGGAAGGCGATGGCCGCCCCCGCCAGCGCCAACAGCGCCGGGTAGGGCGCGCCGATCCTGCGCGACACGCCCGTCAGCGTCACCGCCGCCAGCAGCAGCCCCAACGTCCACTCAAAAAGCTCCACGCCCAAGCCTACCGACCCGCCTCCTGATGCGCGAGCCCTTCCGCCCGCACCGGCCCTCTCCAGCCGACGCTTGCACCGCCCCCGCCCCTGGGCTACTCCCCGCGCTCCCAAGCGCGGGCCTGTTCCGCGGTAGCTCAGTGGTAGAGCAGCCGGCTGTTAACCGGCTGGTCGTAGGTTCGAATCCTACCCGCGGAGCCAGCGCTTTGGGTCATGTGCCTGGTCCGCCGGGCGGGTGTCCGGCTGATGACCGCCCGTCGTCTCGAGGTCTCACAGTCGAGGTCCGGAAGCGGGGCGAGGTCGGCGACCATCCTCAGCCGTCGTCTGGCTCGTCCGCTCGCCGCCGTTCGGCGGCGAGCTCGGCTTCCAGCCCCTGAACGGCGGCTTGGCTGATCGCGAGGCTCGTCCGCGCGGTCCTGAGAGCCAGCTCTTTGCTGGCCAGCTCAGGCTCGGCCCGGCTTCGGCGTTGCATGTCCAGGGCCGCGAGCTCGGCCAGCCATGCCTGATGCTTGTCCTGTTCCATCCCAGCCACATGTGCTGGAGAACCGCGGCGCGCCATGGGCGGACGGCTCATCCTTCGGCGAAGGCGTCGGACGTCTGCACCCGCCTGCGGGTGGAAGGAGGGCCGTAGCGGGGCCGGCTGTAGGGCGTGGTCGCCAGGCCCAGGAAGACGGCGGCGTTGCGCCCCGCCACCCGTATCCTGGTTCAGCGGTTCAGCGGGTGGTCGTCGAAGGAGGCGCCTGGCCGGGCCGCACGGTCGTCGGGCGCCGACAGCGCCTTCCGATCACGGTGGAGAAGCATGATGAGCGGTGTGGTGACGGGGCGTCGCAATCAGCTATGACGCACGGAGTTTTGACACACACGTCCCGGGTGGGCGGCCCGCCATCGCCGTGTCTCATCGCTCGTAGAAGGCAAGGTCATGACCGCCGCGAACACCCGCACGTCAGAGCATCCGATCGATCCCCTGTTCCTGGAACGGTGGTCGCCGCGGGCCTTCACCGGGGAGGCGATCGACCCGGGCGAGTTGTCCACCATCCTGGAGGCCGCCCGCTGGGCGCCGTCGTCCTACAATTCGCAGCCTTGGCGCTTCCTGTACGCTCGTCGCGACACGGAGCACTGGGGCCGCTTCCTCGGCCTGCTCGCGCCGTTCAACCAGGGCTGGGCGAAGGACGCGGCGGCGCTGGTGGTGCTCGTCTCCAACCCGATGATGCGACCGCCCGGCTCCGACAAGGAGGTTCCGTCCCACAGCCATTCGCTCGACGCCGGTGCCGCCTCAGGCTTTCTCGCGCTCCAGGCCGTCCGGCTCGGCTGGCACGCTCACGGCATGGTCGGCTTCGACATGGAGCGGGCCTTCTCGGAACTGTCCGTTCCGGTCGGCTTCAGGGTCGAGGCCGCCTACGCCATCGGGCGCAAGGGCGATCCGGCCAAGCTTCCCGAGCCTCTCCGCGCCCGGGAGCAGCCGAACGACCGCCTGCCCCTGGACCAGCTCGCCTTCGAGGGCGGCTTCCCCCCGCGGTGAGCGCTCCGACCGGCGAGCCCGTGCGCATACGGCTTCCGGCCACACGGGCCTGGCGCGGCCCCCTGCATCCCGGCGGCTGTCCTGGCGGGCATCAACGAAATAGCCGCGGGCGGCTCGTGCACCGCGCCCGGCCGGGACCGGCGTCGGGCTTGAAGGAGTGGAGATGGAGCTGACCGCGGACGAGGTGATCCGGACGCTGCGGCTGGAGCCGCATCCGGAGGGCGGATGGTACCGCGAGACGTGGCGCGCGCCCGCCGCGGAGGGCGAGCGTCCCGCCGGCACGGCCATCCACTACCTCCTCAAGCGCCACGAGCGGTCGCATTGGCACCGTGTCGACGCGACGGAGCTCTGGCTTCACCAGGGCGGAGGCGCCCTGCGGCTGCGCACCGCGTCGAACGGCGCGGTCGTCGAGCATCGGCTCGGACCCGACCTAGCGGGCGGCGACCGCCTCCAGGCGACGGTCGCTCCTGGCGAGTGGCAGGCGGCGGACACCGAGGCCGACTGGGTGCTGGCGGCCTGCGTGGTCGCGCCCGCCTTCGTCTTCGAAGGCTTCGAGCTCGCCCCTCCAGGCTGGGAGCCGGGCCGGGGGTGAACACTCCTCCCGCCCCCTCCGCGGCCGGACATGGCGGCCGTGCGGAGAGGGTCGGGGAGCGCAGCGATCAGGCCTTGGAAGCGGAGGCCAGCGCCTCGGCGTTCTTCCGGAAGCCTGCGATCAGCTGGAGCATCGGCTTCCTGGCCGCCTCGGGCGCGGTGCGCAGCGTGCCGGCGTTGAAGGGGGGGTGCGGGTCGTACTCGCTCATCAGCTGGGTGCATTCGGCGTAGGTCCTGTCCCGCAGCTCGGCGACCATCGTCAAGCCGAAGTCCAGGCCGGAGGTCACGCCCGCGCCCGTGACGCGGTTGCGGTCGCGCACCACCCGGGCGTCGGTGGGGATGGCGCCGAAGCCGGCCAGCGTGTCGCGGCAGGACCAGTGCGAGGTGGCCTTGTAGCCCTTCAACAAGCCCGCGGCGCCGAGGATCAGCGAGCCCGAGCAGACGCTGGTGACGTACTTCGCCCGGGCGCCCCGGTCGCGCATGAAGGCCAGCGTCGCCGGGTCCCTTGCGGCCGCGATCGTGCCGTCCGTTCCGCCGGGCGCGAACAGCACGGTGAGCTCGCGCGGGCAGGTCTCGAAGGTGGCGTGCGGGATGATGGTGACGCCGGCGTCGCTGGTGACGGGCTCCAGCGTCTTGGCCACCAGGCGCACCTTGGCGCCCATCATGGAGCTGAACATCGACTGCGGGCCGATCAGGTCCATGACGGTCATGCCCGGGTACATCAGCATGGCGATCTCCTCGTCGCCCATCCAGTGCACGCCGTCGCCGCGGCCCATGTCGGACGGCATGGTGTGGTTCATGGGCGGCGCCATGGGGGCGGGCTTGAGCGCGGGCTGAGCCGTGGGGGTGAGCGCCTGCGCGCGCGCGGCGCCGGCGGCGAACAGGGCGGGCAGCGCCAAGAGCGCGGCGGAGCGGCGGTCGATGTCGGTCATGGGCGGGGTCCTTCAGAAACGGGCTTTAAGGGTGACGTAGGCCGAGCGCGGCTGCGTCGGGATCACGACGGGGAAGGAGAGGTACTGGTAGGCGTCGAAGGCCCGGGAGCCGTTCAGGTTGACCGCGGCGACCTGCAGCGTGAAGCGGCCGAAGTCGTAGGCCGCCTGCGCGTCGAGCGCCGCGTAGCCGGGCACGGCCACGCTGTTGGGCAGCGTGATCTCGCGCGAAGAGAAGGCGGTCAGGCCCGCGCCGAAGGAGAGGCCCCGGGCGGCCCCGGCGAGCACGCGGTAGCGCGCGGCGATGCGCCCGCTGTCCCTGGGCACGCGCGGCAGGCGATCGCCGACCGGGATGAGGAGGTCCTCTGTCACCTCCGCGTCGGTGTGGGCGTAGTTGGCGAGCACCGAGACGGACGACGTCGGTTCCCAGACCAGGTCGGCCTCGACCCCGCGGGCGCGCTGCGCGCCGGTCTGGATGGTGAAGTGGATGTCGTTCGGGTCGGGCGTGGCGACGTTGCGGCGCGTCTGCTCGAACCCGGCGAGCGTGCCCGACAGGTGCAGGGCGGACAGGGCGAGTTTCACGCCGCCCTCCACGTTGCGCGAGGTCTCCGGCCTGGGCGGCGTGGCGCTGACCACGCCGAAGGCGCCGCGGAACGCCGTGGCGTAAGCCGCGTACACCGCCAGCCCGGGCAGGACGTCCAGCGTCGCCCCGAACCGGGGCGAAACGCGGTTGAACGCGCGGTCGGCGCCCTGCTCCTGCTCGCGGAAGCCGAGGCGCGTGTAGCGTAGCGAGCCGAGCAGGTGCAGCGGGCCGTACGTCGCCTGGTCCTGCGCATAGCCGGCCGTCGTCTCGTAGCGGTCGGTCTGGCTGGTGGTGAGCGCCGGCCGGGCGCCGTAGGCCAGGGTGTAGGTGGGGTGCGCCAAGTCCAGCACGCCCAGGGGCGCGCCGTCGAAGCCCAGGCGCGAGACGAAGTTCGTGTGGTCGTAGTCCAACCCCGCCAGCAGCTCGTGGCGGCCGCCCAGGAGATCGACCTTGGCGGACAGGTTGGCGTCGACCGTGCCCTCGTTGACCGGCGTGACGAGGTCGATGGCCAGGATGGGATAGGCGGTCGGCGTGGCCGGGTCGGGTGGGTAGAACTCGGGGTAGACGAAGCTGCCGTTGTCGCGGCTTTTGCTGTGATAGTACCGGCCGGTGACGGTCAGCCGCACGTCGTCGCTGAAGGCGTGCCGCAGCTC
>CAXSHO010000097.1:0-12109 GCA_964237305.1 uncultured Caulobacteraceae bacterium
AGGGCGGAGCGTCGCGGCAAGGAGGTCTTCTACGTGGTGGCCGACCACCACGTGAGGGACATGCTCCGCAACATGATCGAGCACGCGGGCGAACCCCACGCCGCACACACCGGAGACGAGTCATGACCATCCAGATCGACCACGTGAAATGCGCCTGCGCCGACTGCGTCTGCGTCGTCGAGGTGTCCAAGGGCGTGCAGCGCGACGGCCGCGTCTACTGCGCCGACGTCTGCGCCGAGCACCACAGCGACGGCGCGGGCTGCCACCACGCCGGCTGCACCTGCCACGGCTGAGCCGACGAGCGGCCGCCCGGGATCGCCGGGCGGCAGCTTGACGACCGGGCTTCGCGGGCGTGTCGTCCCGCCCCCGCCCGGGATCGCCGGGCGGCCGCTTGACGACCGGGCTTCGCGGGCGTGTCGTCCCGCCCGTGCGAATCGCTCCGCCTGCGACGCCTCAGCGGAGGCTTCCCGTCCTGCAAGGCGGCCAGGGCGCACCCGGGCCCGGACGATGAGCGAAGCCAGGGGAGCGCGCCTGAACCTCAAGGGCGTGGACCTGCTGCTGGCGCAGGGGGCGCCCATCGAGATGGGCCTGTTGCGCCAGATCCTGGCGGGCTTCGGCCTGTCGTCCCCGATCAAGGCCACCACCGCCGAGGAGGCGCTGAACCTCCTCCACGCCCGGGAGGTGGACATGCTGCTGGTGGACGCCGCCCTGCCGGAGATGGGCGGCTATGAGCTGATCAAGCGCCTGCGCCGGGCGCAGGGGAGCCCCAACCGCCTGACGCCGGTGATCCTCACCGCCGGCTACATCCGCAACGCCGACGTGAAGACCGCGCGCGACTGCGGGGCCAACTTCGTCATGGTCAAGCCGATCACGCCGCAGGTGCTGTTCGAGCGCATCCTGTGGCTCGCCCGCGAGCGTCGGCCCTTCGTGGAGGCGGAGGCGTACCACGGCCCCGACCGCCGCTTCCACGCGCAGGGCGCGCCGGAGGGCGTGGCCGGCCGGCGGGCCTGCGACGCGGACGAGGAGGACGCCGCCTCCGCCGAGCCCCATCCTTCCGCGCCCGACCAGCAGCGAGCCTGACGTTGAGCATCATCATCCCTCCTCCGCCCGGCCCGACGCGGCTGGCGCGCAAGGCCCTGGGCTTCGGCGGGCTCGACATGTCCCGGGCCGTCGCCGCCGCGCAGAGCCGCCTGGAGGAGCATCGCGACGCGGCGATGGGCGAGCTGGACGTGCTGCTGGATGATCTGCGCTCGGCCCATGCCCGGCTCATCGCCGGCGATCCGGCCGCCGCCCGGCGCATGCACGCCCTGGCCGACGCCATGCCGGGGGTGGCGGGCTGCTTCCTCTCGCCCGAGATGACGTCGGCCGCCTACGGCCTGTGCTCGCTCCTGGACCGCCTGGCGGAGGGCGAGACGATCAACCCGGAGGCCCTGCGCGTGCACGTGGACGCGCTGCGCCTGCTCCGCAGCTCCAGCGATCCCAGGGTGCACGCCGTGCTCGCCGCAGAGCTCGCGGCCGTGTCCAAGCGCTGACGCTCAGGCCCGTTCCTGGCGGGCGTGGAAGCCGCGGCGGAAGGCCTCGAAGCCGCCGCCCGCCACGGCGGCGCGCATGGCGGCGGTCAGCGCCTGGAAGTGCGCGGTGTTGTGCCAGCTCACCAGCACCTTGCCGAGGATCTCGTCGGCCCGGATCAGGTGGTGCAGGTAGGCTTTGGTGTAGTCGCGGCTGGCGGGGCAGTCGCTGTCGGGGTCGAGCGGCGTGTCGTCCTCGGCGAAGCGGGCGTTCTTGAGGTTGACCGGGCCGTCCCACGTCCAGGCCTGGCCGTGGCGGCCCGAGCGGGTGGGCAGCACGCAGTCGAACATGTCCACGCCGCGCGCGACGGCCTCCACGAGGTCCACCGGCTTGCCTACGCCCATGAGGTAGCGCGGCCGGTCGGCGGGGAGCTGGGCGGGGGCGTAGTCCAACACCTCGCACATGGCGGCGTGGCCCTCGCCCACCGCCAGCCCGCCGATGGCGTAGCCGTCGAAGCCGATCTCCCCCAGCCGCTCGGCGCTCTCGCGGCGCAGCGGCTCGAAGGTGGAGCCCTGCTGGATGCCGAACAGCGCCTGGCCGTCGCGCGCGCCGAACGCCGCCTTGGAGCGTGCGCCCCAGCGGGCGGCGAGCTCCATGGCCTCCCGCGCCCGGCCCTCCTCGGCGGGCCAGGCGACGCACTCGTCCAGCTGCATGGAGATGTCGGCGCGGAGGAGGTCGGCCTGGATCTCGATGGAGCGCTCGGGCGTCAGCACGTGCTTGGACCCGTCGATGTGCGAGGAGAAGGTCACCGCCTCCTCGCTCATGCGGCGGATGCCCGACAGGCTCATCACCTGGAAGCCGCCGCTGTCGGTGAGGATCGGCCGGTCCCAGCGCATGAAGCGGTGCAGCCCGCCCAGCCGCGCCACCCGCTCCGCCCCCGGCCGCAGCATCAGGTGGTAGGTGTTGCCCAGGAGGATGTCGGCCCCCGCCTCGCGCACCTGCCCGGTGGTCAGCGCCTTGACGGTCCCGGCGGTGCCCACCGGCATGAAGGCGGGCGTGCGGATGTCGCCGCGCGCCGTGGAGATCACGCCCGTGCGCGCGGCCCCGTCGGTGGCGTGGAGGGTGAACCTGAAGCTCACGATGGAGCCCTGAACCACAGCCCGGCGTCACCATAGCTGTAGAAGCGGTAGCCCGTCTCCAACGCGTGGGCGTAGGCGGCGCGCTGCCTCCCGTGGCCGGCGAAGGCCGCCACCAGCATCACCAGCGTCGAGCGCGGCAGGTGGAAGTTCGACAGCAGCACGTCTGCGGTGCGGAAGCGGTGGCCGGGCGTGATGAAGATGTCCGTCTCGCCCGCGAAGGCCCGCACCGCCCCGTCCTCGTCCGCCGCGCTCTCCAGAAGGCGTAAGGAGGTGGTGCCCACGCACACGATCCGGCCGCCCCGGGCGCGCGCGGCGTTCAGCGCGGCGGCGGCGGCGGGCGAGACCTCGCCCGTCTCGGCGTGCATGCGGTGGTCGGCCACCTCGTCGGTCTTCACGGGCAGGAAGGTGCCGGCGCCCACGTGCAGGGTCACGAAGGCGCGGCCGACGCCCCGGGCCTCCAGCCGCTCCAGGAGCTCGGGGGTGAAGTGCAGGCCGGCGGTGGGAGCGGCCACCGACCCGTCCTCCCGGGCGTAGACGGTCTGGTAGTCGGCCCGGTCCTGCGCATCCTCCGCCCGCTTGGAGGCGATGTAGGGCGGCAGCGGCATGACGCCCGTGGCCGCCACGGCGGCGTCCAGCGCCGCGCCGGAAAGGTCGAAGCCCAGTTCCACCTCACCGCCCTCGCCCTTGGCGATCACGGTGGCCAGGAGCTCGCCGAAGCGCACGCGGTCGCCCGCCGCCAGCCGCTTGCCGGGGCGCATGAAGGCGCTCCAGCGGTCGGGGGCGAGGCGGCGGTGCAGCGTCGCCTCCACCGCGACCACGTGCTCGCCGCGCTCGCGCACGCCCGCCAGACGGGCGGGGATCACGCGCGTGTCGTTGAACACCAGGACGTCGCCGGGGCGCAGCAGGTCGGGCAGGTCGCGCACACGGGCGTCGCGGAGCGGGCCCTCGGGCGCGGCCACCAGCAGGCGGGCGGCGTCGCGGGGAGCGGCGGGCCGCAGCGCGATCCGGTCGTCCGGCAGGGGGAAGTCGAAGTCGCTGAGGCGCATGCGTCAGTCCACCCGCCCGTCCCCGCTTCCGCGGGGAGGGCGGGTGATCTCAGCCCTCCGAGGGCGGGGCGTCGTCCGCCTTGCGGCGTCGCGGCGCCCGCTTGGGCTTGGGCGCCTCCGCCGCGACCGCCTCGGGCGCAGTCTCGACCTCGGCGACCGCCTCGGGCGCGGCGGCCTTCGGCTTGCGCGTGCGCTTCGGCTTGGCGACCGGCTCTGCGGGCGCGGCGACGGTTTCGAAGGGTTCGTCCACGGCTGAGGGCTGCGCCTCGTCCGGCGCAGCGGCGTCCACCGGCGGCGCCTCGTCGGACGCGACCGCCTCCGCCGGCGTGGCTTCCGCCTTGCGGCGGCGGGTGCGCGCCGGCTTGGGCGCGGGCTCGGCGGCGACGGACTCCTCCGCGGCGGCGGTCTCGGCGGCCGAGGCCTCCTCGACCACGGTGTCCGGCTCGGCGGTGGTCGCGTCCGGACCCGTGTCCTCGTCGCGGCGGCGGCGGCTCCGGCCCCGACCGCGTCGGCGGCCCTCGTCGGCCCCGGACTGGTCCGCGGCCACGGCGTGCTCGACCGTCTCCGCCACCTCGGGCTCGTCGTCCGTCTCCGGAGCGTCCTCGCGCTGCAGGGCGGCGATGGCGGCGGCGGCGGAGCGGAGGATGAAGGCGGGGGCGTCGTCGCCGAAGCCCGTCACTGGGCGGTCGTCGCGGTCGAACCGGTCGCGGTCGCCGCCCCGGTCGCGCCCGCGGGGGCCGCGATCCCTGTCGCGCTCGCCGCGACGCGCGGAGGACTCGTCGCGCTCGCTGCGACGCGCGGAGGACTCGTCGCGCTCGGGGCGCTCGGGGCGCTCCACACGCTCCTGGCGTTCGGTGCGGGCGGGATTGTCTTCGCGCGGCGCGCGATCCTGGCGCTCCGGCGCTTCGTCGCGCTCAGGGGCGGCGTCCGACGCGAGCGTGTCCTCCGCGTCCTCGCGGGCGGGCCGCGCTTCGCGGGGGCCGCGGTCCGCGCGGTCGCGACGGGGGCGGCGCTCGCGGCGGGGCTCGGCGGAGTCCGCCTCGGGCCGGGGCGAGCGCGTCTCCACCGGGGGCGCCTCGCCGGGCTCGGGCGTGGAGATAGCCTCCATGGAGGCGCGTTCGCCGTGGTCGGCGACGGGGCGGTCGCGCTGGTCGCGGTCGCGTCCCCGGCCCCGGCCCGCGCCGTCGCGGCTGGGTCCCCGGCCGTCGCGGTCGCGGCCGCGCGCCGAGCCGTAGCGCTCCTTGTCGCGCTCGGCCCCGCGCTTGGCCTCCTCCCAGTCGAGCTCGAGGACGATCTCCTCCGGCTCGACGCGGGTGAGCTTCATCACCTTGTCGTACATGCGGTCGTCGTTGGGCGTGACGATCATGAAGGCCTCACCCAGGCGCCCGGCGCGTCCCGTGCGGCCGATGCGGTGGACGTAGTCGTCGGCCTGGTGCGGCACGTCGTAGTTGAACACGTCCGACACCGCGGGGATGTCGAGCCCCCGCGCGGCCACGTCGGACGCCACGAGGAGCTTCAGCTCGCCCTTGCGGAAGCTGTCCAGCGTCTTGGTGCGCTGGCTCTGGTCGAGGTCGCCGTGGATCGGGGCGGCGTCGAAGCCGTACTTCTGCAGCGACTTCGCAACGATGTCGACTTCGCTCTTGCGGTTGCAGAAGATGATGCCGCTCTCGGGCTCGGCGCGCTCGATCAGAGCGCGCAGCGCCATGCGCTTGGCCTTCGGCTCGCCCAGCGGCAGCTTGACGACGAACTGCTTGATGTTCTCGCCGGTGGAGGCCGGGCGCGACACCTCGATGCGCGTCGGGTCCTTCAGGAACTGCGAGGTGAGCCGCGTGATCTCGGGCGGCATGGTGGCGGAGAAGAACAGGGTCTGCTTCTGCTTGGGCGTGATCTCGAAGATCTTCTCGAGGTCGGGAATGAAGCCCATGTCGAGCATGCGGTCGGCCTCGTCGACCACCAGCGTCTTCACGTCCAGGAGCATGATCTTGCGACGATCGTAGAAGTCCAGCAGGCGCCCGGGCGTGGCGATCAGGACGTCGACGCCGCGGTCGATCTTGGTCTCCTGGTCCTTGAACGAAACGCCGCCGATCAGGAGCGCCCAGCTGAGTTTGGTCTGCTTGGCGTACTTGTCGAAGCTGGCGGCCACCTGGTCGGCCAGTTCGCGCGTGGGAGCGATCACCAGGCTGCGGGGCATGCGCGCCTTGGCGCGGCCCGCCGAGAGGCGGTCGATCATCGGCAGGGTGAAGGCGGCGGTCTTGCCGGTGCCCGTCTGGGCGATGCCCAGGACGTCGCGGCCGGCGAGCGCCACGGGGATCGCCTGCTCCTGGATGGGGGTGGGCGTGGTGTAGCCGGTGTCGGCCACCGCCTGAACGGTGGGGGGGCTGAGGCCCAGGTCTGCGAAGGTGGTCAAATTACCTCGAAAGGTCGGAGGAAAGGGAGCTTACGACCAGGCCTGGCGAACGCCATACCTGACCGTCAATCCGAGCTTTCCTGCGGAAAGCTCGCCGGGGCCGCCCGATGTCAAAGGGCGAACGGACGGCGCGGATTCGCTCAACCTGCCTCCGGTATGGGGTTCGATATGGACGGAACATGCGGAAAGTCAATCCGGCGGGGCACGCGGGCGGGGCTCGTGCGTTGACCGGCGGACACCCTGGAGACCTCCGATGCCCGTCCTCGCCCTCGCCCTGATGCTCGCCGCCACGCCGGAGGCCGCCTCGCCGGAGGCGCTGAAGCGGCTCGCGCCCGCCTTCTCGGGCACCATCGTCTCGACCTACGACGACGGGCGCAAGGGCAAGCTGAACCTGGCGAAGGACGGGACCTACCGATACCGCGGCCGCTCCAACAAAGAGTCGGGCGGCGTGTGGGACCTGAAGGGCGCCGACACGATCTGCCTGCACCAGAAGCGGCCGGTGCCGATCGGCAGCTACTGCACCGCCATCCCCAAGGGGAAGACGTGGACCGCCAAGGCGCAGGGCGGCGAACGCATCACGCTGCGCGTGGTCTCCGGCCGGGGCTGACCTCGGCCGCCTCCGCCGTCGCCGCGCGCCAGGCGGGGTGGGCCGTGGCCGCGGCGTTGGTGCCCATCCACCGGTCCCAGTGCTGGAAGTAGAGGCCGTAGTTGCAGCCGAAGCGGCCGTGGTGCCGGCTGTGGTGGCTCGGCACCACGATCCAGCGGCCGAACGCCCCCTCCACCCAGCGACGCGGCCACACCTCCCAACCGCCGTGGTTGATCGTGCCCGTGACGGTCACCACCAGCAGCAGCGCGACCGCCAGGTGCACCTCCATCGGGATCACGAACACCAGCGCGGGCAGGAACCAGCCGGTGAGGAGCGCCTCCAGCGGGTCGAACGCGAAGCCCGCGAAGGGGGAGGGCTCGGGGTGGCGGTGGTGGCCCGAGTGCAGCGCCTTGAACACCGGCCGCCAGTGCATCGCCCGGTGCGCCCAGTAGTAGAAGGCGTCGTGCAGCAGGAGATAGACGACCGCGCTCGCCGCCATCCACGGCCAGGCGGCGGGCGACAGGTCGGAGTACATCCGCGTGCCGCCCATCTTCCACGCCTGCATGGCGAAGGCCGCGGGCGCCGCATAGATCACCGACGAGCCGACCGACAGCGCGATCTCGCCGCGCACCTGCCTGGCGGTGGGCGCGCGCTTGCTGAGCCGCACGGCGCGGGACGGCCGCTTGATCCACAGGAGCGCGTACAAGGTCGCCGCCACCGCCAGATAGCGGCTCACGACGATGGCCGTCATGTTGACGGTCGGCTGGGCGAGGTCGCTCCAGGTCATGGCGGGCTCATGCGCCCGCCCGTGCGCCCCGACCAGCGACCGCGTCGCCGCACCTGCGCCCCGCGAACGGCGTCACACGTCCAGGTCGCCCGCGGCGAAGGCGGCGTGTTCCTGGATGAACTTGAAGCGCTCCTCCGGCTTTCGGCCCATCAGCCGCTCCACCAGCGCCTCCACATCCTCCTCCGAGCGGGGGAGGGAGACGCGGGCCAGGGTGCGGGTGGCGGGCGCCATGGTGGTGTCGCGCAGCTGCGCGGGCATCATCTCGCCCAGCCCCTTGAAGCGGCCCATCTCGGGCTTCCTGCCCTTGAACCGCGTGAGGAGCAGCTCGTCCTTGTGCGCGTCGTCGCGGGCGTAGGCGGTCTCCTTGCCGTGCGAGAGGCGGTAGAGCGGCGGCAGGGCGAGGTAGAGCCGCCCGCCGCGGATCAGGCCGGGCATGGTGCGGTAGAAGAAGGTGATGAGGAGGCTCGCGATGTGGGCGCCGTCGACGTCGGCGTCCGTCATGATCACGATGCGATCGTAGCGTAGATCCTCCTCGCGGAAGCGCGCGCCGCCTTGCGCCCCCAGCGCCAGCATGAGGTCGGACAGCTCCTGGTTCTTGCCCGCCTTCTCGCCGGTGGCGCTGGCGACGTTCAGGATCTTGCCCCGCAGCGGCAGCACCGCCTGGGTGCGGCGGTCGCGCGCCTGCTTGGCCGATCCGCCGGCTGAGTCGCCCTCCACCAGGAACAGCTCGCTCTCGCCGGTGGCCCCGTTCGCGCAGTCGGCCAGCTTGCCCGGCAGGCGCAGCTTGCGGGTGGCGCTGGCGCGGGCGACCTCCTTGTCCTTGCGGCGCTTCAGCCGCTCCTCGGCGCGCTCGATGACGAACGCCAGGAGCGCGCCCGCCGCCTTGGGCTGGGCGGTGAGCCAGTGGTCCAGCGGATCGCGCAGCGCCGCCTCCACCAGCTTCTGCGCGTCGGAGGAAGAGAGTCGCTCCTTGGTCTGGCCCTGGAACTCGGGATTACGCACGAACACGCTGATCAGCATGCCGGCCTGCGCCGCCACGTCCTCCGCCGTGATCAGCCCGGCGCGCTTCTCCCCGGAGAGCTCGGCGAAGGCCTTGAGCCCGCGGGTCAGCGCGGCGCGGAAGCCCGCCTCGTGCGTGCCGCCCTCCGGCGTGGGCACGGTGTTGCAGTAGCTCTGCACGAAGCCGTCGTGCTCGCCGAAGCCCGCGCCCGACCAGGCGACCGCCCACTCCACCGCGCCGCCGGCCTCGCCGCTGGGTGTCTTGGGCCGTTCGATCCGGCCCGCGAAGGGCTCGGGCGTGACGGTCTCGATCGCGCCGATGCGCTCCTTCAGGAAGTCGGCCAGCCCGTTGGGGAAGTGGAACACCGCATCGGCGGGGGTCGCGTCCTGGATCAGCGACGGGTCGCAGCGCCAGCGGATCTCCACGCCGCGGAACAGGTAGGCCTTGGCGCGGGCCATGCGGTGCAGGCGCGCGGGCCTGAACGCCGCCTCCGCGCCGAAGATCTCGGGGTCGGGGTGGAACAGCACGGTGGTGCCGTGCTTTCGCGTGGGCGCGCCCTTGACGATCGGCGCCAGCGGGTGACCGCGGCTGAAGCTCTGACGCCAATCGAAGCCGTCGCGCTGCACCGTCACGTCCAGCCGGTCGGAGAGCGCGTTGACCACGCTCACCCCCACGCCGTGCAGCCCGCCCGAGGTCTCGTACGCCTTGCCCGAGAACTTGCCGCCGGAGTGCAGCACGGTGAGGATCACCTCCAGCGCGCTCTTCCCCGGGTGCTTGGGGTGGGGATCCACCGGCACGCCGCGCCCGTCGTCGCGCACGGTGAGCGAGCCGTCGGCGTTCAGGCTCACCTCGATCAGCTTGGCGTGGCCGGCCACCGCTTCGTCCATGCTGTTGTCCAGCACCTCGGCGAAGAGGTGGTGCAGGGCGCGCTCGTCGGTGCCGCCGATGTACATGCCGGGGCGGCGGCGCACGGGCTCCAGCCCCTCCAGCACCTCGATGTCCTTGGCCGAGTAGCCGGTGGCGGCGAGCGTGGACGCGGGCTCCGTCCGCGGCCGCGCCACAGGGTCCGCGGACGCCGGGGCGGAGGCCGGGTCGGCGAACAGGTCGAGGGGCGGGGCGGGCTTGCGCTGGGCGGCGGGCATGACGGCTGACCGTGAGGTGATTCCGGTGACCGCCGCCCATGACGGACCGCCGCGGCCACGGCAAGGCGTCCGCGGTGGCGCCCGGCCGTCGGCGCGACTACGTTGCCGTTCATGCCCCGTTCCGCACCCTCCGGAGTCGCCGAAGCCTCCGCATCCTTCGTGATGGACATCCCCACGCACCTGCAGGAGGCCTGGGCCCCCCACCGCCCCGCGCGCCCGGCCAAGTCCGAGGGCGGCAGGCACTTCGAGCTCGTCAGCGCCTACGAGCCCGCGGGCGACCAGCGCCAAGCGATTCCCGAGCTGGTGGAGGGAATCAAGGCGCGCGAGCACGATCAGGTGCTGCTGGGCGTCACCGGCAGCGGCAAGACTTTCACCATGGCCAAGATCATCGAGGAGACGCAACGGCCAGCGCTGATCCTGGCGCCTAATAAGACTTTGGCCGCCCAACTCTATGGTGAGTTTAAGAATTTCTTTCCTGGTAACAGTGTAGAATACTTTGTATCATATTACGATTACTACCAGCCTGAGGCTTATGTGCCTCGTACTGACACCTTCATCGAGAAGGACTCATCGATGAACGAGCAGATCGACCGGATGCGCCACAGCGCCACTCGGGCGATCCTGGAGAGGGACGACGTGATCGTGGTCGCCTCCGTCAGCTGCATCTACGGCATCGGCTCGGTGGAGACCTACACGGCCATGACCTTCGACGTGAAGGTCGGCGACCAGCTGGACGAGGGCAAGCTGCGCGCCGACCTCGTGGCCCTGCAGTACAAGCGCAACGACCAGAGCCTGGAGCGCGGCACCTTCCGCCGCCGCGGCGACAGCTTCGAGGTCTTCCCCGCCCACTACGAGGACCGGGCCTGGCGCGTCTCCTTCTTCGGCGACGAGGTGGAGGCCATCGTCGAGTTCGACCCCCTCACCGGCAAGAAGACCGCCGACCTCCCCTCCGTGCGCGTCTACGCCGCCAGCCACTACGTCACCCCGCGCCCCACGCTCAACCAGGCCTTCGAGCAGATCAAGCGCGAGATGAAGGACCGCGTCGACTGGTTCATCGAGAACGGCAAGCTCCTGGAAGCCCAGCGCCTGGAGCAACGCGTCACCTTCGACCTGGAGATGATGCAGGCCACCGGCAGCTGCGCGGGCATCGAGAACTACAGCCGCTACCTCACCGGCCGCTCCCCCGGCGAGCCCCCGCCCACCTTCTTCGAGTACATCCCCGACAACGCGCTCCTGTTCCTGGACGAGAGCCACGTCACGGTTCCGCAGATCGGCGGCATGTACCGCGGCGACTACCAGCGCAAGTTCACCTTGGCGGAGTACGGGTTCCGCCTGCCCTCGTGCCTGGACAACCGCCCGCTCAAGTTCGAGGAGTGGGAGGCCATGCGACCCGCCACGGTCCACGTCTCGGCCACGCCGGGCAAGTGGGAGATGGAGCGCACGGGCGGCGTGTTCGCCGAGCAGGTGATCCGCCCCACCGGCCTGATCGACCCGCCGGTGGAGGTGCGCCCCGTCTCCGCCCACGGGCAGAGCCAGGTGGACGACGTGATCGCGGAGGTGAAGGCCGTCGCGGCCAAGGGCTACCGCTCCCTCGTCACCGTGCTCACCAAGCGCATGGCCGAGGACCTCACCGAGTACATGCACGAGCAGGGGGTGCGCGTGCGCTACATGCACTCGGACGTGGACACGGTGGAGCGCATCGAGATCATCCGCGACCTGCGGCTGGGCGCCTTCGACGCGCTGATCGGCATCAACCTCCTGCGCGAGGGCCTGGACATCCCCGAGTGCGCCTTCGTGGCGATTCTGGACGCCGACAAGGAGGGGTTCCTCCGCTCGGAGACGAGCCTCGTGCAGACCATCGGCCGCGCCGCGCGCAACATCGACGGCCGGGTGGTGCTCTACGCCGACACCGTCACGGGCTCCATGGAGCGCGCCATGGCCGAGACCAACCGCAGGCGCGAGAAGCAGAGCGAGTACAACGCCGAGCACGGCATCACGCCGGAGAGCGTCAAGCGCGACATCGCCCAGATCCTGGACAGCCCCTACGAGAACGACCGCGTCACCGTGCCGGTGGGCGCGGCCACCACGGCGGACGGCAAGCCCTTCATGGGCTCCAACTTCCAGGCCACCCTGCGCGACATCGAGACCCGCATGCGCAAGGCCGCGGCCGACCTGGAGTTCGAGACCGCCGCGCGTCTGCGCGACGAGCTCAAGCGCCTCAAGCTCCTCGACCTGGAGTTCGCCAACGAGGTGATGACCCCCGCCGGCGAGCAGGTGGACGCGGCGGAGCCCGGCCGCCTGCGCAAGCAGGCCCGCACGGAGGCGGCGGAGCGGTTCCGCAAGGGGCGGCGGTAGGGTCCGCGTTTTTCCGGCCGGCGCGGTGGGGCCACCCTGCTCGGGCGCGTCAAGGGCTCGCTGCGCTCGGCTTCGCCGCCCTTGACGCGCCCTGCGCGCGGCGGCTGACGCTTGGGCGTCGGGACGCGGGGCGTCCCC
>CAXSHO010000098.1:0-7928 GCA_964237305.1 uncultured Caulobacteraceae bacterium
CGCGTTGCCGGTCGATCTCCCTGGTCAGATCGCCGAGGCGATCCAGGCCGGTTTCCCGACGGTGAAGATTTTCACCACCGACATCACGCCAAGCCGCAAGGGCCGCATGGTCGATTTCGGCGACATCTGGGAGGTGTTCCAGGTCCTGGCCGGCAAGGGCGGCCTGGGCGTCATCCACGCGGAAGACAACGACATCGTCATGCACATGTACGACAAGCTGTTCCGCGAAGGCCGCGTCGCCTTCGAGCATATGGCCGAGGTGCACAACACGCTGTCGGAAGACCTGTCGTTCCGCCGCGTCCTGCGCCTGGCGCCCGAGCCCGCGGGCGTGGAGGGGCGGCTCGCCCGGCTGTCCGCCGTGCTGGGCCGCGATTTCGGCGACAACGCCATCGCGGTGGACCAGCTGCGCGACGGGGTGCGCCTGCACGGCCACGCCGGGCTGCCCACGGCGAGCCGGGGCAACGCCGCGCGCCAGTTCCTGTTCGTCAACGGCCGCCCGGTGAAGGACCTCCTGCTCGCCGGCGCACTGCGCGCCGCCTACGCCGACGTGCTGGCGCGCGACCGCCACCCCGCCGCGGTGCTGTTCCTCGACCTCAGCCCGCAGGAGGTGGACGTGAACGTGCACCCGGCCAAGGCGGAGGTGCGGTTCCGCGAGCCCGCCCTGGTGCGCGGCCTCCTCGTCGGCGCGCTCCGCCACGCCCTGGCCGCGGAGGGCCACCGCGGGAGCAGCACCAACGCGGGCGCGACGCTGGGCGCCTTCCGCAGCCTCGGCGGCGGCGCGCCGGGACGGGCGTCTTCGCCACCCGCCGCGGGCTGGAGCGCCACCGGCGTGTGGCGCACCGCCGACGCCCCGTCCCTGCCCGGCGTGGCGGAGATGTCGGCGCGGGTGGAGCCGCCCTCCCCCGACCTCACGCTCGACGGCCAGGAAGCGGCGGACCCGCTCGACTTCCCGCTCGGGGCCGCCCGCGCCCAACTGCACGAGACCTACATCGTGGCGCAGACGCGCGAGGGGCTGGTGATCGTCGACCAGCACGCCGCGCATGAGCGCCTCGTCTACGAGCGCATGAAGGCGGAGGCCGCGCAGGGACCCGTGCCCCGCCAGGCGCTGCTCCTGCCGGAGGTGGTGGAGCTCGACCCCGCCGCCGCCGCCCGCACCGCGGAGGCCGCCCCCGCGCTCGCCGAACTCGGCCTCGTGCTGGAGCCCTTCGGCCCCGGCGCCGTCCTGGTGCGCGAGACCCCCGCCGCGCTCGGCCCCGCCGACGCCGCCGCCCTGGTGCGCGACGTGGCCGACGACCTCGCCGAGCACGGCGAGGCGCTGGCCCTGTCCGAGCGCCTCCTGGCCGTCTTCGCCTCCGCCGCCTGCCGCGGCAGCGTCCGCGCCGGACGCCGCCTGAACGCCGCCGAGATGAACGCGCTGCTGCGCGAGATGGAGCGCACGCCGCTGTCCGCCCAGTGCAACCACGGCCGCCCCACCTCCGTGTCGCTGCGGCTGTCGGACGTGGAGCGGCTGTTCGGCCGACGGTGAGGAGGGGCCGGAGGCGCCCTTCCACGCGGTGGCGGGGGCGTGCTACCGGGCTGCGCTCCCCCGCGGCCCCTGCGCGACCCGTGATGCCCGCCCCGCCCGAGCGCCGCTCCCTCGTCTTCCTCGTCCAGGACGCGCCGACGGCGGAGCGGCTCGCCCTGCGTCTCGCGGAGCCGGCCGTCGTCCCCGCTCCCGGCCACCGCCCGCTCCCCGTGCGCCGCGCGCGCGCCGGCGGCCGCCTCCAGCGGTGGCGGGACGCCCGGGCGCTGCGCCGCCGCAGCCCCTCCGCCTGGATCGTCGATGAGGAGCTGTGGCGCTGGGCGGACCTCGTGGAGGCGGAGCCCGCGCGCTTCCAGGGCGTCTACGTCAGGCCTGAACTGCTGTTGCTCGACGGGCTCCTCACCGCCGCCCTGCCGCCGGGAACGCTGCGGGCGGAGGCCTGGGTGGAGCGCTGCGACCTGGATCGCCGCCTCGCCGGCTGGCCTCGGGTCTGGGCGGAGGACGTGCACGGGGGCGGGACGGCGCTGATCGAGGCGCTCGGGGCCGCCCTGGCCGGCGGCGACGCCGCTGCGGCCGCTCCGGGGACGCACGCCGAGAGGCTCGCCGGGGACGACGCCGGTCATCTCGCCTCGCTCGCGGCGCTGACGGCCGCCCCCGCGTCGCCGCCGCCCGTGGCGCTGGATCCGGGCCTGCGCCCCGTGCGGCAGGGTTGCGACGGTGCGCGGCTCCTGCACAGGGGCTGGTCGCTGGAGCCCGCCTACGCGTGGACGCTGGGGCCCGCCGCCTTTCTCCGCCTCCCCGACGCGCCCGGCGCAGGCAGGCAGGCGGTGGAGCTGGAGGGCTTCCTCCTGGCCCGGCCCGATCACCCGGTGCGGGTGACCGCCTTCGCAGGCGGACGCGCGGTGGCGCGGGCGCAGGCGCCGCCCGGCGGGCCGGGGGAGGTGCGGATGGGGTTCGCCACCTCCGCCCCCCTCGTCCAGCTGGCGGTGGAGGGCGCGGTCGCCCCCCACGCGCTGGACGGGCTGGGCGACACGCGGCGGCTGGGCTTCGCCCTGCGTGCGGTGTCGGTGGGCCCCGACCCGGGCCCTGCGACCACCTCCGCGGAAGCGGCCGCGGCGGAGGCGGTGACCGGCCTCGACCCCTTGGCGGAGGAGGCGTTGCGCGAGCGTCGGCCCGACCTGCTGCTGGTGGTCGGCGGGGAGCCCGGGCGGGCCGAGGCGCTGGCGGCCGCCTGCGCCCCCTTCGCGGGCGAGGCGCTGGCCTCCTCCGCCGCCGGGCTGGACGACGCGGTCGGCCGCCTCGTCGCGGCCGGGCGCGGCGTGGGGTTCGCCCTCCTGCTCGACGCACCGGCCTGCGACGCCTGGGCCGAGGCGTGCGCGCGGACCGTCGACGCCCCTTCCGGCGCGCTCCGCGGGGCCGACGTGGCGCTCCTGGCGCCCACGCCCGAGGGGATGGCGCCCTCGCTGCTGCGCTTGGCCGTGGAGCAGGAGCCCGTCCTGCACATCTCCGACGGCGCGGTGGTGCTGGTGGCGGGCGAGGACCGCGCATGACGCCGCGGCCGGCGGACGCCTGGGGCGTCATGGCGCTGACCCGGGACGGGCGCGGGGTGCGCGCGTCCACGCCGGGCTACTCCGCCCTCAACGCCCGCCTGCCCGCGGCGCTGACCATGGCGCGCGAGCTCCTGGGGCGCGGACGGCCCGGGCCGGGGCTGTGGCTGCTGCAGTTCGACGACTTCGCCCACCACCGCCTGGCCTCCCTCGCCTTCGGCCGCCGCGCGGGCGCCGCGCCCTTCGTGGACCTCCTGCCCGATCCGTACTTCCACTTCAGCGGGGGTTACGCGCCGCTCCGCGCCCTGGCCGAATCAGGCGGTCTCGCCCCGTGGGAGGCGCGGGAGGAGGTGGTGTTCTGGCGCGGCCGCCCCACGCACAACGGCTGGACCGCCGACGGCGCCTGGATCGAGCACCTCAGCCAGGCCCCGCGGGTGGCGCTGGCGGCGCGGCTGCGGGGCCACCCCCACGCGGACGTGGCGCTGATCGGCGGCTGGCTGCCCGACCGGGCGGAGGAGGAGGAGGCTCACCTCGCGGCCGAGGGCCTGCTCCGCCCCGGCCTGCCCATGGCCGACCACGCCCGCTACCGCTTCCAGATCGACATCGACGGGGTGGCCAACGCCTGGGGCTCCATGGAGCGCTTCCTGTGCGGCTCCTGCGTGCTGAAGGTGGGGACGCCGTTCGAGATGTGGTTCTACCCCATGATCCGCCCATGGGAGCACTATGTGCCCGTGGCCGCGGACCTGTCCGACCTGGAGGCGCGGATCGACTGGTGCCTTTCGCACCCGCGGGAGGCGCGCGCCGTCGCGGAGGCCGGGCAGCGCTTCGCCCTGTCGCACACCTTCGAGGCGGCCACCGCCCTGGCCGTGGCGGCCTTCGAGCGGCGCCGCCTGCCGCTGGAGGAGGACTAGCGGGCGAGCCGCGCGAGGAGCGCCTGCGCCGCCGCGGGCGCCCGGACCTTCGCGCCGTTGATCATGAACACGAAGACGTCCCGGGCGCCGCCGTCCGCCCAGCCGCGCGCCGCCTGCGCCCAGCGGTCCAGCGCGGGGGCGTCGTAGCCGGTCTCCACCTCCTCGCGGGCGTCCATCAGGCGGGCGTAGGCGAAGCCTTCGGCGGGCGCATCGATCACCGGGCGGCCCTCGCCGTCGGCGAACACCACGGCGGCCCCCGCCTCCCGCGCCATGTCGGTGAACTCGGCGCAGGCGAAGCAGGCGTGGCGCACCTCCAGCGCGTGGCGCAGCGGGCGGCCGTCCAGCTCGCGCGGGAGCACCTTGAGGAAGCCGGCGAAGTCGTCGGGGTCGAAGCGCTTGGTGGGCATGAACTGCCACAGGATCGGGCCGAGCTTGCCGCCCAGCTCCGCGAGGCCCTGGCCGACGAAGCGCTCCACCGACTCGCCCGCGTCGGCCAACACCTTGCGGTTGGTGCAGAAGCGGCTGGCCTTGATCGAGAACACGAAGCCGTCGGGTGTCTCGTCGCGCCACTTGGCGAAGGTGGGCGGCTTGAAGGTGGAGTAGTAGGTCCCGTTCACCTCGATGGCCGTCACCGCGCGGCTGGCGAAGCCCAGCTCCTTCGCGTGGGCGAGCTTGTCCGGGTAGAAGACGCCGCGCCAGGGCTCGAACGTCCATCCACCTATGCCCACGCGGACAGCACCCGACGCGCTCATCGCAGGGGGTTCCTGTTCTCCAGGCCGTTCTCGGCCCGCTTGCGCTCGATCTCGGCGCGATCGGCCAGCGTCTTGGCGCGCAGGCCCTTCAGCCCGTCGCGCGACTTCATCCAGGCCGCGGCGTACCGGGTCTTGGAGGTGTAGCCGTTGTCGTGGGCGGCGTCCCAGGCCAACACCTCGTCCCAGGTGGCGACGAGCTTGGGGATGTCGCCGAAGGCGTACTTGTTCAGCGGCTCTCCGAACACTTCCATCATGGAGCCGAACAGGGCCGGCCCTTCGTCCGGCTTCTGGTCGGGGCGGGCGAGGAGGTCGAAGCGCCAACGGAGCTGGCCGACGTAGAACCAGTACACCGCCTCGTCGTTCAGCTGGCGCTTGGTCATCTCCACCGCCAGCTGGACGTAGCTGTAGGGATGCTGCCGCTCGATGCCCGGCGGCCCCTTGTGCGCCAGGATGTCGGCCGCGGTCACGGCGGGCGGCGGAGGGGGCGGGGCGGCGATCATGGGCGGATCAGTCCACCCGCGCCTCCGAGCGTCAAGCCGTCGGGCGCAGGGCGGAGGCGGCGTAGATCGGCCGGACGTCGCGGTTCCACTCGCCGTGGTACAGCTCCAGCCAGCGGTCGGCCTGGGTGCGGCCCGTCTCGGCGCTCTCGGCCAGCACGTCGAGCTGGGCGGGGTCCTCGCCCCGAGCGAGGAGGCCGCGGCGGGCGATGGCGACCACCTCGCGCGCCACCTCCTGCAGGGGGCGGCCGGCCACCGTGGCGGCGAGGCCCAGGCGCGCGGCGTCCAGGCGCAGCGCCTCGCGGTCGTCGCGCGTCCAGCCGCGGGCGACCTCCCAGGCCGCGGCGAGGGCGTCGGGGTCGTACAGCAGGCCGGTCCAGAAGGCGGGCAGCGCCTGGCAGTGCGCCTCCGACCCCATGTCGGCCCCGCGCATCTCCAGGTAGGTTTTCAGCCGCACCTCGGGGAAGAGCGTGGTGAGGTGGTCCTCCCAGTCGGCCAGGGTCGGCCGCTCGCCCGGCAGGTCCGGCAGGTCGCCCGCGAGGAAGCGGCGGAACGAGCGGCCGGACAGGTCCACGTACCGCCCCCCGCGCTTGACGAAGTACATGGGGACGTCGAGCGCGTACTCGACATAGCGGTCGAAGCCGAAGCCCTCGTCGAACACGAAGTTGAGCAGGCCCGTGCGGTCCGGGTCGGTGTCGGTCCACACCCGGGCGCGGGTGGAGAGCCAGCCGGTGGGCGCGCCCTCCACGAAGGGCGAGTTGGCCCAGAGCGCGGTGGCCAGCGGCTGCAGGGCGAGGCTCACGCGGAACTTGGCGATCATGTCGGCCTCGTCCGCGAAGTCGAGGTTGGCCTGCACGGTGCAGGTGCGCAGCATCATGTCCAGGCCGAGCCCGCCGACCTTGGGCATGTAGGCGCGCATGATGTCGTAGCGCGCCTTGGGCATGACGGGCACGTCCTCCCGCCGCCACAGGGGGTCGTGGCCGAGCCCCGCGAAGCCGATCCCCAGCCCGGCGCCGATCGCGGCGGCCTCGTCCAGGTGGCGGGCCGTCTCGGCGGCGGTGTCGGCGAGGCGGGCCAGGGGCGCGCCGGAGAGCTCGAACTGCCCGCCCGGCTCCAGGCTGACGTTGGCGCCCTCGCGCGTCAGGCCGATCAGCGGTTCGCCGTGGCGGTTCGCCTCGCGCACCTCGCTCCAGCCGAAGCGCTCGAAGCCGTGCAGCAGCGCCTCGACGCCGGCGACGCCGTCGTAGGCCGGGCGGCGATGGTCGGCGGTGCGGAACAGGAGCTTCTCGTGCTCGGCCCCCACGCGGTGCTCGCCCGCCGGCTTGCCGCCGGAGGCCAGGTGCGCGGCCAGGTCGGACGGCTCCAGCGGACGCTCCCCGTCCGCCGCGTGCTCAACCATCCACCGCCCCCGTTCCGCCACGATCGGCGTCGGCGCGCGACATAGGCGGGCGGCGATCTCGCCTCAAGGGCCGCAACAGCCGCGGTTGCGGTCAGCCCTGCGCCGGCGCGTCCACCGCCACCGCCCCCACCGGCCGCCAGGGCGCGCCGCGGCCGGTGAGACGGCGCTGGAGCTGCGTCCAGCCGAGATAGAGGTCGAGCTCGCGCCCGCGGAGGCCCGGCGCGGACTTCAGGTCCAGCCCCGTCCAGGGCGGGAAGGGGTTGCGGCGCAGGGTGACGTGCAGCGCCACGCGGGTGGAGGCGCGCTCGCTCCGGGCGCGGGCGTGGAAGCCCAGCGTGTCGGCGATCAGGAGGCTGTTGGCGGGCACGGCCAGCGCGGTGGGGGGGCCGTAGCCGAGCGCCGCCACGTCCTCCGCCGCGATGCGGAACGAGCCGGCGGCGTGGTGCGGGTCGCGGGCGTCGCGGGCCGTCTCGCTCTGCCGCCGCTCCCAGGCGAGGCGCTCGGGCGTCAGGCGGTGCGAGCCTGGCGCGTAGACGAACGGCCCCTCCTCCGCGGCCACGTCGTGCAGGTAGAACCAGCCCTTGGTGGTGGAGTGGAAGGTGTCGGCGTGCAGCGCGGTCTGCGGGTCGGCGGGGCCGTCCGGCTGGGCGATCACCGTCTGGATGTAGGCGACGGGCTCGCCGCCGCGCGACGCCCCGTAGCGCATCAGGGCGCGCAGGGTGCGGTCGGCCACGAGCGCGGCGAGGGCCGGATGGCGACGCAGCACGTCGCCGCCCAGGGGCGCCATGCGCTGCACCGCTTGGCCCTGACGCAGCTCCCACGCCTCCAGCCGGGCGGCCGCCAGTTCGGCGGTGAGCGCCGCGAAGGCGGTGGGCGGGAGGAAGTCGCGCTTCAGCACGTAGCCGTCGCGGTCGAGGGCGGCGCGGTCCGCGGCGTCCAGCGTGCGGCCGAGCGCGCGCCGACGGCGGCGCGCCAGGGCGTCGGCCAGCCGCATGCGGCCGACGTGCAGGCCCCACCGGTTCAGCGCGGGGCTGCCCAGGATGGGGTTGCGCGCGAACGACTTGTCCGACCCCGCCACGCCCGCCGCCCACAGCGGGGCGCGCAGCACGGCGGCCGCGACGTGCGCGGCGGCGGCGAGGGGGGAGCGGGGGGTCGCCGACATCGCGGAGGGAGGCATCCGCCCTCCCGCCCGCCTCGTCAACCGGCGCGCCAGTCGCCGACGGCGGCCTGCAGGAGGGTGAGCGCGGCGATGGCGGCGGTGTCGGCGCGCAGGATGCGGGGGCCGAGCGTCACGGCCGTG
>CAXSHO010000098.1:7938-12063 GCA_964237305.1 uncultured Caulobacteraceae bacterium
GGGTGACAGGCTGTAAGGAGTGGTCGCCCTCAAGCCCCCCGCCAATCCCCCCGCGCCGCCTGCCACAGCGTCAGCGCGCCGATCGCCGCGGTGTCCGCGCGCAGGATCCGCGGACCCAGCGTCACCGCCGTCACGAACGGCAGCGCGCGGACCGCCGCCCGCTCCTCCGGCGCGAACCCGCCCTCCGGCCCGATCAGCACCGCCCAGGATGCGGACGCCGGGCCGGGCTCGGCGTCGCGCAGGGCGTCGAGCGCCGGTCGCGCGCGGCCGTGCGCGCCGCCCCACGGGGCGGCGGGGTCGTCGCCCGCCTCGTCGCAGAACAGGAGGCGGCGGCCCGGCTTCCACTCCGCCAGCAGCCGGTCGAGGCGCACCGGCTCGACCACCTCCGGCGTGTCCAGCCTCCCGGTCTGCTCGCTGGCCTCCACCGCGATGGCGCGGAGCCGGTCGAGGCGGGCGCGGTCGTCGTTGGTGCGGCGGGTGACGAGGAGGCGCACGCGGCGGCAGCCGAGCTCGGCCGCCTTCTCCACGATCGTCTCCAGCCGCGCCCGCTTCACCAGCGCCACCAGGAGCTCCAGGTCCGGCGTCGGGGCCTGCGGGCGCACCTGCGCCTCCACCTCCAGCACCGCGTCGCGCCGGCCCGCCTCGGCCAGCCGCGCCCGCCACTCCCCGTCGCGCCCGTTGAAGACGAGGAGCTCCGCCCCCGGCTGCAGCCGCATGACCGCGACCAGGTAGCGCGCGGGCTCGGGCGCGAGACGCAGGCGCGCGCCGCCGCTAAGGTCGTCGGCCACGTGGAGGCGGATCATGCCTCCCCATCCCGCACACAGGCCGCCATGAGCAAGACCGACGACGACGACGGCGACCTCCTCGCCCTGCAGCTGGCGCTGGTGCGCACCCAGGTCGCCGCGCAGAAGAGCGGCGAGCGAGTCGCGGTGGTGCTGGAGGGGCGCGACGGCGCGGGCAAGGACGGCGCGATCAAGCGCATCGTCGAGCACCTGTCGCCCCGCGCCACCCGGGTGGTGGCCCTGCCCAAGCCCAGCGACCGCGAGCGCACCCAGTGGTTCCTCCAGCGTTACGCCGCCCACCTGCCCGCGGCGGGGGAACTCGTGATCTTCAACCGCTCCTGGTACAACCGGGCGGGGGTGGAGGTGGTGATGGGCTTCTCCACGCCAGACGAGCAGGCCGAGTTCCTGCGCGACGCCCCCGACTTCGAGCGCATGCTGGTGGAGAGCGGGATCAGGCTCGCCAAGTACTGGCTGGACATCGACAAGGCCGAGCAGGCCAAGCGGCTCCAGGCCCGGCGCGACGACCCGCTGAAGGCGCTGAAGATCAGCGACCTGGACGGCGTGGCGCAGAAGAAATGGAAGGCCTACAGCGCCGCCCGCGACCTGATGCTCACCCGCACCTCCACCCCCCTCGCGCCCTGGACCTGCGTGCGCGCGGACGGCAAGAAGCGCGCCCGCATCGCGCTGATGCGCGACCTGCTCCGCCGGGTCGCACCGGCGGAGATCGCCGACGCGGTGGAGGCGCCCGACCCGGCCGTGCTGTTCCCCTTCGACCCCGCCGCCCTGACGGACGGACGGCTGGCGCCGTAGCTCTTCTCCTCCGCCTTGGGGGTGGAGGAAGATAAATCCGTGACCGGGCGGGCGGCGTCTCCGGCGCGCCCGCAGGGCGGACGCTAGGCCGGATCGGCCGCGCGGTCGCCCGGCGCCCGCACCCGCGCCTCCAGCTCGGCCAGCAGGGTGTCGCGGCCGGGGGCGAAGTCGCGCTCCACCCACCACCGCTCCAGCTCCCGGCGCAGGCGCCCGTGCTCCGGCCCCTCCGCGACGCCCGCGGCGGCGAGGTCGGCGCCGGTGAGCGGGAAGCGGGGCGCCCGCCACCCGCCGACCTCCGCCACCCGCCGCCAGCCCTCCGCATCGCCCGGAGCGCCGCCCGCGCGCGCCAACCGCGCCCGGTCGGCGTAGGCGGCGGGGCCGAGCGCGTGGAGCGCCCGGCGCAGCGCGGGCGCGTCCAGGTCCAGCGAGGGCGTCCATCCGTCCGCCGCGGCGGCGGCCAGCCGGTCGCGCGCGGCGTTGGATAGGCGCAGCCGCGCGGCCGCCGCCCTCACCGCCGCGGCGTCCGGAGGCAGCAGCGCGGCCAGCCGCAGCTCGCCGTCGGCGACCGCGCCATCCGCGAGGTCCAACGCCACCAGCGCCACCAGGCGGGCCGGGCTTCGGACCTCGGGCAGGAGCTCGGCCAGCACACCCGCGTCCGCCATGGCGCGTACGGCGGGGCGGGGATCGGGGGCGGCGAGGAGGCGGAGCAGCTCCTTGGCGACGCGCTCGGCCGACAGCGTGCGCACGGCGGCGGCGGCGGTGCAGGCGGCCAGGCCCGCCGCGTCGAAGCCCTCGCGGCCGTACCAGGCGGTGAAGCGGAAGAAGCGCAGGATGCGCAGGGCGTCCTCGGCGATGCGGGTCGCGGCGTCGCCCACGAACACCACGCGGCCGGCCCGCGCGTCCTCCAGCCCGCCGCCCGTAGGATCGTGCAGCGCGCCGTCCGGCTCGGCGTAGAGCGCGTTCAGGCGGAAGTCGCGCCGCGCGGCGTCCTCGGCCCAATCCGTCGTGTAGGCCACCACCGCGCGGCGGCCGTCGGTCTCCACGTCGCGGCGCAGGGTGGCCACCTCGCAGGGCCGGCCGCCGCTGACGGCGGTGACCACGCCGTGGTCGAGCCCGGTGGGTACGGCGCGCACCCCCGCCGTCTCCAGCGCGGCGATCACCTGCGGCGGCGTGAGCGGGGTGGCGAGGTCGATGTCGGCGCTCGCCACGCCCAGGAGCGCGTCGCGCACGCACCCGCCCACGAAGCGCACGCACCCCGCGCCGCCCGCCGCCTCCAGCGCCGCCGTCACCGCGCGGATGGCGGGCGCCGTCATCCAGGGCTGCGGGGGCAGGCGGTCGGTCACATGCGGAGCTTAGCCCGAGTCCTCCCCCGATCTCGGGGGAGATGGCGGCCGGAAGCCGACGGAGGGGTGGCGCGACCTGTCCGGCGTCGCGTGACCCTCCACCCCGCCTCGCGCGGTCCCTCTCCCCCGTATCGGGGGAGGACTGGTAGACCGCCCGCATGTCCGCCCCCACCCCCGCCGCGCTGGAGCGTCTCAAGGCCGCCGTCGGTCTCGGCGGCTGGTCGGACGACCCCGACCGGATCGCCCCCAAGCTCACGGAGTGGCGCGGCCGATGGACGGGCGAGACGCCGCTCCTGCTCCTCCCCCGCACCACCGCCGAGGTCTCCGCCCTCGTGCGCACCTGCGTCGAGACGGGGACCGCGCTCACCCCGCAGGGCGGCAACACCGGCCTCGTCGCCGGCCAGATCCCCCGCGGCGAAGTCCTGCTGTCCCTGGAGCGCATGACGGCGGTCCGCGACCTGGACACCGACGACGACGTGCTGGTGGTGGAGGCGGGCGCCACCCTGGCCGCCGTCCACGCCGCCGCCCAGACCGCAGGCCGCCGCTTCCCGCTCCATCTCGCCAGCGAGGGCTCGGCGACGGTGGGCGGGCTCGTCTCCACCAACGCGGGGGGCACGGCGGTGCTGCGCTGGGGCGGCATGCGCGAGCAGGTGCTGGGGTTGGAGGCGGTGCTGCCCTCCGGCGAGGTGATGCACGGCCTGCACCGCCTGCGGAAGGACGCCACGGGCTATGACCTGCGGGGGCTCCTGATCGGGGCGGAGGGGACGCTCGGGGTGGTGACCGCCGCGACGCTGCGGCTGGTGCCGGCCCTGGTCGATCGCGCGACCGGCTGGGACGAGATCTGGCAGGCGATAGAGCCGGCCGACAACCTGCCGCGGCGGGTCTTCGGCGAGTACCTGCAGTGGTTCTACGAACACATGCGGAACACCGCCCCGAGCAATGTGCGGCTGATCGGCCACGTCTCCGACGCGCTGGACACCCTGAAGTTCGCGCCGCAGGCTGCGAGCGACCCGGTGTACAAGGTCGTGGCGAGCGCGGCGGCCAACGCCGAGCAGACGCACAACCTGCGTCGCGACGACCTGTTCATCTCGGCCGCGTTCGTGGACGAGGGCGTGACCATGCGTCGCATCCGTCCGCGGGCCAAGGGGAGCGCCAGCCGCATCCTCAAGCGTTCCAGCCACATCACGGTC
>CAXSHO010000099.1:0-11987 GCA_964237305.1 uncultured Caulobacteraceae bacterium
AGCTGTGGGCGAAGAGGTCGACGTCCTCCCACCCCGCCACGTCCAGGAGCGCGCGGTGGGGCAGGAAGTCGAAGCAGGCCTGCGCCAGCGCGGTGCGGCCCTCGCGCGCGATCATGGCGTCCAGCCGCTCGCGCAGGCGGTGCAGGTTGGCGACGTCGCTGGCCGCATAGCTCTCCTGCTCGGGGCTGAGCGCGTCGGCGCCCCAGTCGGAGGACTGCTGCGCCTTGGACAGGTCGATCCCGAGGAGCTCCTTGGTCACGTCCTTCAGCCCGTGGCGGTCGGTGTAGGTGCGCGCGAGCTTGGAGGCGACCTTGGTGCAGTAGACGGGGGCGGTGGTCACACCGAGGTGCGCGGCGAACATGGCGATGTCGAACCGGCCGAAGTGGAACAGCTTCAGCACGGCGGGATCGGTGAGCAGGCGCTTCAGATTCGGCGCGTCGTAGCCCCCGCCGTCCTTCGTTCCAGGGGCCGGGAAGCGCACGAGGTGTGCGTCCTCGCCCCCGTCCGACAGCTGCACCACGCACAGCCGGTCGCGGCCGAGGCGCAGGCCCATGGTCTCGGAGTCCACGGCGACGACCGGGCCGAGGTCCAGCCCGTCCGGCAGGTCGCCTTGGTGGAGATGGATGGTCATCGCGCGCGGCCTGCCGGGGATGGAGCGCCGCACCCCTCGGCGGCTACGCGCCACGGCTTCCCGAGGGGGAGAGCGGTGGTGCCCAGGAAAGGACTCGAACCTTCACGGCCGTTAAGCCACTGGCACCTGAAGCCAGCGCGTCTACCAATTCCGCCACCTGGGCCCGACCCGCCTGTACGCTCGGATCGCGCGAGGGCGTGTCTCTAGGGGCAAGGCGGGCGGGGGTCAACGGCCGCCGGGCGTGCGGGGCGCGGCCGCGGCGGGCTTCTCGGGGTAGGGGTTGGCGGCCGAGCGCTTCACGAAGCCCGCGGTGGCCTCCGACACGCCCACGATGATGAATTGCACGGCCAGGGCGGTGAGGATCAGGCCCAGCACCCGCACCACGATCATCATGCCGACCTTGCCGAGCGCGCGCCCGATGACGCCCGCCAGGCAGAAGGCGACGAACACCGTCACGCACACCGCCGCGATGCCCGCCACGCCCGCGGCCATGCCGCGCCACCCCATGTCCGCCCCGCGGCTGGCGAAGATCACCACCGCCGAGATGGCGCCGGGCCCGATCAGGAGCGGCATGCCGAAGGGCACGATCAGCTTCTCGAACTCGCGGCGGGCGTAGGCGCGGGGATCGGCGATCTCGCCCTCCGCCACCGCCTCGGCCACCGCGGGGCTGTAGTCCTCCCGCGCCATGTCGAGGCCCACCAGGAGCAGCATGATCCCGCCCGCGATGCGGAAGGCGGGCAGCGAGATGCCGAAGAACTTGAGGAGGCCGAGGCCCGTGAAGAAGAAGAACGACAGGAAGGCCAGGGCGAACAGCGCGACGTAGAGCGCCACCCGCCAGCGCGCGGAGGGCTTGGTGTTCTGCGTGGCGGCGGCGAACATGGGCGCGCAGCCCACGGGGTCGATCAGCGCGAACAGCGCGATGAAGACGTTGACCGCGAAGCCCCACTGATCCACCCCTGGCCGCCTCCCCTGCGACTCACGCGCCTTACGGCGCGGCGGGGGCGGCCCGCAACCTCACGGAGCCGCCCCATGTCCTCCCCCCCGCCCGCCGCCGACCCGCGCCTGATCTGCGCCCTGGACCTCTCCACCCGCGCGGAGGCCGAGGCCATGGTGGAGGCGCTGGGCGACGCGGTGGGCTTCTACAAGATCGGCCTGCAGCTCCTGGCCACCGGCGGCATGGCCATGGCCGCCGACCTGCACAGGCGCGGCCGCCGGGTGTTCCTCGACTGGAAGCTGCACGACATCGGGGCCACCGTGGAGAAGGCCGCCGCGGCCGTGTGCGGCTCGGGCGCGTGCGACCTCCTCACCGTCCACGCCGAGCCGCAGGTGATGCGCGCGGCCGTGCGCGGGCGGGCGGCGGCGGGGGCGCCGGGCGCCAAGATCGTGGGTGTGACGGTGCTCACCAGCCTGTCGGGCCAGGACCTGGGCGAGATCGGCTACGGCCTGGGCGTGGAGGCGCTGGTGGAGCGCCGCATCCGCCAGGCGGTGGACTGCGGGCTGGACGGCGTGGTGGCCAGCCCGCACGAAGCGGCGCTGGCCCGGCGAATCGGCGGGCCGGACTTCCTGGTGGTCACCCCCGGCGTGCGCCCCGCAGGCGCCGCGGCGGACGACCAGGCGCGGGCCGCGACCCCGGCGGACGCGCTGGCCGCCGGCGCCTCGCACCTCGTGGTGGGCCGACCGATCACCGCCGCCGCCGATCCGCGAGCCGCCGCCCGGGCGATCACCGCGGAGATGGCCGCCGCCTGAGCCGCACGCGGGAAGGGGCGCTCCGCGTGGAGCGCCCCTCGCCGTCGTCAGGTCCGGGCGTCAGCGGCCGTGCTTGCCGCCGCCGCAGGAGGAGCAGCCGGGGCGCGGCGAGGGCGCGTAGCCCCAGCTCTTGCCGCCATAGCCGCCCGCGTGGCCGCCGGAGCCGCCGCCGCCGCCGCCGCCCCCCCAGGTCCCGCCGCTGCAGGTGGGGCAGGCGACGGGCTGGGGCTTGGGCTGGCCGCAGGTGTCGCACCCGCCGCCCTGGCCCCAGCCGCCCTTGCCCCCGCCGTGGCTGTAGCCATAGCCGCCGCCCTTGCCGCCGAAGAAGCCGGTCTTGAGGCTGACGTTCACGTTGGTGGAGTTGCTGGCGTAGGCCGAGGCGTTGGCGCTCGCCTTGCTGTAGGCGTCGGCGTAGGCCGCGGCGTTCGACTTCGCCACCGCGTCCGCATAGCTGAGCGAGCGGCTGTAGGCCACGGCGTCGGCCTGCGCCGAGGCGTGGGCGGAGGTGAAGGCCGACACGTCGCCGAAGCCCTGCACCTCGAAATTGCCGTTGAAGCCGCCGCCCCCGCCGCCGGAGAACTCGGTTACGCCGACCCCGCCGCCGTACGAGTCGCCGGACAGGCGGACCTCCTGCGGCTGGGGAGCCGGTGCGTAGGCGTAGGCCGGCACGCACGGCCCGGCGCAGCCGGGCGGCGGTGGGGCGCCGACGTAGCCGCCCTGCGGCGCATATCCGCCCTGGGCGTAGCCGGTCTCGGCGTACCCGCCCTGGGCGTATCCGCCCTGAGCGTAGCCGCCCTGGCCGTAGCCCGCGGGGGCGTAGCCCTCCTGCACGTAGATCGGTGCGGCGGAGCCCTGCGCGTCGCCCGCACCCCGTCCGTAGCTCTGGGCCGTGTAGGCGTATCCCACCTGATCGTGAGCGTAGCCGCCCTGGGCGTAGGCCGCGCGCTGTTCATAGCCCCGCCCGTAGGCGGCGGGGCCGCGCGAGGCCTGGTCATAGCCGACGTAGCCCGCGGGAGGCGCGAAGGCGTAGGCCGGCGAGGCGGGGCGGTAGCTCCCGCCGCACTCGGCGGCCGTGGCGCAGGGACGGCCGCCCGCGTGGGCGGCGCCGGCGAAGAGGGACGCGGCCCCGGCCAGGACGGCCGCCGCGGTGCGAAGGTGGTGCGAGATCATCGAAGGGTCTCCCGAATTGGCACGGTCCGGACGGCGGGACCGCCCTTCACGGGAGACGGGATCAAGAAGGGCGCCGCGCCACGGGCGAGCGCCGGGCGCGGCCGATCCCCTTGCAGGGGAAAGGATCGCGCAGGAGGCGAGCGGCGTCGGCGCCGCCAGCGTCCGAACGCGGGACGTAACGCCGCCCCGCGACGGGACGGCGCGCCCGCCGCCGCCCTAGGGCCGCTCGTACACGCCGATCAGCACGCCTTTGGCCAGCACGTTGTCGGCCAGGGCCTTCGCCACGTCCTTCTCGCCGGGATGGTCCTTGTCGAGGCCGAGCGCGCGCTTGAGGGCGAACACCTGGAACACGTAGCGGTGCGGGCCGTGGCCCGGGGGAGGGTCGGGCGGCAGCCAGCCGTCCTTGTGGAAGCTGTTGCGGCCCACCGCGTGGCCTGCGCCCTCGCCCGCCGGGCCCTTGACCGCGCCCTCCGCCCACTCGCCGTCGCGCCCGGGCTCGTCATAGGCCAGGAGGTGCACCAGCGGCTTGCCGGTGGGGCTGTCGGCGTCCTCCACCACAACGACGACCGCGGCGGTGTCGCGCGTCACGCCCGTCCACCTGAGCGGCGGCGACAAGCCTTCGCCGTCGGCGGTGTACCTCGCGGGGATCGGCGCCTCGTGCAGGAAGGCCGGGCTCTCCACCTGCAGGAGGTCGGGGGCGTCCTTGGCGGCGGTCTCGTGGAGCACCGCCTCCAGCCCGGGCCGCCTGTCCTTCAGCGCGCGCCCGATGGCGTGCGGCAGCTTCTCGAGCATGGGAGCCTCCGTGTGGGAGGGCGAACGCGGGAGCGGGATCGACGTTCAGTCCTCCCCCGGCACGGGGGAAGGGGCGGCGGAGCCGACGGAGGGGGTGGCGCGACCTCGCCGACGGCGCACGACCCTAACCCCCCTCGGGCGGTCCCCCGTCCCCGTGCCGGGGGGACTCAGTCGGCGCGAGCCCTGCGGCCGTCGTGGCCGGCGATGGTGAGCGGGACGATCTCACCCGCAACGCCCGCGCCGTCGAACATCACCTCCGTGAAATCCTCCGCCCGCGCCACGCCCGGCCGCTCCACCACCGCTGAGACGGTGCGCCCGACCCGCCCGTCGAGGTGGCGGCCCAGCGCCGCGGCGCCCACGGCTCGCAGCCGCTCGGCGCGCTCGCGCACCAGCGCCCGGTTCATCTGCGGCATGAGCGCGGCGGGGGTGTGGGGGCGGGGGCTGAAGGGAAAGGCGTGGACGAAGGCCAGCCCCGCCTCCTCCACCAGCGACAGGGTCTGCGCGAAGGCGGCCTCGCTCTCGGTGGGGAAACCCGCGATCAGGTCGGCGCCGAACGCGGTGTCCGGCCGCACGCGCCGCACGCTCTCCACAAGGTGCAGCGCCTGCGCCCGGCCGTGGCGGCGCTTCATGCGCTTGAGGATCAGGTCGTCCCCGTGCTGCAGGCTGAGGTGCAGGTGCGGCATGAGCCGGGGCTCCTCGGCGAACAGCCGCAGCAGGTCGGCGTCGATCTCGGCGGCGTCGATGGAGGACAGGCGCAGGCGGGGCAGCTCGGGCGTGAGCCGCAGGACGCGCCCCACGAGCTGACCGAAGGTGGGGGCGCCCGGCAGGTCCGCCCCCCAGCTCGTCACGTCCACGCCCGTGAGCACCACCTCCGCCACGCCGGCCCGCGCCAGCGCCTGCACGCCCGCAACCACCTCTCCCGCGGGGATCGAGCGCGAGGGGCCGCGCCCCTGGGGGATGACGCAGAAGGTGCAGCCGTGGTCGCAGCCGTTCTGCACCTCCACCTCCACCCGCGCCCGGCGGGAGGGGTCGGGGGTGACGGCGATCGCGGCGTGGCGGCCCTCGAACGCATCCACCCGCACGCGCGGCGCGTCGGCGGCGTAGGCGCCGGGCGCGCTCTTCAGCCCGTTGCCGAGCACCTGGTCCACCTCGGGCATGGCGGCGAACGCCTGCGGGTCGATCTGCGCGGCGCAGCCGGTGACCACGATCCGCGACCCCGGCCGCTCGCGCCGCGCCCGACGGATGGCCTGGCGCGCCTGGCGCACCGCTTCGCCCGTCACCGCGCAGGTGTTGAAGATCACCGCATCGGCCAGCCCGTCGGCGGCGGCCCGGGCCCGCGCCTGGTCGCTCTCGTAGGCGTTCAGCCGGCACCCGAAGGTGACCACCTCCACGTCCGCGCGGTCGCGCACCGCCACGTCGCTCACGGCAGGACGCCCGTGAAATCGAGCTGGACGTCGCCGGTCATCAACACGTGGTCGTCGGCCTCGCGCCAGGCGATGCGCAGGGCGCCGCCGTCCAGCTCCACGTCGGCCTCCCGGGCGGCGAGGCCCCGGCGGGCGGCGGCCACCAGGGCGGCGCAGGCGCCCGTGCCGCAGGCCAGCGTGCGTCCGGCCCCGCGCTCCCACACCTTCAGGCGCAGCTGGTCGGCCGAGCGCACGCGCAGGAAGCCGACGTTCACCCCCTGCGGGAACAGCGGATGGCGTTCGATCATCGGCCCGACGCCGTCCACCTGCAGGTCGTGCGGCTCGGCGGCGAGGAAGAACACCACGTGCGGGTTGCCCATGCTGACGCACCCCGGCGTGTGCAGGACGGGCGCGGTGGGCGGGCCCACGGCCAGCTCGATCCCGCGCGTGTCCATCTCCTCCGCGAGCGGGATGTCGCGCCAGCCGAGGCCGGGGGCGCCCATGTCCACCGTGATCCGCCGCTCGCCCGCGCGGGACGCGGTGAGGAGGCCCGCCCGCGTCTCGATGGCCGCGGTGTCCCGGCCGGACGCCTCGGTGAGGAGCCAGCCCACGCAGCGCGCGGCGTTGCCGCAGGCCGACACCTCCTCGCCGTCCGCGTTCCAGATGCGCATGAAGGCGTCGCCCCGGGCGCTGGGCTCCACCGCGATCAGCTGGTCGCAGCCGATCCCGTCCGGCCCGCGCCCGGCGATGGCGCGCACGGCCGCCGGGCTCGGCGCGAAGGGCGAGCCGGCCGGCGCCTGGACCACGACGAAGTCGTTGCCGAGGCCGTTCATCTTGAGGAACGGGCGGGACATGGAGCGGGGTATAGACGGTGGCGCTCGTGTCGGACACCGGGCGGGGCCGCCGTGCTCGGCCGCGTCAAGGGTCCGCGCTCCGCGCCGGCTTCGCCGCCCTTGACCCGCCCTGCGCGCGACGGCTGACGCAGGGGCGTCGGGACGCGGGGCGTCCCGCCATCAACTTCAACGCAGCCTGCGGCGCGTCGAACACAGGGCTCCTGCGAAGGACGGGGAGCTGGAGAGGTGGCGCCACCTAGGACGCGTTCTCCTCCCACCATAGCCCTGTGTTCGATGCGCCGCAGGCCGCTTCGGACAATGACGAGGGACGCCCCGCGTCCCGACGCCAACCGGTCGGCCGTCGCGCGCAGGGCGGGTCAAGCCCGAAGAGCGCAGCGTGGCTTGACGCGACCGAGCACGGCGGCCCTCGCCCGGCGTCCGCTCAAGCGCCCCTTGCCGAATGCGCCGCGCCGAGGCTCCATGCACGCCATGCGCAAGACCGCCCTCCTCGCCCTGCTCCTCGCCGCCGTCGCCGCTCCCGCCCTCGCGCGCCAGGCGGCCCCCGACGACCCCTACGTCTGGCTGGAGGAGTTCACCTCGCCCCGCGCCATGGCCTGGGTGGAGGCTCACAACGCCAAGTCCACCGCCGTGTTGGAGGCCGACAAGCGCTATCCCGTGCTTTACCAGGAGGCGCTGGCCATCGCATCGGCCAAGGACCGCATCCCCGGCGGCTCCTTCCTCCACGGCGAGATCTACAACTTCTGGAACGACGCCGACCACCTGCGCGGCGTCTGGCGCAAGACGACGCTCGCCGACTACCGCAACCCCCAGCCGAACTGGACCACGGTGCTGGACGTCGACGCCCTCAACAAGGCGGAAGGCAAGAGCTGGGTGTACCACGGCGCCGACTGCCTGCGGCCGGAGGAGACGCGCTGCCTCGTCTCGTTGTCCAACGGCGGCGAGGACGCCGACGAGGTGCGCGAGTTCGACCTGGACACCGGGAAGTTCGTGGAGGGCGGCTTCCACCTGCCCCGGGGCAAGCACCGCATCGCGTGGGAGGACCACGACACGCTCCTGGTCGCCAGCGAGTGGACGCCCGGCGACCTGACGCCCTCAGGCTATCCGTACATCGTCAAGCGGGTGAAGCGGGGCCAGCCGCTGGCGGCGGCCGTGGAGGTCTACCGCGGAGAGAAGGGCGACGGCGGCTACGGCGTCAGCCCCTCGGTGATCCGCAAGCCGGACGGCTCGACCCTGGCGGTGATCGAGCGCCCGCTCGACACCTTCCACCACGAGACGTACGTGCTCACCGCCGCCGGGGTGAAGAAGCTGGCCATCCCGCAGAAGGCCGACGTCGTCGAGCTCCTGGCCGGGCGCGTCATCGTCAAGCTGGACGAGGCCTGGACGGCGGGCGGCCGCAGCTTCGCCCCGGGCTCGGTGGTGCAGATGGACTTGGCGGCGCTGAAGCGCGACCCGGCCGACCTCCACCCCTCGCTGGTCTACGCGCCGGGCCCGCGCGAGGCGGTGGAGGGCGTCAACGCCACCAAGGACAAGCTCCTCCTCGCCACGCTGGACAACGTGCGCGGCCGCGCCTCCGTCTACACCCCCACGGGCCGGGACGGCTGGACCAAGGCCAAGCTCGACCTGCCGGACAACGTGTCGGTGGGCCTGGGCTCGGCGGACGACCACACCGACCGGTCGTTCCTGAGCGTCTCGGGCTTCCTGACGCCCTCCACATACCTCCTCGCCGACGCAGCCACCGGCAAGCTGGAGACGATCAAGACGCTGCCCGCCAAGTTCGACGCCTCGCCCGACGTGGTGGAGCAGTTCGAGGCGACCTCCACCGACGGAACCAAGGTGCCCTACTTCGTGGTGCACCGCCGCGACATGAAGCCGAACGGCTCCACGCCGACGATCCTGAACGCTTACGGCGGGTTCCAGGTGAGCGAGACGCCCGGCTACTCGGCCACCAACGGCAAGCTGTGGCTGGAGCGCGGCGGGGCCTGGGTGCTGGCCAACATCCGCGGCGGCGGGGAGTTCGGCCCCGCGTGGCACGAGGCGGGGCTCGGGGTTAAGCGGCAGATCATCTACGACGACTTCGCCGCGGTGGGCCGCGACCTGATCGCGCGCAAGATCACCTCGGCGGGCAAGCTCGGCATCATCGGCGGCTCCAATGGCGGCCTGCTCATGGGCGTGGAGTTCACCCAGCACCCCGAGCTGTGGAAGGCGGTGGTGATCCAGGTGCCGCTCCTGGACATGATCCGCATCTCCAAGATCGCGGCGGGCGCCAGCTGGCAGGGCGAGTACGGGGATGTGAACGCCGATCCGGCGGTGATGGCCTTCTGGCTGAAGACGAGCCCCTACCAGAACCTGCGCAAGGGGGTGGCCTATCCGGAGCCCTTCATCTTCACCACCACGAAGGACGACCGGGTGGGCCCCCAGCACGCCCGCAAGTTCGCGGCGCGCATGGAGGAGATGGGCCTGCCCTTCCTCTACTACGAGAACACGGAGGGCGGTCACGGCGCGGGCGCCGACCTGAAGCAGGCCGCGCGCACCCAGGCGCTGACGATGACCTACCTGCAGAAGAAGCTCATGGAGTAGGCGGAGGGCGCCTCCGGCCGGGGGCGCCCTCCCTCCCGCCTCAGCGCTTCTCGAAGGCGGCGCTGAGGATCAGCGTGACGTCGTCGCCCACCAGCGGCACGTACTTGGTCACGCCGAAGTCGCTGCGCTTGATGGCGCCCGCCCCTTCGAAGCCGATGGTGTAGGCCTTGGACATCGGGTTGGCCCCGCCGCCGTTGAACTTGGCGTGGAGCGTCACGGGCTTGGTGACGCCGTGCAGCGTCAGCTCGCCCGCCACGTCCGCGCGGCCGGGGCCGGTGGGGGTGACCTTGGTGGAGCGGAAGCGGATGGTGGGGAACTTGGCCGCGTCGAACCAGTCGGCCGCCTTCAGCTCGCCGTCGAGCACCGCGTTAGTGGTGGAGACGCTGTCGGTCTGCACCGTCACGTCCACCATGTCGTTGGCCGGCGCCTTGGGGTCGACGGTCAGCTGGCCGTCCGCCTTGGTGAAGTCGCCGTACCAGGTGGAGAAGCCCATGTGCGACACGCTCCACAGGATGCGCGTGTGTGCGGGCTCCACCTTGTAGGTCCCGGCCTGGACGGCGGCGGGGCTGGGATCGGCGAGCTTGGGCTGCGCGAGGGCGGGGCCCGCCAGCAGCAGGGCGGCGGATGCGGCGAGGGCGAGGCGGGTCATCGAGGTCTCCGGATGGACGATCCCCTATGCGCTCGCGGCGCCCGTTCTGCAACAGATGCGGTTGCGGTCAGCGGCTGTCGCTGGCGCGGGCGGTGGGCAGGCGCCGGCGGGCGGGCGCTTCGGGCGGGCGCATGGCCGCGCAGAGCGCCGCCTCCAGCTCGGCGACCTCCTCCTCGTCGGCCAGCTTCGCCCCGCGATGGTCGGTGACGTAGAAGGCGTCCACCGCCCGCTCGCCGTAGTTCTCCACGTGGGCGGAGCCGACGTGGAGCCCCGCCCGGCTCAGCGTGCGGGCCAGGGCCTCCAGAAGGCCCGGGCGGTCGCGGCCCGACACCTCCACCACCGTGGCCGTCTCGCTCGCCAGGTTGTCCACGGTCACGGTGGGCGTCACCGCGAAGGCGTCGGCGCGGCGCGAGCCCAGCCGCCCGGCCCCGGCCGCCTCCGGTGCACGGCCCCGGGCGGCGGCGTCCAGGGCGGCGGCGAGGCGCGCACCCGCGCCCGGCGTCTCGACGCCGAAGGGGAGGCCCTCGGCGTCTTGGAGCAGGAACACGTCCAGCGCCTCGCCCGCCGCGGAGGTGTGGATGCGCGCGCCCACCACGCTCGCCCCCGCCGAGGCGAGGGCGGCGGTGAAGTCGGCGAACAGCCCGGGCCGGTCGCGCGCCACGACCGAGGCCTCCGTCGCGAAGCCCCCCGGCGCGGGCGCGACAGAGGCCGCGGCCCCGCCGTCGCGCGCGGCGCGCCGGGCCAGGGCGTAGTGGGCGGCGTGCTCGTCGGCGGAGAAGGCGGTGAAGTAGGCGTCCTCCAGCCCCGCGGCCCAGGCGGTCACGTGGTCGCCCTCGTCCGGCCCCGCGGCGACGGCCAGCGCCTCCCGCGCCCCGGCGGCGCGGGCGGCCTGCTCCTCGCGCACGTGGCGGGCGGGGTCGGCGGCGCGGCCGCCGCGGAAGACGGCCTCCGTGGCGGAGTAGAGTTCGCGCAGGAGCTGGCCCTTCCACCCGTTCCACACCCCCGGCCCCACCGCGCGGATGTCGGCCACCGTCAGCACCAGCAGCATGCGCAGGCGCTCGGGCGTCTCCACCAGGCGCGCGAAGGCCGCGATGGTGGAGGGGTCGGACGTGTCGCGCTTCTGCGCGAAGTCGCTCATGGCCAGGTGGTGCTCCACCAGCCAGGCGGTGAGCGCGATGCGGTCGGGGGCGAAGCCCAGGCGCTGCGCCGCGCGGCGGACGTTGACGGCCCCCGCCCGCTCCTGCCCGCCCTCGCCGCCCTTGCCGGTGTCGTGCAGCAGCATGGCGAGGAACAGCGCCTCGCGGTCGACGATCAGCGGCCAGATCTGGGCGCACAGGGGGTGGGCGTCGGCGTGGCGGCCGCGGGCGATGTCGGCGATCACCTCCACCGCGCGCAGGGTGTGCTCGTCCACCGTGTAGGAGTGGTACATGTTGAACTGCATCTGCCCGACGATGCGGCCCCACTCCGGCAGGTAGCGGCCCAGGAGCCCGCTCTCGTTCATCAGGGTGAGCGTGCGCGCGGTCTCGCGGCCCCGGGCCAGCACGTCGAAGAAGGCGGCGGCCGCGGCGGGCGAGCGGCGCAGCTGCGGCCCCACCAGGCCCAGCGAGCGGCTCACGGCCGCGAAGGCGTCGGGGTGGAGGTCGAGGTCGCGCCGGTCGGCCTCGCCGAACAGGCGCAGCAGCATGACGGGGTCGCGCTTGAAGACCTCCGGCCCGTCCACGTCCAGCCGGCCGCCCTCCTCGTGCAGGCCCCGGCCGAGCGCGGTGCGGCGCGGCGCGGGGGCGCGGGGAAGGAAGCGGCTGAGGCCGGTGGAGCGGGCCTTGGCGTGCTCGGCCTCCAGCTTGGCGCAGTAGGTGCGGGTGAGCGCCCCCACCTCGCGCGCGGTGAGGAAGTAGCGGCGCATGAAGCGCTCCACCGCGGGCTCGCCGCCGGTGTCGGAAAGGGAGGGTCGCCGGTCGCCGAAGCCCATGCGCCGCGCCACCTCCGGCTGCACGTCGAACGACAGGCGCTCCTCCGCCCGGCCCATGGCCCAGTGCAGGTGGTGGCGCACGCGCCAGAGCACGTCGCCCGCGCGGATGAAGTCGCGCCGCTCGGCGGAGGTGAAGTCGTCCAGCCGGAACTCGCCGGCCGGGGCGGGGGGCTGCAGGTGCTGGGCGATCCAGCCG
>CAXSHO010000100.1:0-4106 GCA_964237305.1 uncultured Caulobacteraceae bacterium
CTCCGCCTGCCACCCTCGGGAGGTGCTCCCGGCGACAGGCGGAGCGCCCGCCCTACAAGCGGCAGGCTTACCCAAAGGAGAACTGCTCTAGAACGGAAATAAATCATCCTGCACCGGTGCCGGTTTGCCGGTGCCGACCGCCTTCTTCCTCAGTTGCTTCAGGTCGCCCTCGGCGATGGCGGCCGGGATGATCTTGTCGTTGGTGTACGCGAGCGCCACCGGCAGGTCGGCGGCGTGCGCGAAGCCCATGTTGGCCAAGTCGTCGGCCCGCAGGTTGGTCTCCGCCGGGCTTCCGGCGCCTTCGACCAGCACGAGGTCGGCCTCGGCGGCGAGGCTTCGGAAGCTCTCCAGGGCGATCGGCAGGAGGGCGCGCTTGCGGGCCTGGAAGTCGCGCGCCGACAGCGTCGAGTCGAGCCGCCCGCGCACCACGACCTGTGCGCCCACGTCGGACTGCGGCTTGAGCAGCACCGGGTTCATGTGGACGGTGGCGGGCGTGCGGCAGGCGACCGCCTGCAGCGCCTGCGCCCGGCCGATCTCGCCGGCGACGCCCTCCGCGTCCGGGGCGGCGACGGCGGCGTTGTTGGACATGTTCTGCGGCTTGAACGGCCGCACCCGCAGGCCGTGGTCGGTGAACAGCCGGCACAGGCCGGCGACCAGAGTCGACTTGCCCACGTCCGACCCGCAACCCTGGATCATCAGCGCCGCCGACACAGCGCCCCCAGCACGGCCCAGAGGAGGAGGCAGGCCCGGCGATAGGCGGCGAGCCCCCGCCGCAGGTCCGCCGCCGAGGGGGCGGGCCCGTCGCCGAACGGCGGACGCTCCACGGCCGCGCCGTCGTAGACCGCCGGGCCGCCCAGCCGCACGCCGAGCGCGCCGGCCATCGCCGCCTCCGGCCAGCCGGCGTTCGGCGAGGCGTGTCGGGGGGCGTCCCGCAGCATGACGCGCCACCCCCGGCCGGCCGCGAGCGCGATCAGCGCCCCCGCGACGCGGGCGGGCAGGAGGTTGGCCGCGTCGTCCAGCCGCGCGGAGGCCCAGCCGTAGGCGCGCCAGCGCGGCTCGCGGTGGCCGACGAGGCTGTCGGCGGTGTTGACGGCCTTGTAGGCGTAGAGGCCCGGCAGGCCTGCGGCCGCCAGCCAGAACGCGGGCGCGACGACGCCGTCGTTGAAGCTCTCCGCCAGGCTCTCCAGCGCCGCCGCCGCCACGCCGGAGGCGTCCAGCCCGGCCGTGTCCCGCCCCACGATCCGCGCCACCGCCGCGCGGGCCGCGGGGAGGTCGCCCGCCTCCAGAGGCCGGAGCACGGCGGCGACGTGGTCGTGCAGGCTGCGCTGGGCGAGGCCGACCGTGGCCGCCAAGCCGAGCCACGGCGCGGCGCGGCGACCGCGCAGCAGGCGCGCGACCAGCCACCCCGCGCCCGCGGCGGCCGCAGGCGCCAGGAGCGCCGCGGCGACGCCTCGGCCCCTGCGCGCCGCCTCGCTCCGCCCCGGATCGTTCCAGGAGCGCTCCAGCCCCGAGACCAGGCCGCCCAGGAGGACGACCGGATGCGGCAGCCGCCGGTGCAGCGCCTCGGGGTAGCCCGCCGCCGCCTCCAGCACGAGGGCGGCGAGCGCCAGCGGCGCGTCGCGCAGGACCCGCGTCACAGGCGCGACAGGGCCAGGGCCGCCCGGGCGCGCCGGCGTCCGTGCGGGAGGCCGAAGCGGAGGAGGTCCGGGGCGTGGTCGAAGGGGCGGCTGAGCACGCCCAGGCTGCAGAGCGCGGTGAAGCGGCGCGCGGCGTCGGGGTGGCGGACCAGCCGGAACAGGTCCGTCCCCCCCGCGATCTCGAAGCCGGCGGCCGACAGGTCGCGGTCCAGCGCCGCGGCGGCTCGGCGCAGGCGGGCGCGCATCCTGGGCAGCCAGGCGGCGTCGGCGTAGGCCGCCGACCCCGCGGCCAGGGCGGCGGCGGAGACCGGCCAGTCGCCCAGGACCCCGCGGAGCCTGGACGCCAGCGCCTCCGGGGCGACCACGAAGCCCAGGCGCACGCCCGGCAGGCCGTAGGTCTTCCCGAAGGAGCGCAGCACCGCCAGGGCGGGGTGGGCGACGGAGGCGACGCTCAGTTCCGGCCGGACCTCGACGAAGCTCTCGTCGACGATCAGGAGGCCGCCGTCGCGCTCCTGTCGGTCGGCCAGGTCGACCAGCGCCTGAGGCGCCCAGGTGCGGCCGTCGGGGTTGTTCGGGTTGACGATCATGACGACGTCCGCCCCCTCCGCCGGCCAGGCGGTCACCGACGCTCCCGCCGCTCGCCAGGCCTGCGCGTGGCCGTCGTAGGTCGGACCGGCGATCGCCACGCGCGACGCCGGCCTGAGCCAGGGCAGGAGCCGCAGCCCCGCCTCCGCTCCCGCGGTGGCGACCACCCGGGACGCGTCGCGGACGCCGAAGGCGGCGGCGGCGAGCGCCTCCAGCCGCAGGAGGTCGTCGGGATCGGGCAGGCGGGCGAGCGCCTCGTGCGGCGGCGGGGGCGCTGCATAAGGCCACGGGTTCACGCCCGTCGACAGGTCGATCCAAGGCGTCTGCGCGTGGGGGAAGGCCGACCGGGCCGCCCGCAGCCGGCCGCCGTGACGGGTGAAGGCGGCGGCGGCGGGCGGCCCGGTCACGCGTCAGAAGCTCGCCCGCACGCCGACGTACCCCGCGCGGCCCAGGGCGCCGTAGCGGAAGATCGTCTCGTACTGATAGTCGAACAGGTTCTCGACGCGGCCGTAGATCTCCAGGCCTGGGCGCAGGGGATACGAGGCGCGCAGGTCCACCAGGGTGTAGCTCTTCAGCCGCGTGGTGTTGGCGGCGTTGTCAAAGCTCCGGCCTGCGTAGCGCACCGCCACGCCCGTCTTCAGCCCGAACGGCAGGCGGTAGTCGGCGGACAGGTTGGCCGTCTCCTCCGGCCGGCGGGTCAGGAGCTTGTCGAAGGCGGCGCCGGCGGTGAGGTTGCGCGGGTCGGTGAAGGTGTAGTTGGCCGCGAGGTCGAGCGCCGGCAGCGGCTTCAGGGCGCCGGAGACCTCCACCCCCTCCGCGTTGCTCTTGGCGATGTTGTCATAGTAGCCGTCCGGCTGGGTGATGCAGCGCCCCGTGCGACCCCTCGACGGGCAGGACACGAAGGTGATCAGGTTGTCCGTGTTGCGGTTGAAGTAGGTCACCTGCACCGAGCCGCGGCCGCCCCAGATCTTCTGCTCGACGCCGCCGTCGTAGCCCTCCGCCTCCTCGGGCTTCAGCGACGTGTTCCCGAAGGGCGAGTACAGCTGGTAGAGCGTCGGGGCCTTGAAGCCCGAGCCGTAGCTGAAGCGCAGGATCGTGCCGCCGCCCGGGATCGACCACGGCAGCGTCCAGGCCGCCGCCGCCTGCCCCGTGGCGTGGCCGCCGAAGGTGGAGTGGTCGTCGTAGCGCAGGCCGCCCGTCAGGTTCAGCCCGGGCGCCACCTCCGCCTGAAGCTGGCCGTAGCCGCTGTCGATGGTGAGGTCGGCCTTGGTCACTCCGCCGCCGAAGGCGGGCGAGGAGGTCGTGATCGCCTGCCGCTCGTGCTCCGCGCCGAAGGTGGCCGTGTAGCCTGGGGCGATCAGGAAGGAGCCTTGGTACTCGGCGCGGGCGTTGGTCCCGCGGCCGTCGAAGGTGCGCGTCGATCCGAAGGGCGCGTCGGCGGGGTCGTCGTTGTCGCGCTGCGTCAGGGTGAACTGGCCGGCGACCCGGTTCTTCAGCCGACCGTCCAGGAGCGCGAAGTTCAGGCCCGAGTAGAGCAGGGTCTCGCGCGTGGAGCCGGTCTCGGCGTCGTCGCCGAAGCTGAAGGTGGGGGTGGAGAAGCCGTCGAAGTCGTTGTGCGCCTGGACGAACAGCGCGCGCACGTCGAGCGAGACGTCCGGCGAGAAGGCGTAGCCCGCCCGGGCGGTGAGGCCGCTGTTGCGGTAGCCGTCGTCCTCGCGCCCGCCGCGTCGCCGGTTGAAGGCGCTGATCCCGTCGGTGGTGTAGGCGTTCGCCGCCAGCCGCCACGTCCACGGGCCCTCCCGCCCGCCGAGCGAGGCCTTGCCGTAGCCGGTGCCGTAGGAGCCGCCCTCCAGCTGCAGGTCGCCGCCGAACGCCGTCAGCGGG
>CAXSHO010000100.1:4116-5283 GCA_964237305.1 uncultured Caulobacteraceae bacterium
CCCCGCCGATCGCCTGGCTGCCGTAGAGCGTCGACTGCGGGCCGCGCAGCACCTCGATGCGGGCGATGTCGCCCACCAGAAGGTCGGCGAAGTTGAAGCCGCCGCCGGGTGCGGACGGGTCGTTCAGCTTCACGCCGTCGATCAGCACCGCCGTCTGGTCGCTTTCCGCGCCGCGGATGCGCACGGAGGTGGTCTCGCCGGGGCCGCCGTTGCGCGCGAAGCTCACGCCCGGCGTCCGGGCCAGGATGTCGGAGACCACCAGCTCCTGGTCCGCCTGGATCTGCGGCAGGGTGAGCACGGTGATCGACTGGCCGACCTTGTCCAGGGGCTCGGGCGTGCGGTTGGCGACCACCACCACCTCGCCCTGGGCGTTGGCTGCGGCGGCCCCCGCCACGTCGGGCGAGGGCGCGGTGGTCGCGGGGGGCGAGGTGGTCTCCGCGTGGGCGGCCCCCGCGATCAGGGGGGCGAGGAGGAGGGAGGCGGAGGCGAGGGCGTGACGCATGGACGGGGCTCCTGACGATGGAGCCGTCCGCGCACGACGACGGCGCGCCTCGCGGGAGGGGCCCGCGCCGACGCGACCGCCGCCGCGCACGGGCGGCGGGCGGATGCCGTCGTCGGGATGGATCCCGCACCTCCCGGCGCACCCCGGCCGGGCTGTGGACAGCTGCGTCAGGCAGGTCTCCTGGCTCGCGGGTCGACGCCGTGCCCGTCGCCTTCCCAGGCGCCTCGCCTTTCGACGGGGGCGCCCAGTGGCGTATGACGGGCGGACTCGCCGCTTACAGTCGCGGGGGCGGCCCGGGTGTCGCACCCGAGTTCCCTTTTGATCCCCTTCCGGGGAACCTGTCGCGCAGACAGGCTACGCGCACCTCTCGGAGAGCGTCAATGCGGAGGGTGGCGTGACGACGACGCTGGTGCTGGGCGGGGCCCGGTCGGGCAAGACCCGATACGCCCTGGATCAGGCGCAGGACGGGGGCGGCGCTCCCGTGATGATCGCCACCGCGCAGGCGCTCGACGGCGAGATGGCCGAACGCATCGCCCGCCACCGGGCGGAGCGCGGGGCCGGCTGGCGCACGGTGGAGGCGCCGCTCGACCTCCCCGCCGCCCTGCGCGAGATCGGGCCGGGGGAGACGGCGGTGGTGGACTGCCTGACGCTCTGGCTGTCCAACC
>CAXSHO010000100.1:5375-10086 GCA_964237305.1 uncultured Caulobacteraceae bacterium
AGGCCGCGGCGGGGGAGCTGATCGGGGCGCTGGACGCGCCGGGTCGGCGGCTTCTCGTGTCCAACGAGGTCGGCTGGGGCATCGTGCCCGACAACGCCCTGGCCCGCCGCTTCCGCGACGAGGCGGGCCGCCTGCACCAGAGGATCGCCGCGCGGGCCGAGCGGGTGGTGCTGGTCGTCGCCGGACTCCCGCTCGTGCTGAAGGCGGCGGGACCGCCCTGAGCGAGGTGGGCGGACGCTTCCCTCCACCCCGGCGCGCCGCTAGGGGTGTCGCGACGGCTCCGGGACACACGCGTGACGGGGCGCGGCCGATCTCGACGAGGCCCTCCCGTGACCACCCTCGCCGCGCCCGCCGCATCCGTCACGCCTCGCGCGATCCCGCGCGCCCTGCTGCTCGGCGGGCTGGGGCTGCTCGCCGCGCTCGTCGCCTGCCTGTCGCTGTGGGTCGGGCCGGCCCACCTCCCCTTCGGTGTCGTGGTGGACGGGCTCGCCGGCCGGGGCGACCCCGTGATGGTGTCGGTGGTGCGCGAGCTGCGGCTGCCCCGCGCGATCCTGGGCGTGCTCGTCGGCGCCATGCTCGGCCTCGCGGGCGCGGCGCTGCAGGGCCACCTCCGCAACCCCCTGGCCGACCCGGGGGTGCTGGGCGCCTCCAACGCCGCGGCCCTTGGGGCGGTCTGCGCCCTCTACTTCGGCCTGGCCGAGGCCCGCCCCCTCGTCCTGCCGCTGCTGGCGGTGGGCGGGGCGCTCGTCGCCCTCGTCCCCCTCATGGTGCTCGGGGGGCGGGGCGAGAGCCAGCTGACGCTGGTGCTGGCGGGGGTGGCGGTGGGGACGCTGGCGGGCGCCGGGATCAGCCTGGCGCTGAACATGTCGCCCAACCCCTTCGCCGCCATGGAGATCACGAGCTGGCTCCTCGGCTCGCTCGCCGACCGCGACCTCCACCACGTGGCTCTGGCCGCCCCGTGCATCGTCGCCGGCGGCGCCCTCCTGCTGTGGGACGGCCGGGCCCTCGACGCGCTGAGCCTGGGGGAAGAGGCGGCGTCCACGCTCGGCGTGCGGCTGCCGGCGCTGCGCCTGCGCCTGCTCCTGGGCGTGGCGCTGGGCGTGGGCGGGGCGGTGGCGGTGTCGGGCGCCGTGGGCTTCGTGGGCCTGATCGCGCCCCACCTGGTGCGCCCCGCCACCGACCGGAGCCCGTCGGCCGTGCTCCTGCCCTCGGCGCTGGCGGGGGCGGCGCTGCTGGTCGCCGCCGACGCCCTGGTGCGCGTGATCCCCACCTCCGCGGAGCTGAAGCTCGGCGTCGTCACCGCCTTCCTCGGCGTGCCCGTGTTCGCCGCGCAGCTCCTCAAGGCGCGCCGGCTGTGGTGAGCCCCCCATGACGACGCTGAAGGTCGAGGACCTGCATGTCGCCCTGGGCGGCCGCCCCGTGCTGAACGGCGTCAGCGCGGAGCTGACGCCCGGCGGCCTCATCGGCGTGCTCGGCCCCAACGGCGCGGGCAAGTCGACCCTGGCGCGCGCCATGCTGGGGCTCGTCGCGCCCAGCGCCGGACGGGTCCTGCTGGACGGCCGCGACGTCCGCACCACGCCCGCGGCGGAACGGGCGAGGGCGCTGGCCTACCTGCCGCAGGGCGGCGTGCTGCACTGGCCGCTCAGCGTGGAGCGGCTGGTGGCGCTGGGCCGCTCCCCCCACCTGGGCCCCCTGTCGCGGCTCGGCGCCGAGGACCGGGCGGCCGTGGACGGCGCCATGGCCCGGGCGGAGGTGGCCGAGCTGCGCGACCGCACCGCCACCGAGCTTTCCGGGGGGGAGACCGCCCGGGCCCTCCTCGCCCGCGCCCTGGCGGTGGAGGCGGGCGCCCTCGTCGTCGACGAACCGCTGGCGGGGCTGGACCCCGGCCATCAGCTGGACACCATGGCGCTCCTGTCCGAGCACGCGCGCAGCGGCCGCCTGGTGGTGGCGATCCTGCACGACCTCACCCTCGCCAGCGGCTGGTGCGACCGGCTGCTGCTGCTGTCGCACGGCCGCCTGGTGGCCGACGGGCCGCCCGCCGAGGTGCTCGACGACGCGCGGCTGGCGCAGGTGTACGGCGTCGTCGCGCACCGCTTCGACGCCGGGCGCGGGCCGCTGGTCGCCCCGGTGCGGCGCGTCCCCTCCCCTCCCGCGAGCTGACCGCGTCGGCGCAGGCGCGGCGGGAATGTCGCGCCTGCGTTGCGCCTCCGTCACGTGACGCTCCTATCAAAGGCGAGGGCGGACCCGCGGAGGGTCCGGGGGGACGACATGCCTGGACGCCAACTGATGATCGGGGGCCTGGCCCTCGCGACGCTGCTCGCCGCCGCTCCCGCCGCCCATGCGCAGCAGACGACCGGGGCGATCACGGGCGTGGTGGTCGACGACAAGGGCGCCCCGGTGACCGACGCCACCGTGACCATCGTGCACAAGCCCACCGGCACGCGCACGGTGGTGAAGACCGACGCGGCCGGGGTGTTCGACGACCGCGGCCTGCGGGTGGGCGGCCCCTACGCGGTGTCGGCCGCCACCGCGGCGCTCTCCGGGCAGACCTTCGACGACATCTACCTGGCCGTGGGCGACGTGCAGCGCCTGCGGCTGACCGTGGCGCAGCAGCTCTCCGAGGTGACCGTCACCGCCACGCGGCGGACGCAGCAGCTGGCCGCCAACGTCGGGTCGCGCACCGTGCTGCGCTCGGCCGACATCGACGCGGTGGTCTCCGTCAAGCGCGACCTGCGCGACGTGGCGCGGCGCGACCCCCTGGCCACGCTGGACTTCGTCAACCGCGCCACCGGCCCTTCGGGCGGCCTCTACATCGCGGGCTCCTCGCCGCGCCGCAACCGCATCACCATCGACGGCGTCCGCTCGCAGGACGACTACGGGCTGAACACCGGCGGCCTGTCCACCAACCGCGGGCCGATCTCGCTGGAGGCGGTGGAGCAGGTGACGATCCAGGCGGTGCCGTTCGACGTGGAGGAGGGCGACTTCACCGGCGGCGCGCTCAACCTGATCCTGAAGTCGGGCGGCAACGACTTCCACGGCACGCTGTTCGACTTCCACCGCGAGCGCCGCTGGGCGGGGAACGAGCTGCCGATCGTGGGCTTCCCAGGCAACGACGTGACCCAGCCGTCGCTCAGCGGCTACCAGCGCGTGGTCAACAAGATCCACGAGCAGAACTACGGGGCCTTCTTCTCCGGCCCGGTCATCAAGGACAAGCTGTTCTTCGCCTTCTCCTATGAGAACTTCTCAAGCGTGGACACCACGGGCTTCGGCCCGGCCGGCGCGGGCTTCGCCAACGCCTTCAACGCGATCCCGGGCGTCTCCACCGGAGCGAAGGCGACGCAGGCCGACATCGACTCGGTGCTGTCGGCCTACAACGGCTACGCGGCGTCCAAGGTGCTGGCGCCCGGCCAGGTCGACGCCACAGCACCGATCGCCGACGAGAAGCTGTCCTTCAAGCTGGACTGGAACGTCACGGACGACCAGCGCCTGACGGCCACCTACCGCCACGCCTTCTCGTCGGTGGTCAAGCGAAGCCCCAGCGCCACCAGCATCAGCCTGGACACCAACTGGTACACGCAGCCTGAGAACGAGGACAACTACTCGCTCCAGCTGAACTCGCGCTGGACGTCGCGCCTGTCCACCGAGGCGCGGGTGTCCTACCGCGGCTACCAGCGGGGGCAGGAGCCGCCGGAGGGGCAGGGCTTCGCCAACGTGACGATCTGCACCGACGCGCTCTCCATCGGCACGACGAACGCCTGCTCCAGCAACATCCCGTCCATCGCCTTCGGCCCCGACCAGTTCCGCCAGGCGAACGTCCTGAAGACGGAGGACTGGTCGGCGGAGTTCATCGCCAACTATCGCTGGAACGAATCGAACAACATCAAGGTGGGATACCAATACAAGGGCATCGACATCTTTAACCTGTTCGTGCAACAGGCGCACGGTGTCTACTACTTCGACTCGGTGTCCGACTTCCGCAACGGGATCGCCAACCAGCTCTCCTACAACACCGCGCTCACCGGGAACCCGCTCGACGCGGCCGCGGTGCTCGACTATCAGGTCCACACCGGCTTGATCCAGGACACCTGGGACGTGCTGCCCGGCCTGACGATTAACGCCGGCCTGCGCTTCGACTACTACACCGCCGACCGTAAGCCGACGCTGAACGGCAACTTCGTCAACCGCTACGGCTTCGACAACCAGGCCACCTATGACGGCCGCAGCGTGGCCATGCCGCGGTTCACCGCCCGCTACCACACCGACAGGTTCGACCTCAGCGGCGGCGTGGGCCTGGTCTCCGGCGGCATTCCGGACGTCTTCATCGGCAACAGCTACGGCGCGCAGACCGGAGCCCTGACCAACGGCTTCGTGGTGCGCAGGAACGCGGACGGCACGTTCACGGAGACCGCGGCGAACCTCCCGATCACCGCGGCGCAGGGGAACACGCTCCTGACGCTGAACAAGGCCGACCCCACCTTCATCACCCAGCAGTCGGCGCTGGCCAACAGCCTGATCACCTCCGACAGCGCGGCGCGGCGGCTGGCCTTCACCAACTCCATAGACCCCAAGTTCAACATCCCGTCCGACTGGAAGGCCAACCTGTCGTTCCGCACGACGCTCTACGGCTTCGACCTCGGCTTCGACGCGGTGGGCACCATCACCAACGACAACATCGCCTTCCGCGACCTGCGCGCGCGCCTCCTCACCATCA
>CAXSHO010000100.1:10096-11869 GCA_964237305.1 uncultured Caulobacteraceae bacterium
GGGAGGCTGGAATAGGCGACCTGCTGGCGCTCACGCCGGACGGGCGGCTGCGCTACGACGGCCTGGTGGTCACCGCCGCCAACCGCGCCGCCCAGGGCCTGCCCGCGAGCGCCAACCCCGACCTCGTCAACGTCGGGCTGAACGGCGACATCCAGGCCTACAATCCCAAGGTCGACACCTGGAACGTGACGACCGCCTTCTCCATCGGCCGCGTCTTCCACGGCCTGGACACCAACCTGTCCTACACCGTGCAGGAGGGATCGCAGGCGGGCGGGATCTCCGAGTTCGGCACCACGGAGGGCGGCAACGCGACCACCGGAAACTACTACGCGGACCAGAGCTTCGGGCGCGACCCCAACGGCATCGCCAAGGGCGACCCCACCAACCTCGTCAAGGAGGCGCTGAAGCTCAACATGAGCTACAAGTTCGAGCTGGCGAAAGGCTGGACCTCGCGGTTCACCCTCTTCGGCGACGTGCACTCCGGCCGGCCGTTCAGCTTCCTGATGAGCGACCCCGCCGGCGGGCGGAACCCCACCTTCGGCACATCGCGCGACGACGCCCTGGCCTACGTTCCCAACCTGGGCTCGCCCGACGCCGCCAACCCGCTGAAGTTCTCCAGCAACGGGACCACGGTGGTCTTCGACAGCGCCGCCTCGCTGGCCAAGTTCCAGGCGCTGGTCAAGCAGTTCCACCTGCCGCAGGGCGGGATCGTGCAGAAGGGGTTCGGCGTGAACCCCTGGGTGAACCGCTTCGACTTCCAGTACGCCCAGACGATCCCGATACCGATCCGGGGCAACGAACTGATCTTCACCCTGGACATCCAGAACCTGGGCAACCTGATCGACCGCAAGTGGGGCGTGGTGAAGGAGTACACCAACTCCCGCGCCGGCGGCGTCCTGGTCAACGCGCAGTGCGCCGACGCCAACGGCGTGGCCGCGGGCTCGGCCAGCGCCGTCTGCGCCGCCTACCGCTACAGCTACACCACCGCGAGCCCGACGGTCCTGGCCACCCCGACCATCGACCAGCTCTCCAGCCTGTTCACCATCGAGGCGAGGCTGAAGTACCGGTTCTGAGGCGGACGGGGCCTCTGCGGCGAGGGGCGGGGCGCGGGAACAGCCGGTCGGCGCGGCGGGTTGCCCCAGCGACATCAGCCGGGAGCAGGATCATGGAAAGCCGTCGTTCATTCGCCGTCGTGACGGGCGCGTCGTCGGGCATCGGCTACGAGCTCGCCAAGGAGTTCGCCGAGCACGGACACGACCTCCTGCTGGTGGCCGACCGGCCGCTCGCAGAGGCGCAGCAGGGCATCCAGGCGACCTCCGGCGTGGACGTGGAGGTGCTCGAGGCCGACCTGTCCACCCGCGCGGGCGTCGAGCAGCTGATCGCCGCCATCCGGGCCACCGGCCGCAAGGTGGACGCGCTGGCGGCGAACGCGGGCATCGGGCTGGGCCACGCCTTCCTCGACCAGGCGCTGGATGATGCGCAGAAGGTGGTGGACACCAACATCTCCGGCACCATCCACCTGATCCACGAGGTGGGCGCCGACATGCGCGAGGCGGGCCGCGGCCGCATCCTGATCACCTCGTCGGTGGCGTCGATGATCCCGGGCACCTTCCAGGCCGTCTACAACGGCACCAAGGCCTTCGTCGACTCGTTCTCGTTCGCCTTGCGCAACGAGCTGAAGGACACCGGCGTGACGGTGACGGTGCTGATGCCCGGCGCCACCGAGACCCGCTTCTTCGAGCGCGCGCGCATGCTCGACACCACGGTCGGAAC
>CAXSHO010000101.1:0-11867 GCA_964237305.1 uncultured Caulobacteraceae bacterium
GGCGGCGCGGTGGACCACGACGGCCTGGGCACCGTGCTCACCACCCGCCAATGCCTGCTCAACGCCAACCGCAACCGCGGCTGGACCGAAGCCGCCGCTCAGGCGGCGCTGGCGGAGGCGCTGGGCGCCCGGAGCGTGGTGTGGCTGAGCGACGGCCTGCGCAACGACCACACCGACGGGCACGTGGACAACCTGGCGCGGTTCGTGGCCCCCGGCGTGGTGGCCTGCCCCGTGGCGGCGGGTGCGGACGACCCCAACGCCTCGGTCTACGCCGAGGCCGCACGCGCCCTGGCGTCGGCCCGCGACGCCCGCGGCGCGGCGCTCCAGGCCGTGCGCCTGCCGTCCCCCGGGCGCATCGTCGACGAGGACGGCGAGGTGGTCCCCGCCAGCCACATGAACTTCGTGGTCGCCAACGGCGCGGTGGTCATGCCCGTCTACGAGGACCGCTGGAGCCCGCTGGCCCTGGACGCGCTGGCCGCCCTCTTCCCCGAGCGCGAGGTGATCGGCCTGCCCTCCCGCGCGCTCCTCACCGGCGGCGGCTCGTTCCACTGCATCACCCAGCAGGAGCCCCTCTGATGGCGCGCACCCTCACCGTGGGCGTGATCCAGACCTCCTACGGGACGGACATGGCGGACAACATCGCCCGGACGGCGGCGTTCGTGCGCGAGGCGGCGGCCGAGGGCGCGCAGGTGGTCCTGCCGTCCGAGCTGTTCCAGGGGCCCTACTTCTGCGTGACGCAGGAGGAGCGGTGGTTCTCCACGGCCCACCCCTGGCGCGAACACCCCTGCGTGACCGCCCTGGCGCCCCTGGCGGCGGAGCTGGGCGTGGTCATCCCCGTGTCGATCTACGAGCGCGAGGGGCCGCACTACTACAACAGCCTGGTGATGGTGGACGCCGACGGCGCGCTTCTCGGCGTCTACCGCAAGAGCCACATCCCGGACGGGCCGGGGTATCAGGAGAAGTACTACTTCCGCCCGGGCGACACGGGCTTCAAGGTCTGGAACACGCGCCACGGCCGCGTCGGCGTGGGGATCTGCTGGGACCAGTGGTATCCGGAGGCCGCCCGCGCCATGGCGATCGGGGGCGCGGAGGTGCTGCTCTACCCCACCGCCATCGGCTCGGAGCCGCACGACTCCAGCCTGGACACGCGCGACCCCTGGCGGCGCGCCATGCAGGGCCACGCCGTCTCCAACGTGATCCCGGTGGCCGCCGCCAACCGCGTCGGGCACGAGCCCGGCCCGGGCGGCGGGCAGGACTTCTACGGCTCCTCCTTCCTGGCCGACCACCGGGGCGATCTGGTGGCCGAGCTCGGCCGCGGGGACGAGGGCGTGCTGACGGCCACCTTCGACCTCGACTTCCTGCACACCCACCGCGCCGCCTGGGGCTTCTTCCGCGACCGCCGCACCGACCTCTACGAGGCGATCGGCCCGCGCCGCGTGTTCGAGTGATCGAGACCGACCGCCTCCTCCTGCGCCAATGGCGCGACGCCGACCGCGCGCCCTTCGCGGCGCTGAACGCCGACCCCGAGGTGATGCGCCACTTCCCCGCCGTGCAGACGCGCGCGGAGAGCGACGCGGGGGTGGACCGGCAGGTCGCCTCCATCCGTGATCGGGGCCACGGCTTCTGGGCGGTGGAGCGCAAGGCCGACGGCGTGTTCCTGGGCTTCACGGGCGTGAAGGCGACGGGGGCGGACCTGCCGTTCGCCGGCGCGCCGGAGGTCGGCTGGCGGCTGGCGCGCCACGCCTGGGGCGCGGGCTACGCCTCCGAGGCCGCCCGGGCGGCCGTCGAGCAGGCCTTCGCGGTCACCGACGCGGCCGAGATCGTCAGCTTCACCGCCGCGACCAACGCGCCCTCCCAGGCAGTGATGCGGCGCATCGGCATGCGAAGGACGCCCGAGCGCGACTTCGACCATCCGGCCCTGCCGAAGGGGCACCGGCTGGAGCGGCACGTCGTCTACACGCTCGGCCGGAGCGGGAGGGCCACCCCCTAGGCGCCCCGCGCCGCGCGGGCGGGCTCGACAGCCGCCCCCACCCGGGGTTGCATGGCGGACCCGGTCCGGAGACCCCACCATGCGCGCCCTCCTTCCCGCCGTCCTCGCCCTGGCGGCCGCGACCTCCGCCGTCGCCGCCGAGCGGTTGGTGGACGCCGACAAGGTGTTCCCCGAGCTCGCCCGCTTCCTGGCCCTGCCTCCCGCCGCACGGGACCGCTTCACCACCACCTACCAGGTGCGCACCAAGGGCGGGCCGCTGGAGGTGGTGAAGCTCAGCCTGGTGGAGGGGTCTCTGCGCACGCCCGTGCCGCTCGGGCGCGACGGCCGGGTGCTGCGCCTGCCCACCCCCGCCCAGCTGAAGGGCCAGGTGGCGGTGGACACGCCGGACGGCGTGCGCCTGTCCACGCACCCGGACATCGAGTGCACGGGCTTGGGCGGCCGTGAGATCGCCGCCGCGCGCACGGCCGCCTGCATCGACCAGCTCCGGGCGGCGGTGAAGCGCATGGCGGGGGTCGCGGCCTTCCTCGCCCCCGACTTCGACCGGGCGCGGCTGGAGGGGGCCGGCGGCGGGGCGGTGGTGCTCGCCGACGGGTCGCGCCGCCCGCTCCCGCTGGTGGAGGGCGCCCCCGTGTTCACACCCTCCGCCTTCCCCACCGCCCGTTCGCTGGCCGCCGACCGTCCCGTCCTGCGCGTCGTGCCGACCACCGCCCCGAGATCGTGACGCGTTAACCATGTCGTTGAGCGGAACGTTGCGAGACGTTCTTTACGTGTTCTTGACCTGTTCGTGTCGGTCGATCATGGTCAGCGCGGGCTGAAGAGGAGGGGCGGATGGCCGCGCGGGTGACCACCGTGGCGTTCGAGGGCGTGGAGGCCCGGCGCGTGGAGGTGGAGGTGCAGGCCTCCTCCGGCGACGTGAACTTCATCATCGTGGGCCTGGGCGACAAGGCGGTGGCCGAGAGCCGCGAGCGCGTGCGGGCCGCCTTCGCCGCGCTCGGCCTGGCGCTGCCGGCCAAGCGGCTGATCGTGAACCTCGCCCCCGCCGACCTGCCCAAGGTGGGGAGCCACTACGACCTGCCCATCGCGCTGGGGCTGATGGCCGCCATGGGCGTGCTGTCACCCGACGTCCTGGAGGGCTGGGCGGCGGTGGGCGAGTTGGGGCTCGACGGACAGATCGCCTCCACCGCAGGCGTGCTCCCCGCGGCGGTGGCGGTGGGCGGCTGGGGCCTCGGCCTGATCTGTCCGGAGTCCGGCGGGGCGGAGGCGGCCTGGGCGGCGGAGACGCGCGTCCTGGCCCCCCGGTCGCTGATCGCGGTGATGAACCATTTCCGCGGCGTCCAGCTGCTTAGCCCGCCCAGGCCGGGCGACGTGGTGGAGGGTCCGCCCGGGCCGGACCTGCGCGAGGTGAAGGGGCAGGAACAGGCCAAGCGCGCGCTGGAGATCGCCGCGGCGGGCGGCCACAACCTCCTGTTCGTCGGGCCGCCGGGCTCCGGCAAGTCGATGATGGCGCAGCGCCTGCCGGGCCTCCTCCCGCCGCTCTCGTCGCGCGAGCTGCTGGAGACCTCCATGGTCTGGTCGGTGGCGGGGCTGATCGCCAAGGGCGCGCTGACGCGCGACCGGCCGTTCCGCTCGCCGCACCACTCCGCCTCCATGGCCGCGCTCACCGGCGGCGGCCTGCGCGCCAAGCCGGGAGAGGTCAGCCTCGCCCACAACGGCGTCCTGTTCCTCGACGAGCTGCCGGAGTTCAGCCCGCAGGCGCTCGACAGCCTGCGGGGGCCGCTGGAGACGGGCGAGGTGATGGTGGCGCGCGCCAACGCGCACGTGCGCTATCCCGCCCGGGTGCAGCTGATCGCCGCGATGAACCCCTGCCGTTGCGGCATGGGCGGGGCGGGCAAGGGGGCGTGCGGCAAGGCCCCGCGCTGCCAGCGCGACTACCAGGGCCGCATCTCGGGCCCCCTGCTCGACCGCATGGACCTGCAGGTGGAGGTTCCGCCCGTCACCGCCGCCGACCTCGCCCTGCCCGCCCCCGCGGAGGGCACGCGGGAGGCCGCGGCCCGGGTGCTCGCCGCCCGCGAGGCGCAAGGTGCGCGCGCGGCGGAGACCGGCCACCCTTCCGCCGCGCTCAACGCCCGGGCCGAGGGCGCGGCGCTCGAGCGCGTGGCCACGCCCGACGAGCCCGGACGCGCGCTCCTCCACCGCGCGGCGGAGGCGCACGGGCTCACCGCCCGCGGCTGGACGCGCGTGCTGCGGCTGGCGCGCACGGTGGCCGACCTCGACGGCTCGGACGGCGTGCGGCGCATCCACGTGGCGGAGGCGCTGATCCACCGCCGCCCATCGCCCGCCGCAGGACCGGCTCAGGTCGCCGCCCCCGTCCCTGCGGCGTTCGGGTGACCGCCCCTTAACGGCGGCCGTGGCAGGAGGGCGGCCATGTTGGACGCCGCCCGCCTCCTCGCCGCGCTGGACGCCCCCGCCGCGGTGCTCGACGGCGCAGGTGCCGCGGTGCTGGCCAACGCCGCCTTCGGAGCGCTGGAGCCCGGCGCCCGCGCGGAGGCGGCGGAGGGCCGGGGCGACGGCTGGCGCCTTTCGCCGCTCGGCGACGGCCTGCGGCTGGTGATGGGCGCCGACCCGCGGCTGGCGCAGCGCGCCCGGGTGCTCGCCACCCTGAGCCACGAGGTGCGCACGCCGCTGAACGGCGTGCTCGGCATGGCGGGCCTCCTCCAGCGCACGCCGCTGGACGCCACCCAGGCCGCCTACCTCCAGGCGCTGCGCGAGTCGGGCGAGCACCTCCTGTCGCTGGTGGAGGAGGTGCTGGACTACGCCAAGCTCGACGCCGGACGGGTGGAGCTGGAGCCCGCCCCCACCGACGTGGAGCACCTGCTGCAGACCGTGTGCGAGCTCCTTTCGCCGCGCGCCCACGCCGAGGGGCTGGAGATCGCCTGGGCCGCCGAGGGGCGGGTCCCGCCCCGCATCGTCGCGGACGACGGGCGGCTGCGCCAGATCCTGTTCAACCTCGCGGGCAACGCGGTGAAGCTCACCCGGGCGGGCGGCGTCCTCCTGTCCGCCGCCTGCGCCGACGCCCCCGGCGGACGCGTGCGGCTGCGCTTCTCGGTGCGCGACACCGGGCCGGGCCTGGACGCCGCCGCCCAGGCGCGTGTGTGGGAGGAGTTCGAGCAGGCCGACGCGGGCGCGCGCGCCGGCGGGGCGGGGCTCGGGCTCGCCATCGTGCGCCGCCTGGCCGACGCCTTCGGCGGCCGCCTGGGCGTGGAGAGCCGGCCGGGCGAGGGCGCGCTGTTCTGGTTCGAGGCGGAGTTCGAGACCGCCGGGCGCGGCGAGGCGGCGACGGGCGCGCTGCCCGGCGTCACCGTGGCGGTGGCCTCCCCCTCGCCGGTGGTGGTCGCCGCCGCCGCCCTGCAGGTGGAGGCGGAGGGCGGACGCGTCGTGCGCGCGGAGGCGGCCGGCCCGACGGACGCGCCGGTGGACGTCTGGCTGGTGGACGCGGCGGGGGCCGCGCCGCCGCCGCCCCGGGGCGCGCCGGCGCTGCTGCTCCTGGCGGCGGAGGAGCGCGACCGCATCGGAGAGGCCCGGGAGGCGGGCTACGCCGGCTACCTCGTCAAGCCGCTGCGCAGGGCCTCGGTGGCGGCGCGGGTGCGCGCGGTGCTCGCCGGAGCCGCCCCCGCCGCCCCCCGCGCCATCCTGGCGGAGGACGAGCGCACCGCCGCCGCCGCCGCCCAGGGCGCCCGCGTGCTGCTGGCGGAGGACAACGCGGTGAACGCCCTCCTGGCGCGCGCGCTGCTCGCCCGGGAGGGCTGCGTGGTCGAGCGCGTGGGCACGGGCGAGGAGGCGCTGGAGGCGGCCCGCCGCGCGCCGTTCGACCTCATCCTGATGGACCTGCGGATGCCGGGCGGGGGCGGGCTGGCGGCCACCGCGGCGCTGCGGAAGGCGGGGGTGCGCGCGCCGGTGGTGGCGCTCACCGCCAACGCCTTCGCCGACGACCGCCGCGCCTGCCTGGACGCCGGGATGGACGACTTCCTCGTCAAGCCGCTGGACCCCGCGGCGCTCCGGGCCGTGCTGGCGCGGTGGGGCCCGCCCCCCGCCCCGGCCTGACCTCGGCGGCGGCTCAGGCCTCCAGCGCGGCGACGCCCGGCAGCGTCCTGCCCTCCATCCACTCGAGGAAGGCGCCGCCCGCGGTGGAGACGAAGCTGAAGTCCGCCGCCACGCCCGCATGGTTCAGCGCCGCCACCGTGTCGCCGCCGCCGGCCACCGCCGTCAGCCGCCCGGCGCGGCACAGCTCCGCCGCGTGGCGCGCCGCCTCCACCGTCCCACGGTCGAAGGGCGGGATCTCGAACACGCCCAGGGGACCGTTCCAGACCAGGGTGGCGGAGTTGTCCATGGCGCGCTTCAGCCGGGCGGTGGTCGCAGGGCCCGCGTCCAGGATGCGCTCGTCGTCGTCCATCTCGCCGAGGCCGCGGACGCGGGCGGGGGAGCCGGGGGCCATCTTCTCGGCCACCACGATGTCGATGGGCAGGAACAGCTTGCAGGTGTTGCGGCCGGCCAGCCCGATGATCTCGCGCGCGGTCCCCGCCAGCTCCTTCTCGCAGTAGGAGGCGCCCACGTCGTGGCCTTGGGCGTAGAGGAAGGTGTTGGCCATGCCGCCGCCGATGGCCAGCTTGTCGAGCTTCACCACCAGGTTCTTGAGGAGGTCGAGCTTGGTGGACACCTTGGAGCCGCCCACGATCCCCAGCACCGGCCGCCGCGGGCTCCCCAGCGCCCGGTCAAGCGCGTGAAGCTCGCGCTCCATGGCGAGGCCGGCGTAGGCGGGAAGCCGCCGGGCGAGCCCCTCGATGGAGGCGTGGGCGCGGTGCGCGGCCGAGAAGGCGTCGTTGACGTACAGGTCGCCCAGCACGGCCAGGGCGGCGGCGAAGGCGGGGTCGCAGGCCTCCTCGCCCGCGTGGAAGCGGAGGTTCTCCAGGAGCGCCACGCCGCCGGGCTCCAGCCCCTCCACCACGGCCGCCGCCGCCGGGCCGACGCAGTCGTCGGCGAAGAGGACGGGCCTCCCGAGGAGCGCGGAGAGCGGCGCGGCGAGCGGGCGCAGGCTCATGGACTCCACCCGCCGCCCCCGGGGCCGGTCGAAGTGCGCCAGCAGCACCACCCTCGCGCCGCGGGCCGAGAGGGCCGCGATCGTGGGCAGGGCGGCGCGCAGGCGGGTGTCGTCGGTGACGCGCCCCGCCTCCATCGGCGTGTTGAAGTCCACGCGGACGAGGGCGCGGACGCCCGCGAGGTCGCCGGCGTCGTCGAGGGTGCGGTGGGGCATGCCCCTAGAGGAACTTCGCCATGGCGAGCGCGGTGTCGGCCATGCGGGTGGAGAAGCCCCACTCGTTGTCGTACCAGCTGAGCACGCGCGCCATGCGGCCGCCCACCACCTGCGTCTGCGCCAGGGCGACCGTGGAGCTGTTGGCGACGTGGTTGAAGTCGGTGGAGACCAGCGGCTCGTCCGTGTAGCCGAGCGCGCCCTTCATCGGCCCGTCCGCCGCCGCCTTCACCGCCGCGTTGACCTCGTCCGCCGTCACCTCGCGCCCCGTCTCCACCACGAGGTCCACCACGCTGACGTTGGGCGTGGGCACGCGGATGGAGGAGCCGTCCAGCTTGCCCTTGAGCTCCGGCAGCACGAGCCCGAGCGCCTTGGCCGCGCCGGTGGAGGTGGGGATCATGCTCTGGCCGGCGCCGCGGCCGCGGTAGAGGTCCTTGTGCATCTGGTCGAGCGAGGGCTGGTCGTTGGTGTAGCTGTGGATGGTGGTCATGTAGCCGCGCTCGATGCCGGCCAGGTCGTTCAGCACCTTGGCCACCGGCGCGAGCGCGTTGGTGGTGCAGGACCCGTTGGAGACCACGCGGTCGGCGGCGGTCAGTTCGCCGTCGTTCACCTTGTACACGATCGTCCTGTCCGCCCCGTCGCAGGGTGCGCTGACGAGCACGCGCCCGGCGCCGGCCTCCAGGTGGGCCGCCGCCCTCTCCCGCGTGGTGAAGATGCCGGTGCACTCGAAGGCGATGTCGACGCGCAGGTCGCGGTGGGGCAACTCCTTGGGGTCGCGGATGGAGGTGGCGCGGATGCGGCCCAGGCCCACGTCGATCCAGTCGTCGCCCGCGCTCACCACGCCGGGGAAGCGGCCGTGGGTGGAATCGTAGCGGAGGAGGTGCGCGTTGGTGGCGACGGGCCCCAGGTCGTTGATCGCCACCACCTCGATGTCGCGGCGGGCGTGCTCCACGATGGAGCGCAGCACGAGGCGGCCGATGCGGCCGAAGCCGTTTATGGCGACGCGGACGGGCATCGGGCGGGGATCTCCGGGGCTGTGCGGGGGATGGCGGCCGCGCTTGGCGCGCTCGTGTCGCGGCGGGGGGCGGGGGAGTCAAGCCGCGCGGCGCGTTGATCGCCCGGCGCGGGGCCGCCCTTCCACCCGGCGCTTCCGGAGGGGGGGCGACGCGGCGTATAGACGGCGCCTCCCGCCCGGGGCGCCCGGGCCCGCCGGCCTCCTCCATGCGTGAAGACCTCGCCCCGCCGCCCTCCGCGCTGGACCACGCCCAGCGGCGGCTCCAGCGCGCGCTGGACGCGCTGGAGGCGCGCGTGCGGAACGCGGCGGCGGTCGGGCCCTCCGCAGGCGAGGGCGACCGGCGGCGGCTGGAGGGCGAGCTGAAGGAGGCGCGCGTGCGCGAGCGCCAGCTGGAGGAGGTGGCCGCGGAGGCCTCGGCCGCGCTCGGCCGCGCAGCCGCCGAGGTGCGCGCGGCGCTCCAGGCGGAGGACTGAGCGGTGGCCGCCGTCACCGTGGAGATCAACGGCCGTTCCTACCTCGTCGGCTGCGAGGACGGGCAGGAGGGCCACGTCGCCCAATTGGCGCGGGGGTATGACGCCCAGGTGCGCGAGGTCACCGCCCAGGTGGGGCAGGTGGGCGACCTCCGGCTGTTCCTGATGGCCGCGCTCGTCACGGGGGACGACCTGCACGACACCCGCGCCCGCCTCGCCCAGGCGCAGGCCGAGCTCGCCCGCCTGCAGTCGGACGGCGCCCGGGCGGACGCCCGGGCGGCGCAGGCGCTGGACGCCGCCGCCGCCCGGATCGAGGCCCTGGCGCAGGCGCGCTGAGGCCGGAGCGCGATGTCGTCGCCCTTCCCCGTCGCACCCACCGCGGAGGCCGCCCTGCATGCGCCGGCGGGCTTCGCGGCGCGGGAGACGGAGGCTATGCGCCTGGCCGACGGGCCGGTGACGCTCGCCACGGAGCCGGTGGGCCCCGCCTTCGAGACGAGGGAGTCCGCCGCGGAGGCCTACGCCGCCCGGCTGGGCGAGCCCTGGTGCGCCCTGCGCCCCGTGGCGGTGGGCGGTGCGGCGCTCCCCTCCCCCGCGCGGCCCGTGCTTTCCGGCGGGTCGCGCTGGCCGGAGCGGCCGGTGGCGCCGGTGCTGTGGCGCCTGCAGGTGAGCTGGTGGCGCTGCGGCCCCGCGGAGCCGCCCGCGCTCGACGATCCCGCCGAGCCGCCGCCGCCCGCCGCCCGCCAAGCCCGCCGCAGCGCCGCGGGCGCCGGCCTGGGCGCCCTCGCCCTCGGCCGGCTCACGTCCCAGCCGCTCCGCGCGGTGCGGCCGCAGCAGCCGCTGGACGTGGGGCTGTTCGAGGTGCGGCCGCCCGAGGCGCCCGACCGGCTGATCGCCGACGAATGACCGATCGCCCGCTCCCGCGGCCACGCCTTGATCCCGCCCCGCACACCGGCCACGATCACGGCTTCGTGATCGGCCGCCGATCGCGTGGAGACGAGCGGGGATGGTGAACGCGGGCGGGCCGCCGGCGCAGGGCGGGGGGGCGGCGCGGCGGCGTCCTCCGCTGCAGCGCGCGCTCTACTGGGGGCTGGTGCTCACCGTGTGGGCCGCCATCGCCGGGCTCGTGGTCACCGCGGTGTTCGCCCGGGGGCTGCCCGACATCGCGCGCCTCACCGAGCCGCAGCGCCAGCCCTCCATCAGCTACCTCGACCGTTCGGGCGCGCTGATCGCCGTGCGCGGCGGCCCCTACGCCGCGCCGGTGAACCTGGACAGCCTGCCCGCCTACGTGCCCGCCGCCTTCGTGTCGGTGGAGGACCGGCGCTTCTACCATCACTGGGGCTTCGACCTGGGCGGCATCGTCCGCTCCGAGATCTACAACGTGACGCATCACGGCGGGCCGCTGCGCGGCGGGTCGACCATCACGCAGCAGCTGGCGCGCAACCTGTTCCTCAGCCCCGACCAGAACTTCCGCCGCAAGGTGCAGGAGCTGATCCTGTCGGTGCAGCTGGAGTGGAAGTACTCCAAGAAGGAGATCCTGGCCCTCTACCTCAACCGGGTGAACTTCGGCGCCGGCGCCTATGGGATCGAGGCGGCGAGCCAGCGCTACTTCGGCAAGCCTGCGCAGAAGCTGCAGATCGGCGAGGCGGCTCTGCTGGCGGGCCTGCTCAAGGCGCCGACCCGCTACAGCCCCGTCAACGACCAGGAGCGCGCCGCGCGCCGCGCCACCATCGTCCTGGACAAGATGGTCGAGACCGGGGCCATCACGAAGGCGCAGGAGGCGGCGGTCTTCGCCCAGCCGGTGACCGTGTCCAAAACGCTGTCCACCCAGCACGCCCAGTACTTCATCGACTGGGTGGACGCGGAGGTGCGCCGCCTCGCCGCCGACCACATCGAGGGACCGAACGCGCAGGACCTTGTCGTCGAGACCACGCTCGACCTCCCCATCGACACCGCCGCGGAGGCCGCCGCGCGTCAGGTGGTGGACCGCGACGGCCGGCTGGGCGTCAAGCAGGCCGCGCTCGTGGCGCTGGACGGCGAGGGCCGCGTTCGCGCGCTGATCGGCGGCGTGGATTACGGCCAGAGCCAGTTCGACCGGGCGGTGGACGCGCGGCGGCAGGCGGGCTCGTCGTGGAAGCCCTTCGTCTATCTCACCGCCATGGAGGCCGGCCGCACGCCGGAGACGCCGGTGACTGACGAGCCGATCACCATCAACGGCTGGAGCCCGCGCAACTACACCGGCCGGTTCCTCGGCCCCATCACCATCGCCACCGCGCTCGCCCAGTCGATCAACACGGTGGCCGCGCGGCTGGCCGACGAAGTCGGCCGCTCCTCCGTGGCCGCCACCGCGCGCAGGCTGGGGATCACGAGCCCGATCAACACCGACCCCGCCATGGCGCTGGGCACCTCCGGCGTCTCGCCGCTGGAGATGGCCTCGGCCTACGCCTCCTTCTCCAACGGCGGGATCCGGGCCAAGGCTTACGGTATCGAGCGCATCCGCACCGCGGGGGGCGAGGTGCTGCACGAGCACCAGGCGGGGGACAGGAGCCAGGTCGTGGGCGAGCCGGGCCTCAGCTACATGGTGCGCATGATGCGCGGCGTGCTGCAGAGCCTCGCGAACGCGTACGCCGACGCGGTCCACGACATGGCGGGCAAGACGGGCACCACCAGCGACTACAGGGACGCCTGGTTCGTCGGCTACACGGGCGGCTTCACCACCGCGGTGTGGGTCGGCAAGGACGACGACACGCCCATGGCCAAGGTGACCGGCGGCGGCGCCCCCGCCGAGATCTGGCGCGCCTTCATGAGCGCGGCCCTGCCCCGGCTGAAGGTCGCCGCCATCCCCTCCGGCCCGAACCCGCCCCCGGTGGTGGAGGCGCCCGCCGACGATCCGGTGGCCGACCTCCTCAACCGCACCGGCGAGAACGGCGAGGGCCAGGAGGTGACGGGCGGCGAACCCCGAGCGCCGGACCCCGCCCCGGTGGACGACCGCGACGAGCCCGCCTACCTGCCGCCCCCGCCTCGCGACGCCGCCCGCGCTCCGCGCCGCCGCGACGACGACGCGCCGGCCGACCGCAGCTACGACCCGCG
>CAXSHO010000102.1:0-2430 GCA_964237305.1 uncultured Caulobacteraceae bacterium
ACCCGTCAGCGCCAGCACCTGCTGCGCCAGCTCCAGCATGGTGAACTCGCCGGGGTTGCCGATGTTGACGGGGCCGGTGAGGTCGTCCGGGCTAGCCATCAGCCGCACGAAGCCCTCGATCAGGTCGTCCACGTAGCAGAAGGAGCGCGTCTGCGAGCCGTCGCCGAAGATCGTGATGTCCTCGCCCGTGAGCGCCTGCACGATGAAGGTGGAGACCACGCGCCCGTCGTTGGGGTGCATGCGGGGACCGTAGGTGTTGAAGATGCGCACCACCTTGATGCGAAGGTCGTGCTGGCGGCGGTAGTCGAAGAACAGCGTCTCCGCGCAGCGCTTGCCCTCGTCGTAGCAGGAGCGCGGCCCGATGGGGTTGACGTTGCCCCAGTAGGCTTCGGGCTGCGGGTGCACGGCCGGGTCGCCGTAGACCTCGCTGGTGGAGGCCTGGAAGATCTTGGCCTTGGTGCGCTTGGCGAGGCCCAGCATATTGATGGCGCCCATGACGCTCGTCTTGGTCGTCTGGACGGGGTCGCGCTGGTAGTGGATCGGGCTGGCGGGGCAGGCCAGGTTGTAGATCTCGTCCACCTCCACGTAGAGCGGGAAGCAGACGTCGTGGCGGATCAGCTCGAAGTTGGGGCGGTCCAGAAGGTGCTGGACGTTGCGGTGCGCGCCGGTGAAGAAGTTGTCCACGCACAGCACGTGGCGGCCCTCGCCAACCAGCCGCTCGCACAGGTGCGAACCGAGGAACCCCGCCCCGCCGGTGACCAGCACGCGCTTCTCGAGATGCATCCGGACCCCCGCCGCTTCTAAGAAGCGTTAGGCCGCCGCGGACCGGGCGGCAAGGACGCAGGGGCGAGTTGCCCCTCCCCCGCCCTGCGAGCTAGACGGGCCGGCCGGCTCGCGGGCGGGTGTGCGGTGTGGAGCGGGCGGATGCGCGTGGCGATGATCGGGACGGGCTATGTGGGCCTGGTCTCCGGGGCGTGCTTCGCCGACTTCGGCCACGTGGTCACCTGCATCGACAAGGACGCGGGCAAGATCGCGCGGCTGCACGACGGCGTCATGCCCATCTACGAGCCCGGCCTGGACACGCTGGTGGAGCGCAACGTCGAGGCCGGCCGCCTGTTCTTCACCACGGAGGCGGCGGAGGCGGTGGCGGGGGCTGACGCGGTGTTCATCGCCGTGGGCACGCCGTCGCGCCGGGGCGACGGCCACGCCGACCTGTCGTACGTGTACGCCGCCGCGGAGGAGATCGCGGGCCACCTGGACGGCTTCACCGTGGTGGTCACCAAGTCCACCGTGCCGGTGGGCACCGGCGACGAGGTGGAGGCCATCATGCGCCGGGTGCGCCCGGACGCGGAGGTGGCGGTCGTGTCCAACCCCGAGTTCCTGCGCGAGGGCGCGGCCATCGAGGACTTCAAGCGCCCCGACCGCGTCGTGGTGGGGACCGACGACGAGCGCGCCCGGGGCGTCATGCGCGAGCTGTACCGCCCGCTGAACCTCAACGAGAGCCCGCTCCTGTTCACCGGGCGGCGCACCTCCGAGCTCATCAAGTACGCGGCCAACGCCTTCCTGGCCATGAAGATCACCTTCATCAACGAGATGGCCGACCTGTGCGAGGCGGTGGGCGCCGACGTGCAGCAGGTGTCGCGCGGCATCGGGCTGGACAATCGGATCGGCTCCAAGTTCCTGCACGCCGGCCCGGGCTACGGCGGGTCCTGCTTTCCCAAGGACACGCTGGCGCTGGTGCGCACCGCGCAGGACGCGGGCGCCCCCACCCGGCTCATCGAGACCACGGTGGCGGTGAACGACGCGCGCAAACGGTCCATGGCCGAGCGCGTGGCCAAGGCGCTCGGCGGCGACCTGCAGGGGGCGGTGGTCGGCGTCCTGGGCCTCACCTTCAAGCCCAACACCGACGACATGCGCGACAGCCCCGCGCTCGACATCGTGCCCGCGCTGCAGGCGGGGGGCGCCCGGGTGCAGGCCTACGACCCGGAAGGCATGCACGAGGCCGGCCGGCTGCTGGAGGGCGTGGAGTTCCGCAACGGCGCCTACGAGGCCGCGGAGGGAGCGGACGCGGTGGTGCTGCTCACCGAGTGGGACCAGTTCCGCGCCCTGGACCTCGACCGCATGAAGCGGCTGATGCGCCGCCCCGTCGTGGTGGACCTGCGCAACGTCTACAAGCCCGACGAGATGGCTCGCCGCGGCTTCCAGCACCACGGGATCGGCCGGGGCGCCGTGTGACCTCACCGGCCATCCCGGCGGCGCAGCCGACCGGGAGCCGGGTGTGACGGTCGCGCGCATGGTCCCGGCTCGCGGATCAGCTTCGCTGTCCGGGACGGCAGGGCTTCTCAGGGGTGAGGGTCGCCCGTTGACAGGTGCTCGCGGACGTAGTCGCCCACACCCTCCTCCACCGAGCGGAAGGCCCCCGGATAGCCG
>CAXSHO010000102.1:2440-11680 GCA_964237305.1 uncultured Caulobacteraceae bacterium
CCGGCCGCACGCAGGCGGCCCATCCCGGCCTGCGTGAAGTACTGGTAGCGGGGCCGCAGCCCCTCCGGCATGTCCACGAACGCGATCTGCGGCTCCCGACCGGCGGCGGCGAAGGTGGCGGCGATCAGCTCGGCGAAGGTGCGGGCGCGGCCGGTGCCGAGGTTGTAGATCCCCGCCAGCCGCGGCTGCGCCAGCATCCAGGCCACGACCTCCACCGCGTCCTTCACGTAGACGAAGTCGCGCAGCTGCCCGCCGTCCGCGTAGCCCTCGCGGTGAGATTTGAAGAGGCTCACCGCGCCCCCCGCCGCCACGATGGGCCAGCTTTTGGCGACGAGGCTCATCATGTCGCCCTTGTGGCCCTCGTTCGGCCCGTAGACGTTGAAGAACTTCAGCCCCGCCCAGCGCGGCGGGGCCGCCCGCCCGGCCGCCACGGTGCGCGCCACCCACACGTCGAAGGCGTGCTTGGACCAGCCGTAGAGGTTCAGCGGCCGCAGGCGCGCCAGCGCGGCGGGGTCGTCCGCGTCGTCGAAGCCCGCCGCACCGTCACCGTAGGTGGCCGCGGAGGAGGCGTAGACGAAGGTCCGGCCGTGCTCGGCGCACCAGCTCCACAGCGCCTGCGGCAGGCGGACGTTGGTCGCCACCACCTCGTCCGCGTCGTCGGCGGTGGTGGACGAGATCGCGCCCATATGGACGATGGCCGACACCGCCCCGCCCCGGTCGGCCAGGAAGCCGTCCAGCTCCTCCGGGCGCAGGATCAGCTCCAGCGGCGTCCGGAGAAGGTTGCGCCACTTCACCCCGTCCGCGCCGAGGCGGTCCACCACCACCACCTCGTCGTCCACGGCGAGGCGCGCGGCGATGTTGGAGCCGATGAAGCCGGCCCCGCCGGTGACCACGATCATGGCCTCCTCATGCCCCGGCCCCCTCCCGGCCGCAACGGCGGCTGGGCGGGGGCGGGCGGGCTCTGCTAAGCGGCTCGCCGTGTCCACCGTCCTCGTCACCGGCGCCGCGGGCTTCATCGGCCACCACCTGTGCCTGCGGCTGGCCGCTCGGGGCGACCGGGTGGTCGGGCTGGACGACTTCAACGGCTACTACGACCCGGCGCTGAAGCGCGCCCGCGCCGCCCGGCTCCTGCGCGAGACGGGCGTGGAGGTCCGCGAAGGCGACATCGCCGCGCCCGGCGCGGTGGCGGCGCTGGTGGAGGGGGTGGACGCGGTGGTGCACCTCGCGGCGCAGGCGGGCGTGCGCCACTCGCTGGAGAACCCCTTCGCCTATGAGCGGTCGAACTTGGCGGGGCACCTCCGCGTGCTGGAGGCGTGCCGCCACGCCCGCCCGCGCCACCTCGTCTACGCCTCCTCCTCGTCGGTCTACGGCGAGCGTCCGGCCACCGGCGGCGCCTTCCGCGAGAGCGACGCGGTGGACGCGCCCGTCTCGCTCTACGCCGCCACCAAGCGGTCGGCCGAGCTGATGAGCGGCTGCTACAGCCATCTGTACGGCCTGCCGCAGACGGGCCTGCGCTTCTTCACCGTCTACGGGCCGTGGGGCCGGCCGGACATGGCCTACTTCTCCTTCACCCGCCGCATCCTCGCCGGCGAGCCCGTGGAGGTGTTCGGCGAGGGGCGGATGTCGCGCGACTTCACCTACGTGGACGACGTGGTGGAGGGGATCACCGGCGTGCTGGACCGCCCGCCCGCCGACGGGGCCCACCGCATCCTCAACATCGGCGCCGACCGGCCGCGCACGCTCACCGACTTCGTGGCGGCCGTCGAGGCGGCCTGCGGCGTGGAGGCGAAGAGGGTGATGCGGCCCATGCAGCCGGGCGACGTCCCGTCCACCTGGGCCGATGTCTCGGCGCTGCGCGCGCTGACCGGCTACGCGCCCTCCACGACGCTGGAGGACGGGCTCGCGCGGTTCGTCGCCTGGTACCGCGAGACCTACGACGCGAAGCCGTAGTCCTCCCCCGGCACGGGGGAGCTGGCGGCGAAGCCGACGGAGGGGGTGGCGCGATGCTTCGCACGTCGTGCGACCCCCACCACCCCGCTTCGCGCGGTCCCCCTCCCCCGTGCCGGGGGAGGACTTACGCGCGGGGCCCCGTGTGCCAGGCCCAGGCGTCGCGTACGATGGTGGCGATGTCCGAGCGCACGGGCGTCCAGCCGAGCACGGCGCGGGCCTTGGCGCTGGAGGCCACCAGCACGGGAGGATCGCCCGCCCGGCGCGGGCCGACCACGCGCCGCAGCGGACGGCCGGACACCGCCTCCACCGCGTCGGCGATCTCCTTTACCGTGGTGCCGGAGCCCGTGCCCAGGTTGAAGGCCCCGCCCTCGCCGCCACCCGCCAGGTGGTCGGCCGCCAGCCGGTGCGCCTCCGCCAGGTCGGCCACGTGGACGTAGTCGCGCACGCAGGTGCCGTCGCGCGTGTCGAAGTCGTCGCCGAAGATCGTGAACACGTAGTCGTCGGACAGGGCGCCGCGGATGGCCAGCGGGATCACGTGCGTCTCAGGATCGTGCCGCTCGCCCACCTCGCCGTCCGGGTCGGCGCCGGCGGCGTTGAAGTAGCGGAGCGCGGCGTAGCGCAGGCCGTAGGCGGAGGCGTAGTCGTGCAGCATCCGCTCCACGATCAGCTTGGACCAGCCGTAGGGGTTGATGGGCAGCTGCCGGTGCGTCTCCGGCATGGGCACCTCCTGCGGCTCGCCGTAAGTGGCGGCGGTGGAGGAGAAGATGATCCTGCTGCACCCGACGTCGCGCATGGCGGCCAGGATAGTCCAGGTCCCCGCCGCGTTGTTCTGGTAGTAGCGCGCGGGGTCCTCCACGCTCTCGCCCACGTAGGTCAGGGCGGCGAAGTGGGCGACCACGTCGGGCGCCGCGTCGCGCATGGCGGCGGTGAGCCGCGCGCGGTCGAGGATGTCGCCGACGACGAGGTCGCCGTAGCGGGCCAGGTCGCGCCAGCCGCGCGACAGGTCGTCGTACACCACCACGCGCCAGCCCGCCGCGGCGAGCGCCTTGCAGCAGTGGCTGCCCACATAGCCGGCGCCGCCGGTGACGAAGAGGGTGCGCAACGCGGTCGGCTCCTGGAAGGTGGAGAGGTGCTAACGCGCACCCCGCCCCTTCGTGGCCGCGGCAGGGCGGCCGACGCGTCGGCGGAGCCGGCCCTGGCCCCAGGTGCGCCACCGGGGCGGCAGGGCGTCCGTGGCGACCCTCGCCAGCGCCAGGAGCGCCGGACCGGCGACGGGGACGCGCCGAAGCTCCAGCACGCGGCTCCAGGCCTGCAGCTCGCGGGCGGCGGGCATCGCGTCCAGCCCCCGCCGGACGAGTCGGGAGGCGCCGGCCATGTCGCCGGCCATGAAGCGCACGCCGCAGGCGCGGGAGAAGACGGCGGCCTCGTCGATCCCATAGGCCTCCACGCCCTCCAGGAGCGCGTGCGCCTCCCGGTGGCGGCGGCGGCGCGACAGGAGCGCGGCCAGGTCGACCCGCAGCCGCGCGTAGCCGGGCTCCAGCTCCATGGCGCGGCGCAGGAGGCGCTCGGCCTCGTCCAGCTCCCCCGCCTCGGCCAGGAGGCGGCCGTGCAGCCCGGTGTAGGGGCCGACGAAGGGCGATAGCCGCACCGCCTCCGCCGAGAGCCTCAGCGCCGTGGGGAGCCGCCGCTTGGCCTGCCGGTGCGCCAGGGTGAAGTGGTACTGCCCCGACCGGCGACGCGCCTCGCGCAGCACCTGCGGGAAGCCCTCCGGATCGAACCGGTCCTCGATCATGGCGAGGACGGTGGGCGCCAGGAGCCCCGCCTCCGCGAGGTAGGCGCCCGCCGGGTGGCCGGCGTGGCGGATGGGGATGGCGCGGACGGGGTAGTGCTCGGCCAGCGCCTCCACGTGCCGCCGGTCGAGGTCGGCGGGGTCGTAGAAGACGTAGGCGCGTTCCAGCCCGTCGGCGGCGACCGGCTCGTCCCACAGGAACTCCAGCCGCACGCCGTGGTCGCGCCAGCGGTCGTCGAAGCCCACGCGGGCCGGGTCGATGGAGAACTGCGGCGAGATCGCCACCGCCGTCGCCGCCCCCACCCGCCCCGCGAAGCGCACGGCCGCATAGCCGCCCATGGACGATCCATAGGTCACCGTCCGGACGCGCCCGGCGGCCTCCTCGCGCACCGCCGCGCACAGCGCGCCCATCTCGGGGTGCTGGTACCAGTCGTTGGCGGAGGCGACGACGTGGACGGCGTCGTAGCCCAGTTGCGCCAGCCAACCCTCGCCGAACCCCGGCCGGTCCAGCCGCAGGTCGTGCGCCAGCGAGTCGAAGGTCACCACCAGCGGCCGCCCGCCCCCGCCCTCCACGGCGTTGAGCGTCGCACGCACGGCGGGCGAGTCGAACAGAAGGCGGCGTCCCGGGTCGGACAAGGAAGGTTCCGGATTGTCCGAGGGCGGAGCGGAGAAGCGCCACGGGCGGAGATGATAGGGTGCGCACCCCCACCGGGCAACGCCGCGGGGCGGGTGCAAGCGTGCTGTCCAACGCCGGACGCGCACGGTAGGACGGGGGGGTGGACCGGGTCGCCGACATCGCCGCGCCCTCCGCCGACGTGCGTCCGCCCCTGGTGCTCCTCGGCTCGGGCGGACACGCCAAGGTGGTGCTGGAGGTGCTCCGGGCGGCCGGGCTTTACGAGCCGGTGGCCTGCACCGACGCCGCGGCCGAGGTCGCCCACGTGCTGGGCGTGCCGGTGGTGGGCGACGACGAGGCGCTGGCGGGGCTGCTGGCCCGGGGCGTGCGCCATGCGGTGGTGGCGGTGGGGGCGAACGCCGTGCGCCTGCGGCTCGGCCGGGCGCTCCTGGCGCAGGGGTTCCAGGCCCCCGCCGCCGTGCACCCCTCCGCCGTCGTCTCGCCGAGCGCGCGGTTGGGCCGGGGCGTGGTCGTCATGGCCGGGGCGGTGATAAACGCGTCCGCCGCGATCGGCGACTTCGCCGTGGTGAACACGGGGGCGGTGGTCGACCATGACTGCCGGCTGGGCGCGGGGGTCCACGTGGCGCCGCGATCGGCGTTGGCGGGGAACGTGACCCTGGGCGAAGGCGTCTTCCTGGGGATCGGCGCGGTGGCGGTCCCGGGCGTCACGGTGGGCGCACGCACGGTGGTGGGGGCGGGCGCGGCGGTGGTGCGCGACCTCCCCGCCGACGTGACCGCCGTGGGCGTCCCCGCCCGCGTCCGCGCCTGAACACGGAGATCAGATGACGACCCCCCTCCCTCGCATCCCGGTGGCCAGCCCCGTGCTGGGCGAGGCCGAGAAGCGCAACGTGGCCGAGTGCATGGAGACCACCTGGATCTCCTCCGTCGGACGCTTCATCGACGAGTTCGAGCGCCGCTTCGCCGACTTCTGCGAGGTGAAGCACGCGGTGGCCTGCAACAACGGCACCACCGCCCTGCACCTGGCGCTGACGGCGCTGGAGATCGGGCCCGGCGACGAGGTGATCGTCCCCGACCTCACCTACGTCGCCTCCGCCAACTGCGTGCGCTACTGCGGGGCCGAGCCCGTGTTCGCCGACTGCGACCCGCGAACCTTCAACATGGACCCGGACGCGGTGGCCGCCGCGGTGACGCCGCGCACCCGGGCGATCGTGCCCGTGCACCTCTACGGCCATCCCTGCGACATGGACCCGATCCTCGAGGTCGCCGACCGCCACGGCTTGGTGGTGGTGGAGGACGCGGCGGAGGCGCACGGGGCGCGCTACAAGGGCCGGCGCACGGGCGGACTGGGCCGCTGCGCCAGCTTCAGCTTCTTCGGCAACAAGATCATCACCACCGGCGAGGGCGGGGCGGTGACCACCGACGACGACGGCCTGGCCGCGCGCCTGCGGCTGCTCCGCGGCCAGGGGATGGACCCGAACCGCCGCTACTGGTTTCCCGTGGTGGGCTTCAACTACCGCATGACGAACGTGGCCGCCGCCATCGGCGTGGGACAGATGGAGCGGGTGGACGAGGCCCTGGCCTTCCGCCGCGAGCTGGCCCGCTGGTACGACGCGGAGATCGGCGACGACCCCCGCATCGTGCGCCCCCACGTGGAGCCGTGGGCCGAGCACAGCTACTGGATGTACACGGTCATGCTGGCGCCCGGGCTGGGCGACGCCCGCGACGCGGTGATGGCCGCCATGGACGCCGACGGGGTGGAGACCCGGCCCGTCTTTTATCCCATGCACGTGCTGCCGCCCTACTTGCGCGACGCCGCGCCCTTTTTCCACGCCGCCGACTGCGGCCGACGGGGGATCAACCTGCCCACGCACGAGAAGCTGACCCGCGCCGACGTCGCCCGCGTGGCCGCCACCCTGCGGCGGGCGCTGGACGCGTCTGTGGGCTGAGGGCGCGGAGCTGCGGGCGGAACGGCCGGGGCGCGCCGCGGTTACGCCGCTGTGAGGCGCCGCCCTTCCCACAACGCGATCATCGCCGCGATGCCCGCGGGCGTCCGCGCCGCGCTCGAGCCCGAGCTGAGGCCGATCAGCTTCGGGCACGGCCACCTGTTCCACGCGCCGGACACGCTGATCGACGAGATGCACTTCCCGGTGGACGGGGTGGTCTCGGTGCTCACCGAGCTTGCGGACGGGAGCGCGGTGGAGACGGCCACCATCGGGCGCGAGGGCGTGGTGGGCTTCGCCTCCGCCTTCCTGCCGATCCGCGCCCACGGCCGCACGATCGGCCAGGCTCCCGGCGCGGCCTTCGCGGTCCCCAGCGCGCTTGTGCGGTCGCTGGCGGCCGAGTCGGCCCCGCTGCGGGCGCTCGTGGTCGGCTACGGCGAGCTGGTGCTGGCGCAGTCGCAGCAGTCCGCCGCCTGCAACATCTCCCACGACGTGGAGGAGCGGTTCTCCCGCTGGCTCCTGACCTGCGACGACCGGGTCCGCGGCGGGCGGGTGGACCTGACGCAGGAGTTCCTGGCCATGATGCTGGGCGTGCAGCGCACCACCGTCAGCCAGGTGGCCAGCACCCTGCAGGCCGCCGGCCTCATCCGCTACAACCGCGGCCGCATCGACATCCTGGACCGCGCGGGCCTCGAGCAGCGGTCCTGCGAGTGCTACGCCGCGATCCGCCGCCGGATGCGCCGCTTTCTCCCGGCGGAGGCCGACGGCCTCACGCCCACGCACGCCGACGCGCACGCAGGGCTGGGCTGAGGCTCAGGGCGGCTCCCAGCCGTACAGCCAGTCCAGCCGCGCGGCGGCGCCCCCCCGTCCGTCCAGCGCCCGGGCCGCGCCGAACGCCGCCCGGGCGAGCGGCGGAGGCAGGTGGTAGAGCCGGGCGTTGCGGCGCGACCAGGCCTGCACCCTGGCCGTGCGCGGCCGCCGCGCGGCCTCGTAACGCCCCAGCGCCGCCCGGACGTCCGGCGTGCCCGCCAGCTCCGCCGCGAGCACCCAGGCGTCCTCCACCGCCAGGGCCGCGCCCTGCGCCAGGAACGGAAGGGTGGGGTGGGCCGCGTCCCCCAGGAGGACGGCCGCACCCGCCGACCAGCGCGGCCGCGGCGCCCGGTCGTACAGGGCCTGGCGCCAGACCCCGCGCGCCGCGGCGGTGAGCTCCGGCACGGGCGGCGGCCATCCGGCGAAGGCGGCGCGCAGGTCGTCCCCCGCCGAGGCGTCGGCCCAGCCCTCCGAGCCGCCGGCCCCGCGGGCGACGCCCACCAGGTTGATCTCGCGCCCGCCGCGGACGGGGTAGTGGACGAGGTGGCGGCCCGCCCCCGTCCACACCGTCGCCGTGGGCGCGACCTCCGCCGCGACCGCCTCCCGGGGGACCACGGCCCGCCACGCGGTCTGGCCGGTGCGCAGCGGGGCGCCGGGCCCGAACAGCGACGCGGCCACCGGCGAGCGCAGCCCGTCGGCGGCCACCACCACGTCCGCCGCCACCTGCGACCCGCCCGCCAGCCGCAGGGCGCCGTCCGGCCCCACGGACCGCGCTTGCGCACCCAGCCGCAGCTCCACGTCGTGCTCCCGCACCCGGGCGAGCAGCAGCGCCTGGAGGTCGGCCCGGTGCAGCTGGAGGTAGGGGGCGCCCCACCGGTGCTCCGCCGCCTCGGCCAGCGGCACGCGCAAGAGGAGCCGCCCGCCCCCCGCCTCGCGGATCTCCGCCGCCTCCGGGCGGAAGGCGGCGGCGCGCACCGCCTCGCCCAGGCCCAGTCGGTCCAGCACCTTCACGGCGTTGGGGCCGAGCTGGACGCCCGCGCCGGCCTCGGCGAGCACGGCCTCGCGCTCGCACAGCACCGCGCCGATCCCGCGGGCGCGCAGCGCGAGCGCCAGCGTCAGCCCGCCGATCCCCGCCCCCGCCACCGCCACCCGCACGCCCGCGCCTCCACCAAGCTTGACCGCCGCCGCCATAGCTTTAACCCGGGAGGGCCGCGAACGATCGCCTCACCTCGGCGTTCTCGATGTAAGAACCTCGCCGGAGCGCATGCATGGTCCTGACGATCGGCTTCGAACGGGCGACCTCCTGGACCTCACCGCGCCCGGCGGCCGATCCCGACCACCTGGTCGACACCACCATGCTCTTCGCCCCCAAGAGCGGCGGGGTGAAGCGCTATCTCCTGGCCAAGCGCGCCTGGATCGCCGAACACCGGCCCGAGCTGCGCCACACCCTCGTCGTCCCCGGCGACGTCACCCGGGACAACGGGCGGGGCGTCGTCACCCTGGCTGCGACCCCCCTGCCCTTCGGCGACGGCTATCGCTGGCCCGCCTCCACCCGCAAGTGGGCCGACCGGCTTTTCGCCCTGCGCCCCACGGTGATCGAGGCGGGCGACCCCTACGCCCCCGGACGCGCCGCGCTGGAGGCGGGGGAGCGCCTGGGCGTTCCGGTGGTGGGCTTCTGCCACTCCGACCCCGCGGCGCTGGCCGCCCTGCACCTGGGCGAGTGGGCCGAGCCGCCGGTGCGCCGCCGCTGGGCGCGGCTGTTCCGCCGGTTCGACCGCGTGGTCGCCCCCTCCCGCCACATCGCCGAGCGCCTCGCCTATGCGGGGGTGCCGAACGTCCACGTCCAGCCGCTGGGCGTGGACGTGGAGATGTTCCATCCCGGACGGGCCGACCGGGCGCGGGTGCGCCGCGAACTGGGGCTGCCCGATTCCACCCGCCTCCTGGTGTTCGCCGGCCGCCCGGCGCGCGAGAAGAACATCGACGTGCTGCTGGACGCCGTGGCGCGCCTCGGGCCGGACTTCCACCTGCTCCTGATCGGCGCGGGCGCCCTGGCCCGCCCCCAGGCGAACGCCACCTTCCTCGACTATGTCGCCGACCCGCGCGAGGTGGCGCGGCGC
>CAXSHO010000103.1:0-11674 GCA_964237305.1 uncultured Caulobacteraceae bacterium
CAACTACGCCGGCGACCGGCTCAACTTTGCCGTAGCGGCCGACCGGCTGCGCGCCGACGGGATCGACACCCGGATCGTCTACGTGACCGACGACATCGCCTCCGGGCCTGCGGACTCCCACGACCTCCGTCGCGGCATCGCCGGCACCTTCACCATCTACAAGATTGCCGGCGCGGCCGCCGAGGCCGGGCTGGACCTCGACGAGGTCGAGCGGGTGATGGCCCTGAACTACTTCTCCCCCGTACGCCTCACCCTGGCCCTGCTGCCCGCCATGCTGGCCCGGGGCGGGGGGACGGCCGCCAACGTGGCGAGCCTGGGCGGGGAGGCGCGGCTCGTCGGCGTCGTGGGCGGCGATGCGGAAGGCGCGGCGGTGGCGGAGCTGGCCCGGGCGGCGGGGCTGGGCGCCGCGGGCGTGGTGGTCGACGCGGCCCGGCGCACCTCCGTGAAGACGCGCCTGATCGCCCAGCGCCAGCAGGTGCTGCGGCTGGACGCGGAGAGCACCTCGCCCCTGGACGACGACGTGCGGGCCCGGGTGGTCGCGGCGGCGGCGGCGGCGCTGGAGGGCGCGGGGGTGCTGGTGCTGTCGGACTACGGCAAGGGCGTGCTCGACCCCGCCACGACGGCGGCGGTGCTGGCGGTGGCGCGGCGGGCGGGCGCCCGGGTGCTGGTGGATCCCAAAGGCGCCGACTACGGCCGCTACGCGGGGGCGCAGGTGGTCACGCCCAACCTCAAGGAGCTGCGCCAGGCCTCCGGCCTTCCCGCGGGCGACGACGGGGAGGTGGAGGCCGCGGCGCGCGCCCTGATCGGCCGCCACGGGTTCGAGGCGGTGGTGGCCACGCGCAGCGAGCGCGGCCTGTCGGTGGTGCGCGCCGACGGGGCCGTCCACGTGCCCACGGAGGCGCGGGAGGTGTTCGACGTGTCGGGCGCGGGCGACACGGTGGCGGCCACCCTGGCGCTGGCGCTGGCCGGCGGCCTCGACCTGGAGCGGGCGGCGGCGCTCGCCAACACGGCGGCGGGAGTGGCGGTGGCGCGGCTCGGCACCGCGCAGGTGACCGCCGCCGAGCTGGCGGAGGCGCTGCACGACCGGGACGCCGCCGCGGCGGGCGGCCGGTCCCCCGCCGCGGCGCGGCTCGTGCTGGAGGGCTGGCGGCGGCGCGGGCTCACCATCGGCTTCACCAACGGCTGCTTCGACCTTCTCCACCCCGGCCACGTGGCGCTCCTGTCCCACGCCCGCGCCGCCTGCGACCGCCTGGTGGTGGGCCTGAACGCCGACAGCTCCGTGCGCCGGCTGAAGGGGCCGACGCGCCCGGTGGCCGACGAGGAGGCGCGCCGCCAGGTGCTGGAGGCGCTGCGCGCCGTGGACCTCGTGCTCGTCTTCGAGGAGGACACCCCCGAGCGCCTGATTCGCGAGGTCGCCCCCGACGTGCTGGTGAAGGGGGCGGACTACGCGGCGGCGGACGTGGTGGGCGCGGACTTCGTCGTCGCCCGCGGCGGGCGGGTGGAGCTCGCGCCGCTGGTGGCGGGCCGCAGCACCACCGCCCTGATCGAGCGCCTGCGCTCAGGCTGAGGGCGCCTCGGCCAGCCGGGCGATCACCGGCCGGAGGAACTCCAGGAGGTCGCCGCCCCGGAACAGCAGGCCCTCCACCCCCGCGGCGTGGGCGGCCTCCACGTCGGTCGGGCGGTCGCCCACCACCGCCGTGCGCGCGGGGTCCACGTGCTGGGCGGCCATGAGATCCTCAATCATGCCCGGACCCGGCTTCCTGCAGCGGCTGTCGCGGCGATAGCCCTCGCGCACGGCCGCCGGGTGGAACGGCGAGTAGGCGAAGGCGTCGATCCAGGCGCCGCGCCCGCGCAGGTCGGCGTTCATCAGCCGGTGCAGCTCCCGGACGTCCGCCTCGTCGTAGAAGCCCCGCGCGACGCCCGACTGGTTGGTCGCCACGAAGGCGTGGAGGCCGGCCGCGTTCACCGTCCTGACCGCCTCCACCGCCCCCTCCACCCACGTGATCTGGTCGAAGCGGTGGGCGAAGCCGACGTCCTCGTTCAGCACCCCGTCGCGGTCGAAGATCACCGCCCCGCGCCGCCGGGGAGTCACCGGGCGCCGGACCAGGACGGACGGGCCGTCGCCGGGGGACGCCTCGCGCCTCAACCCGCCTCTCCGCCGAAGGACAGCACGGCCTCCACCGGCGCGTAGCCGCGGCCGGGCCTGCGGTCCCCGGGCGGACGCAGCGTCACCCGAAGGCGGCCCGGCCCCGCCGGCGCGACGTCCGCGCCCTTCGCGTCGACGACCCTGAGCGAGGTGAGCAGGTCGAGGGACGCAGGCTCCCGGTCGGCGTAGGCGCGGATCCTCAGCGCGCCGTCGACCCAGGCCCCGGAGACGACCTTCGGGTGGACGTCGCCGTCGCCGGGCCTGGGCGGCGTCGCCGCCGCCGCGAGCCGGACCCCGCCCGTATGGCGCACCGCCACGCGGGTGACGCCCCGGCCCGCGGTGAATGTGAGGCGCGCGGCCTGCTCCTGCGGGTGGACGTCCAGCGCCACGAGGACGGAGGCGCCGTCCACCCGCGCCTCCAGCAGGCGGGCCCCCAGGGGGACCGCCGGGGCGAAGGTGAGGGCGACGGGCGCGCCGTCGTTGCGCACCTCCAGAACGGCGGAGCCCCCGTCCTGGCGGAGGTCGAGATCCAGGCGCGCATCGCCCAGGCGCAGCCGGTGGACGCCCACGCCGCTCCAGTCGGCGGGGAGCCGGGGGGCGAAGGTCAGGGACCGGGTGGCGGCGTGGAGCTCCAGCCCCAGGAGGCCCTGGACCGCCGCCGTCAGGAAGCCGGCGGAGGACCAGGTCTGCTCGGGCACGGACTCGCGCTCGGGGTGGAACAGGTCGCCGGCCAGCGCCTCGTGCATGTGGCCGGGGCTGTCGAGCGTGCTCCAGCCGACGAGGGAGCGCCAGGCGCTCCAGGCGGAGAGCGGCCGATGGGCGCGCCACAGCGTGGTGGCGACGGCGCTCGTCCCCAGCGCCCACACCGCGCCCTCGCCGTAGCTGTTCGGGTCGAAGCGCGGCGCGGCGGCGGAAAGGTTGCGCACGCCCCAGTCGGTCTGGAAGTCGGGGCGGGAGAGGCGGTCCAGCGCGGCCTCCACCCGCCCGGGCGTGAACACGCCCTGCAGCAGGAGGCCCGCGGCGTCCGACCGGGGCGCGTGCACGGGGGCGCCCGCCGCGGTGTGGCCGCCCAGCCAGAAGCCCGCCGCCTCGTCCCAGCCGTGCGCCCGCACCGCCTCGCGCGCGGCGGCGGCGGCGCGCTCCGCCTCCGCCGCCGGCCCCGGCCGCCCCGCCGCGCGCGCCAGCCGGGCGAAGCCGTCCGCCGCCTCGATCCAGCTGGCGGAGAGCCGCACGTCGTCGCGGAGCTCGTCCTGCTCGTTCTGCCCCTGCTTGCCCTTGGGGATGGCCGGCAGGGCGGTGGCCAGGTCCACCAGCGAGCGGGCGTAGCGCCAGGCGGCCTCCACCCCCGGCCACTGCGCCTGGAGGAAGGCGCGGTCGCCCGTCGTCTCCACGTACCGGTCCAGCGTAGCCAGGTGCTGGAGCGTGATGTCGACGTGGACGAACATGTACGGGTACCGGCGTTCCCAGTCGATCAGCGGCGCGCTGAGCGACAGCTCGTGCCAGACCATGCCGGTCGCCTTGTCCTGACGACGCGCGATGAAGGCGAGCTCGTCGCGCGCCCGGTCGACGAGGCCGGCCGCGAGGAGCCCGTCCACCGCCACGAGGCCGTCGCCGGCGAAGAACCAGGCGTACTGCGGCCGGCGGCCGGGCCGCGACGGGCCGTAGCCCGCCACCTCGCCGCAGCCGAGGTCGGGGGCGCACACCCACGCCCGGTCGAGCGCGGAGACGGCGGCGGCGAGCGCGCGGTTCACCTCCGCGTCGGGCGTGACGATCTCCAGCTTCACCTCGTCCGCCCGGTCGAACGCCGCGCGCGGGCCGTCCTGCGAGACGAACAGGCGGGCGCGGCGCACGCCGTCCGCCTCCTGTCGCGGGGTCATGACGAGGGCCAGGCCGTCGGGACGCGCCCGGGCGAGGTTGTCGACGGCGTCGTGGGCCACCGCGTCCGGAGAGCGGATCGTGGCCTCGAAGCCGTGCAGCGGCTCGCGCTCCACATAGCCGGACCGGGCGGCGTCCCAGCCCACCGACTGGCCGCCCAGCGCCCCGGGCCACTGGAGGTCGAGCGAGGGCTGGAAGCGCGCCTCCACCTGCACCTCGCCCCGGCCCTCCACCTCGTAGGTGAGGATCGCCCCGGGCGCGTGCAGCGGGACGAACAGCCGCTCGCGCACGACGAAGTCCGGTCCGACGTAGACGCGCACCACCTCCGACGGCGTCGACTCGACGCGGCTCAGGAGCGACGCCCCGTCCAGCGGCTCCACGCGCCCCGCCTCGCGGAAGCGCACCCGGTGTCCGCTGAGGAGCTGCAGCGGCCACGCCCAGACCTCCAGGCCCGTGTCGGGGTAGCCCATCACGGTGGCGCGCTCGCCATGCACGGCGGAGAAGCGGCCCGCCGCCGTCGCCTCCGCCACCCATGCGGGCGACGGCGGCTGCGCCGCCGACGGGACCGCCGAGACCAAGGCGCAGGCGAGGCCGCGCACGAGCGTGTCGAGAGGCCGCCTCATCCCGCGGGGGGCGGGCGGGCCCGCACGAGACGGCGCAGCACGAACAGCCCCGCCACCAGCAGAGCCGTGGGGACGAGAACGCCCGCCACCGCGACCCGCCCGCCGAACTCGGCGAACAGCCGGCCCGTCAGGAACGAACCGGCCGTGCCGCCGAGCGCGGAGAAGACCACGATCAGGCCCGTCATGCCCGCCTGGCGCTCCACGGGCAGGGCGCTCAGCACCACCGAGTTGACGGTGGGATAGATGGGGCTGAGCAGGAGGCCGATCAGCGGGAGGATCAGCACGGCCGGCGGCAGGTCCCTCCACCTGTCCGCGAGGGGACCCTGGCCGGCGTGGGCGGTGGCGGCCAGCGCCAGCACCACCAGCGGGGCCATGGCGGCGGTGCAGGCGATCATGGCGCCGAACGGCGAGACGCGGCGGAGAAGGCCGCTCGCCCCCAGCCGCCCGGCGCAGAGCGACAGGGCGTAGACGCTCGCCAGTTGCACGCTGAGCCGCGGCGAGAGGCGCAGCACCTCGTTGTTGAAGGTGGGCATCCAGGTGCCCAGACCCTGCTCGATGAGAACGTACAGGAAGGCGCACAGCAGGAAGACGACCACCAGCGGCCGGCGCAACAACCCCAGCATGGCGGCGAAGGACGCGCCGGAGCCTGCGCCGCCGCCGCGGGCGAGCGGCGTCTCGTCCATCGGCGACACCGCCCACAGCGCCGCCAGGAGGAGGCAGGCCAGCGCCAGCACCCAATAGACACGCAGCCAGGCGAGCGGCGCCTGCGGGTCGATGAAGGCGCCGAAGAGCCAGTAGCCGCCCAGCACGCCCGCCATGAACACGCCCTCGATGAGGCTGATCAGGCTGGCGTGGCGGCCGGGCTCGGCCGCGACCAGCCCCACCGCGCCGTAGACCGCCACCTTGGCAAGCCCGAAGGTGGCGCCCGTCACCACGAAGCTGAGCGCGGTCATCCAGAAGCTGTGCACCAGCGGCATGGCCGCACAGGCGGCGGCGAGCCCCAGGAAGCCCGCGATCAAGGCGCGCCGGTAGCCGATCCGCGGCAGGGCCGACGCCAGGGCGAAGGAGGCGGCCGCGATGGTCAGGTCCTTGCACGCCTCCAGGACCGAGCCCTGCGGCTTGGACACGCCGAAGCTCGCGATGGCCTGCAGGATCACCGTGCCGACGCTGTTCAGCAGCACCGCGTACAGGGCGTAGGTGGCCGCCAGCGCCACGATCACGCGCACGCCCGGCCGGACCGGCGCCCGCCCCGCGGGGTCCGCCGGGTCGGCGGCGAGCACCGCGCTCACCGGGCGCTCTCCGGCGGCGCGGCGGCGAGCGGCTGCGACCAGTCCACGGCGGAAAGGTCGGCGACCACGGCGTCGGACCCGGCCAGCACGACAGGATCGCCGACGCCCAGCGCCGCCATGCCCGCCGCCTTGATGGCCTCCACGCCCGCCCGGCTGTCCTCCACGCCCAGGCAGGCGGCGGGCTCCACCCCCAGCTCGGCGGCGGCGCGCAGGAAGATCTCGGGGTCGGGCTTGCCGCGGGCCAGCGTCGCCGGGTCGACCACCGCGTCGAAGAAGCGGGCGATCCCCAAGCGGTCGAGCAGGGCGGGGGCGTTGCGGCTGGCGGAGGCGAGCGCCATCGGCAGGCCCGCCTCCCGGGCGCGCTCCAAGGCCCCGCGCGCGCCGGGCAGGAGGTCGTCGGGCGTGAGGTCGGCCACCAGCGCCCGGTAACGCGCATCCTTGCGGGCGGCGAGCGCCTCCTGCTCGTCCTCGCCGAAGGTGCGGGTCGAGCGGGCCAGGATCAGCCGGAGCGAGCCGCGGCGGTCCACCCCCTTCAGCGCCTCGTTGTCGGCCTCGTCGAAGGGGACGTCCAGCTCGTCCGCCAGCCCCTTCCAGGCGGTGAAGTGGGCGCGGGCGGTGTCGGTGAGCACCCCGTCCAGGTCGAACAGGAGCGCGCGCACCGGACCGGCGGCCGGCGGGCCGAAGCGCGGCGTCGGACGCACCGCCGTCTCGCCGGGGGCCAGCGACAGCGGCAGGCCGTCATGGGCCAGCGTCAGCGCCGCGCCCTCCGCCGCGAGGGCGTAGCGGGTGCGGTCGGCGTCCACCTCCACCCGCAGGCGGGCTCCGCGCCAGCGCAGGCCGAAGGCGTAGGCGGGAAGCTCCGGCGCGGTGCGCGGCAGGAAGGCCGGACGGCCGGCCTCCGTCCGCAGCCCGGCGAAGCCCCAGACCAGCGCCTGCCACCCGCCCGCCATGGACGCCATGTGCAACCCGTGGGCGGCGTTGCCGTGCAGGTCGTGCAGGTCGACGAACACGCTCCCGCGCAGGAAGCCGGCGGCCTGCGACACCTCCCCCACGTCGGCCGCCACGACGGCGTGGCTGGAGGCGGAGAGCGTCGAGTCGTGCGCGGTCAGCGGCTCGTAAAAGGCGAGGTCGCGACGGCGCTGCGCCCGGGAGCCCTCCTCCGTCAGGGCGTGGGCGAGCACCACGCTGGCCTGCTTGATCACCTGGTGGCGGTAGAGCGTCAGCGGATGGTGGTGCAGCAGCAGCGGACGGTCGCGCCGGGCGGGGTCGAAGCGCCAGGGCGGGCGGCCGAGGAAGCCGGCGTCCTGCGGGTGCACGCCCAGCCCCGGATCCACCGGCAGGTGCATGGCGTCCGCGGCCGCCGCCCAGCGCGCGCGCTCCTGCGCATCGGGCGCCGCCGCGGCGGCGGGCGCGCGCCCGGCCAGCTCCAGCGCGTAGCGCAGGTGCAGCCGCGCCATGCGGTTGGTGTGGTGGTCGTCGTCCACCAGCGCGCTGTACTCGTCGGGGCCGGTGACGCCGCAGATGCGGAAGGCGCCGCCCGCCCGGGGGTCGTGGAAGCCCGCCTGCAGCCAGATGCGCGCGGTCTCGAACACCATGGGCGCCGCCTCGCCCAGCACGAAGGCGTCGTCGCCCACGGCGCGGTCGTAGAGGCGCACGGCGCAGGCCACCGCGGCGTTGATGTGCAGCTGCGCCGAGCCGCCGGGAAAGTAGCCGGAGCTTTCGCCGCCGCCGATGGTGCGCCACGGGTGGAGGGCGCCGGCGGCGAAACCCAGGTCGCGGGCGTGGGCGCGGGCGCGGTCCAGGGTGGCGACGCGGAAGGCCAACTCGCTCCTCGCCAGCTCGGGCGCGGTGAGCGCCAGCACGGGCAGGGCGAAGGCCTCGGCGTCCCAGAAGACGTGGCCCTCGTAGCCCTCCCCCGTCAGCCCCTTGGCGGCCAGCCCGGTGCGGCCGTCCGCGGGCGCGCTGCGGCGCAGGTGCAGGAGGTTGAAGCGCAACGCCCGGGCCAGGTCCGCGTCGCCCGGCGTGTCGAGGGCGGCGCCCGACCAGAAGTCCGCCAGCCCGGCGGCGGCGGTCGCGGCGGCGGCGGCGTAGCCGGCCTGCGCCCGCCGCAGCGCCGCCCCCCGCGCCTTCGTCACGGCGTCGGCGGCCACGTCCCCCTCGCCGTCGATGCGGAACGGGACGTAGGCGACCACCTTCTCCAACACCGCCACGCCGTGGGGAGCGAGGGCGCCGCGGAACACGGCGGCCGCCGCGTCCGGCCCCACATCCACGTCCGCCAGGATCAGCCCCTCCGCGCGGTGCGCCTGGGCGACGCCCGCGCCCGCGCCCGCGGCCCGCCCGACCTGGACGAGCCAGGCCGCCGCGCCGTCGGCGCCCACGTCCGTCGTGTCCAGCCGCGCCCCCTGGCCGACGCCCAGCCGCGGGTCGTCGCCCTGCCGCGCCCCCGCCGCGCCCGGCCGGAGCCGGGAGGTGAAGGAGACGGGCCCCGCATAGTCGAGCGAGCGCAGCTCGAGCCGGAGCGCCAGGAGGCCGCCGCCGTACACGACCCGCCGCGCCGTCACCTCCACCGCCCCGCCTCCGGGCGCGGGCCAGCGCGTGGTGCGCACGAGCTCGCCCGTCCGCAGGTCCAGTCGCCGGGCGAAGGCGAGCGGGCGGCCGTCCGCCACGAGCGCCCCCCCGAGCCGCAGCTCCACGGTGAGCCCGTCCGCCACCGGCAGGCGGGTGTCGGAGGTGGACGCGAAGCCGCGGAAGCGCTCGTGGTAGTCGATGGGCGTGCGGTCGTAGACGGCGCTGAGGAAGGCGCCGCCGCCGGAGCCCTCCAGCTCCTCCACCCCGCCGCGCACGCCGAGCACGCCGTCGGCCAGGGCGAACAGGGAGCCTTCGGCCAGCCAGCCGGCCGCGTCGGGGGGCGCGACGGCCCGCTCCAGGACCCACGCCGGGTCGCGCCCCGGTCCGGGGACCGCGCCGGGCGCCGCGTCGGGGCGGCTCGACGGGGCGGACGGCTCGCGGGCGTCCGCCGTCGGCGAGGCGGGGCTGAACGGCGCGCGGCTCACTTGCCGACGGCGGGTCCCGGAGGCCGCACGGCCAGGTAGATCGTGCTCCACAGCTGGGCCGCGTTGGACTCGTCCGCGTCGCCGCCCGACGCGCCGAACGGAGCCACCCGGTAGCGTCCGCCCTCGTACGCCCACGACCACAGCTCGGAGTTGCTCATCTGCGGAGTGGCGCGGATCGCCTTCCAGAGGACCGCCTGCGAGGCCGCGAGCGAGGCGCGGGCCCCGTCCGGAAGGTCGGGACGCGCGAGCTGCCGCTCCAGCCCGGCGGCGAACATCGCCTGCTGCCACGACCACACCACCGCCCCGTGGTAGGCGCCGCGCCCGAACTGCGGCTGCAAGGGGGTGGGCGCGTAGGCGGCGTTCGCCACCACCATGCCGACATCGGTCATCAGCCCCGCCGGGAAGGGGCGCAGCACCGCTCGCACCTCCGCCGCCACCGCCACCGGGTCGCGGGACGCGCCGAACAGGAGATCGAAGCCGAGGTCGGAGTTCATCACCGCCACCGGACGCTCGCCGGCGTCCAGCGACAGGGCGGAGAAGCGCGTCCCGTCCGAGCCGAGCGAAGCCAGCGCCTCCTGCGACGGCGCGCCGACGGAAGCGGCGTAGGCCGAGACCGCCCGGGCCGCCGCGCCGCGCTCCACGTCCACGGTGAAGAAGCCCGGCGCCCGCGCCCGCCAGACCTGCGCCATGGCCCCCGCCCGGGCGAACAGCGGGCGGTCGCGCGGCTGGAGGTAGGGCGCCAGGAGCCCGGCGGCGTCCAGCCGGCGGGCCGCGTCCAGGGCGGCGGGGACGAGCACCGCGTTGACGTCGTAGGGCCGCCGCCCGCCGCCGAGGCCCGTCTCGCTGTCACGCCACTCGCCCACCGGCACGCCCGGCTTCAGCGCCACGAGGTTGGCGGCGCGGGGGTCGGCGGCGAAGGGCTCGGCCGAGCGCAGCACGCGGGCGAGGTTGGCCGCCAGCGCCTCGCCGCGGCGCCCTTGCGCCAGGAAGCGCGCCGCCCTGCCCTTCCCACGGGGGTCGTCCAGCCACCAGGCCGCCGCCACCGGCGCCAGCAGGTAGCCGCTGTCGATCATCTTGTAGTCGTAGACGGGCGCGTCCGACCGGCTCCCGTCCGCCTTGAGGTGGTCGAGCACGGCGAACTCGCCCACGTCCTCCTCGTGCGCCACCTCGCCCTCGCGCGACACGCGGGCGAGCACGGCGGCCAGCCCCGTCTCCACCGCCTCCGGCGTCAGCGCGGGCATGAGCAGCCGCAGCGACAGGAGCGTGTCGCGGCCGAAGTAGGTGTCGAACCGCCAGGAGCCCGCCAGGAACTTCTCGCGGTAGCTCAGGAAGCGCAGCGCGTCGCGCGCGGCGGGGTCGGCCGCGGCGCGCGTGTTCAGCAGGCCGCCCGCGGGGAAGGGCGTCAGCGGCGTCTCGCCCGTGAGCGCGGTGATCCGCACCCCGATGCGACCGTCCGCCCCCGCCACGAGCCGGCCGCCGCGCAGGGCGCCGTGGACCACCTGCACGTCCAGCGCATAGCCCGCCGCCCCGTCCAGCCGGTCGCGCGACCAGCTCACCGTGTCGCCCGCCACCCGCGTCGGGGCGTCGGTCTCCGCGGGCGCGCGGCCCAGGGCCTGGTAGTCGCGCAGCACGCGCACGCTGGAGAGCACGGCCTTGCCGGGGGTGAGCTCCCGGACATCCACCGTCGCCTCCGCCGTCACGCCGTGGAGCGGGCGCCCTTTCGCGTCCGGCCGGGTCACCGCCTGCGGTCCGCGCGTCAGCGTCCAGCGCGCGTCCTGGTCGACGGGCGCGAACCACAGGCCGACGCCGCTGTTCCCCGCCGGGAAGGCCACCAGGATGCGCGGGGCGCGGCCCGACCGCAGGAGCAGGTGCGCGGCGACGTCGCCCTGCTGCAGGAAGGCGTTGGCGTTCAGCCCCTCCGTCACCTCGTAGCGCAGGGCGTCGCGCGCAGGCGCCGCCGCCGCGGCGGGCCCGACCAGGGCGAGGAGCGCCAAGGCGCCGAGGAAGCCCGGCCCGCGCCTCACGCGGCGGCTCGCACGGGGGCGGCGCGGTGCTCGCGGATGTAGGCCTCGTGGGTGGGCATGCGCTCGGCTGCGGCGCGGATCGCCTGCTTGACCTGGGCGAGGTGGGCGCGGTTGTCGGCGGGCGCGAACACATCGACCAGCGGGTTGTAGTCGGCGGGCTCCACGCCCTGCCCCATCAGCACGGCGAACCAGCTGGCGTCGCGGAACAGCTCGTCGGGGCTCAGGACGAGCCGGCCGGTGCGCCGGAAGTGCGCCTCGCGCCGGACCAGCCCCTCCGGCAGCGGCATGTGGCGCGTGTGCTCCCACAGGGGCTGCGTCTTGCCGGTGGTGGCGTGCAGGCGCTTGATCTCGGTGCGCATGTCGACGCGCAGCTTGGCGTCGAGGTTGGAAAGAGGCTCGTCGAACAGGAACACCCGTGGGTCGCGAACGAGCGCGCGGCCCATTGCGACGCGCTGCCGCTGCCCTCCGGATAGCTGCGACGGCCGGCGCGCCAGCAGGTGCTCGATCTGCAGGGTGCGGGCGACCTCGGCGATCGCCTTGTCGCGCTCCGGCTTCGGAACGCCGCGCATCTCCATGCCGAAGGCGATGTTTCCGGCAACCGTCATGTTCGGGTAGAGCGCATAGCTCTGGAAGACCATGGCGATGTCGCGCTGCGACGGGTGCA
>CAXSHO010000104.1:0-3389 GCA_964237305.1 uncultured Caulobacteraceae bacterium
CCACCGCCAGCGCGATGTTCAGCAGGTGGCGGCCGGGAAGCAGGATCGGCGCGCCGCTCATGTTCCCGTTCAGCTTGGCGAAGGCGATGAGCGAGCCCGTGAAGGTCACCGCGCCGATGGCCACGCCCACGGAAAGCTCGATCAGACTCTCCAGCTTCACGCCGCCTGCTGGGTCGGCGATGCCGTAGGCGGCGGGGGTGTGGATGGCGGCCACCGCCACCAGGCAGGCGGCGAGGCCCACCAGGCTGTGGAAGGCGGCCACCAGCTGCGGCATGGAGGTCATGGCCACGCGCCGGGCGATCACCGCCCCCACGCCGCCGCCCACCGCCACCCCGCCGACGATAAGCGCCAGCGTGGTCGCATCCAGCGCGCCCTGCCCGGCCAGGGTGGCGAGCGCGGTGGCCACGGCTATCGCCATGCCCACCATGCCCAGCTGGTTGCCCCGCCGGCTCGTCACCGGGCTCGACAGCCCGCGAAGCGCCAGGATGAACAGCACGCCGGAGGCGAGGTACAGGACGGCGGCGAGGTTGGCGTTCATGGCGCGTCGTCCTCTTCAAGCAAGGGGTCGAGCTGTTGAAGAAGGATCGGCAGGTCGCGTCGGACCACGTCGACGATGGTGGAGACGACCACCTTGCCGTAGCCGTGCACCAGGATGTGCCGCATCCGCACCGCCGCCTCCCAGCCGTTTTCGGGCAGAAGCGCACGTTCGGCCTTTTCGATGCGCGACGCCGCCTCGCCCACGATCTGGATAGCGTGGAGCAGCGCCAGACGCGTGCGGTCATCCGCGCTGACTTCCCCTTCGGAGAGGTCCCCCAGGAGTTCGATCGCCAGTCGCGCGTGCTCGCGCATGTCCTGCAGCCGGAACCGGGTCTCCGGCGTCATCAGGCGAGGACCAGGTCGCGGCTCATGTGGGTCCAGCGGTCCGGGCGCAGAGCCTGACGGCTCACGAGATCGACGGAGCGACCGAGCGCAGTCTCAAGGTCCAGGGCGATGCGGCCGAGATCGAGGAGGCTGGGCCGACCCACGACGTCGTAGACGATGTCGGCGTCACTATCCTCACGCGCTTCCCCCCGCGCGATCGAGCCCACCACGCCGACGAGGTCGACGCCCAGGCCCCGCACAACCTCGCGCCGGGCGCGGATCACCTCGAGCACCGCCTGCAGATCATCGGGCCGGCTCGTCATGCGCGGCGATCGGCGGCGACGGCCTCGACCCCCGCGGAGCTGGCGCTTGGTCGCTCCTTCTTCCGGTACATGGCGAGCATCCTCTGCGTCACCAGGAAACCGCCGAAGATGTTCACGCTGGCGAGCGCCACCGCCAGCGCCCCCGCGCCCTTGGACACCCAGACGTGCGCCCCCGCCGCCTCGCCCACGGCCCCGTGGGCCGCCGCCGCCAGGAGGGCGCCGACGATGATGACGGAGCTCACCGCGTTGGTCACCGCCATCAGCGGCGTGTGCAGGGCGGGGGTGACGCTCCACACCACGTAGTAGCCGACGAACACGGCCAAGACGAAGATGGCCAGGCGGAAAACGACGGGATCGACGAGCTCCATCAGGCGGCTCCCAGAAGCGAAGGGTGGACCACCGCGCCGTCGCGCACCACCACGGCGCCCTGCAGGATCTCGTCGTCCCACTTGGGGGCGAGGTTCCCTTCGGCGTCCAGCAGCAGGGCGGCCAGCGCCAGGAGGTTCTTACTGTAGAGGGCGCTGGCGTCGGCGGCGATGCGGCCGGCCATGTTGCTGACGCCAACGATCCGCGCGCCGCCCGCCGCGACGACCACCTCGCCCGGGCGGGAGCCCTCCACGTTGCCGCCCTGGTCCACCGCCAGGTCCACGATCACCGAGCCCGCGCGCATGGAGCCCGCCTGCCCGGCCGTGACCAGCCGCGGCGCGGTGCGGCCGGGAATGAGCGCGGTGGTGACCACGATGTCCTGCTTCCTGATGTGCTCGCCCACCAGCGCCGCCTGCTTGGCCTGGTACTCGGCGGACATGGCCTTGGCGTAGCCGGCGGAGGTCTCGGCCGCCTTGAACTCGTCGTCGATCACCGCGACGAACTTGGCGCCCAGGCTCTCCACCTGCTCCTTCGAGGCGGGGCGCACGTCGGTGGCGGTGACCACCGCGCCCAGGCGGCGGGCGGTGGCGATGGCCTGCAGCCCGGCGACGCCCGCCCCCATGACGAACACCTTGGCCGCCGCCACCGTGCCCGCCGCCGTCATCATCATCGGCATGGCGCGCCCGTAGGCCTGCGCCGCCTCAATCACCGCCCGGTAGCCCGCGAGGTTGGCCTGGGAGGAGAGCGCGTCCATGGACTGCGCCCGGCTGATGCGCGGCACGAACTCCATGGCCAGCGCGGCGGCCCCGCGGGCGGCCAGCGCCTCCAGCACCGGGCGGGCGTTGAAGGGGTCCAGCAGGGCCACCACGGCCGCGCCGGGCTTCAGCGCCGCGACCTCCCCGTCGGTGGGCGCGCGCACCTTGAGCAGGAGGTCGGCGTCCGCCAGCGCCGCCGCGGCGTCCGGCGCGAGTTCCGCCCCCGCCGACTCGTAGTCCGGATCGACGGAGGAGGCCGCGGCCCCCGCCCCACGCTCCACGGCCACGGAGGCGCCCAGGGCGACGAGCTTCCTCACGGTGTCGGGCGTGGCGGCCACGCGGGTCTCGCCCGGCGCGGTCTCCCTGACGACGGCGATCCTCGCGCCCATGCGACCCCGCTCACGACCCTGCGCAGAGCTTAGAGACAGCCGCGGCGGGCTGTCCAGCGACAGGTCAGAGCGTGTCGATGCTCGGCGGCTTGGAGCGGAGGAACACCGCGCCCGCCACCAGGAGGATCGCCACGGGCGCGGCGGCGCCGATGAAGCCCACGCGCGTGCAGAACATCAGGACGAGGAACAGCAGCAGCGAGGCGATCGCCAGCGACCCCCAGCGCACCAGGCCGTCGAAGGCGCGGTAGGTGGAGGACTGCTCGCCGATGGTCATCTCGCCCCGGGGGGCGGCGGGGTCGTAGGCGGCTTCGGGGTCGGCCATGGCGTCAGCGGGTCTCGGGCGTCGAGCAGGTGGGTGTCGTTCCCTAACCGCGGCCGCCGCCCGCTTCAAGCCGGGCGGCGGCCGGAGGCGTCAGCGCGAGAGGCCGAGCTCGCGGGCGGTCTCGCGGGTCAGCTCGCCGTGGGCGTCGAAGCCCTTGTCGCGCTGGAAACGGACCAGGGCGTCGCGGGTGGGGGCGGTGTAGGCCCCGTCCACCACGCCCTTGTAGTAGCCGCGCCCGGCCAGCGCCGCCTGCAGGCGCCCCACCATCGGGCGACCCCGCATCGGGCCCATGCGCGGCGCCTCGGCGCGGGGCGGCGGCGGGGCGGGACGCTCCATCGCCTGCGGAGCGGCGCAGACGTCGCAGAGCGCCGGG
>CAXSHO010000104.1:3399-11650 GCA_964237305.1 uncultured Caulobacteraceae bacterium
GAGGCGACGGTGCACGCGCGGATGCGGGCGCTCCATGCGGGGCGGAGGGGCGGGGCGGAACTCGCGGTGCATGGCCATCGGCGGAGGCGGCGGGCCGCAGCGCTCGGCGCAGGGCGGCGGCGGCGGCGGCGCGCAGGCGATCTCGCGCCACTCGGTGCGCGCGGGGCTCACCAGCCGGCGCGTCTCCACCGTGCGGTAGACGGGGGGGATGGTGTAGCTCTCCTCGTGCTCGGGCCGCACCACCACCCGCTCGTGCACCACGCCGTACTCGGCGGGGATCTCGCGGACGGCGTCGTAGCCCGGGCGCTCGATCACCTGGCGCGTCTGCAGCCGGGTGACGGGCGGGACGGGGATCTGGATCGTGCGCTCGGGCGTGCGCAGCACCTGCTCGATCACCGTGCGGTAAAGGGCGGGCTCCACCACCAGGCACATGACCTCGCCCGTGGGCGTGACCTGCGTCTGGCCGCGCCAGCCGGGGCCGTAGCCGTCTGGGGCGTAGCCGTAGGGCTGGCCGTAGACGGGGAGCGCCCGGCCGGGCCTCCACACGGTGCGCGCCTCGCGCACCAGCACCTGGCGGGTCACGGTCTCGAACACCGGCGGGATCACCTCCGTGCGGTAGCTCGGCGGCTGCACCACCACCGTCTCGGTGACGGTGCGGTAGACGGGGGGCGTGGGGTGGTGCTCCACGAAGGCGGGGCGGACCACCACCCGGCGATCGCGCTCCTCGAATTCGGCGGGGACAAGGCGGCGCTCGATCCGCTCCGGCTCCACCAGCTGGCGCTCGGGCGTGGTCTCGAACACCTCGGCGGTCTTGACCTTGGCGAAGCACTGGCCGGGGCGGGCGTAGGCCGGCCGGTCCTCGTCGGGGCCGCCGGCGTGCGGATAGCCCGGCCCGCTCCCTTCCAGGCCGCCCGCGTGGGCGCCCCCCGCCAGCACCAGGACGGCGCCCGCCGCCGCCCAACCCGTCATCCGCGACATGACCATCTCGTCTCCAACGCGGAGGCGAGGTCACCCTGGCTCCGTCGGGAGGGACGTTACACCGGCGGGGTTCGGCGGCGAACGGGCTTCACCCTCCGCCCGAACGGCGGCGGCTGCGGCTCGCGTCCCGCGCGTAACTTAACCCTGCGGCGGCGCTGTTCAGAACGGGACGGGGGCGCCGTCGTGGGCGAAGACGCCGCCGCTGTCGCCGGGCTGCAGCCCGTCGAGCACGCGCAGGAGGCGGGCGGCGGCCTCGTCGGGCGTGAACAGCGCCCCGGGCTCCACGCCGCGCTGGAAGGGCCGGCTGAGCGCGGTGTCCACCGTGCCGGGATGCAGGGCGACGCAGACGGCGAGCGGGTGCGTGCGCGCCATCTCCACCGCCAGGCAGCGCACCACCATGTTCAGCGCCGCCTTGGACGCGCGATAGCCGTACCAGCCCCCCAGCCGGTTGTCGGCGAGGCTCCCCACCCGCGCCGACAGGAAGCCCATGGCCGCGCGCCGGTCCCGCGGCAGGCGGGGGGCGAAGTGCTTGGCGACGAGCGCGGGGCCGATCGTGTTGATGCGGAACGCCGCCTCCAGCCCCTCCGGCCGCAGGTCGGCGAGCCGGCGCTCGGGGGCCAGCCCCTGGCCCTGCAGGGCGCCGGTGGCGACGAGGACGAGGTTGAACGGGCCGTCGACCGCCCCAGCCGCCGCCGCGATGCTCGCCTCGTCGTCCAGGTCGATCACGCCCGCCACGGCCCCCGGCGGAGCCTCGCCCCGGCGCGACAGCGCGTGGACGCGGCGGCCCTGCGCCATGAGCGCGCGCACGAAGGCGCTCCCGACGCCGCCGGTGGCGCCGATCACCACCGCCGCGTCCCCGTCACCGTCCACGCGTCACGCCGCCTCCGGGCCGCAGCCCGGTTGCGGGCCTGGAGCGGGCAGCGGGAATCGAACCCGCACGAGCAGCTTGGGAAGCTGCCAGGCTACCACTACATCATGCCCGCGGCGCCGGCGGCTTCTCTAGAGCGGCCGCCCCCGCTTGTCACGCGCCCGCCCGGTTGCGGCGGGCCGTCCGCCATGACACTGCCGCGGGGGATGACCGCGCTCGACACCCCCGCGCTGCAACCGCTCCGACGGCTGTGGAAGGCGCTGCCCCTGCCCCTCGCCCTGCGCCGCGCGGTGATGCCGTGGGTCCACCGCGAGGTGTTCCGCATCGGCCGGGTGCGGCGCGAGGTGGTCGCCGGCGTGGTGGTGGTCACGCCCGAGCCGCGGCCCGTCCACTGGCTGGCCAAGCGCCCGGCCGACGAGATCGCCCCCGGCGACCTGATCGTCTCCGGCTTCCTCTCCATGCACACGGGCATCGGCCGCAGCGGCCGCATGATCGCGGAAGGCTGGAGCGCGGGCGGCGCCCGGCCGCGCCTGCACGACCTCACCGTCGACATGGCGGGGGCGACCCTGGCGGACGCGGCCCCGGGCGGCGTCTGGTTCAGCGTGTGCAATCCGCCGGAGGCGCTGCACTTCATGCATGTGACCACCCAGCCGGTGTTCCGCGACCGCTACCGCATCGGCTTCTGGGCGTGGGAGCTGGCGACCCTGCCCCCCGACTGGATCGAGGCCCTGCCCTTCTTCCACGAGGTGTGGGCGGGCAGCCCCTTCGTCGCGGAGGCGATCTCCCGCGCCGCCGAGGGGACGGACGTGATCGTCCGCATGGTGCCCTACCCCCTGCCCGACACGGCCGCCGCGCGGCCCGACCGCGAACGCTTCGGCTGGCGCGCAGGCGAGCTGGCGGTGCTCTGCATGTACGACGTGCGCTCCACCGCCGCGCGCAAGAACCCGTTCGGCGCGGTGGACGCCTTCCAGCGCGCCTTCCTGCCGGAGGAGGCGGCCGCGCGCCTGGTGGTGAAGGTGAACGCCCCCCCGGACGCCGCGCTGCCGGACGAGCTGACCCGCCGCATCGCCGGATGGCCGAACATCACGCTCCTGGTGGCCGAGCTCAGCGACGGGGAGACCGACGACCTCCTGGCCAGCTGCGACGTGTTCGTCTCGCTGCATAGGTCGGAGGGCTTCGGCCTGTCCATCGCCCAGGCCATGACGCTGGGGCGCGCGGTGGTGGCCACCGGCTGGTCGGGCAACGCGGACTTCCAGCGGGGCGGCGTGACGGAGGTCCCCTACACGCTCGTCCCCGCCCGCGACCCCTCCGGCCGCTACGAGGCGCCCGACCAGGTTTGGGCGGAGCCCGACCTCCATGCCGCCGCCGCCGCCCTCCGCCGCTTCGCCGACGAGCCGCGCGCGGCCGAGGCCCAGGGGGCGCGGGGCCGTCGGGTGATCGCCAAGCGGCTGCCGCGCACCTATCCCGCCGCCGACCTCGCGCCGCGGCTGGCCGCCGCCGCCTCCGACACGAACCGGGGCCGGGGCGCGAAGAGGGGCTGAAGCGCCGACGCGATCCGCGCCGCCGCCGGATCGTCGCGCTCGAGGCCGAGCTCGGCCAGGATCCCCCCCAGGTTGCGGGCCATCCGCAGCACGGGCGCGGCGGCGGCGGTGGCGGCGGCCAGCGGCTCCAGCACCTGGAGGTAGGCGTCCAGGGTGAAGGTGCGCTCGGCGTAGGCGCGGCCGCGGGCCCCCATGTCACGGCGCAGGCCCTCGTCGCCCGCCAGCCTCTCCAGCGCGAGGCGCACGCCCTCCACCGGCACGTCGGCGGGCACCTTAACCACCGTCTCGTCCGGCAGGTCGGCGTAGCAGCCCGCGTCGGCCGTCAGGGTGGGGCGCCCGGCCAGGAGCGCCTCCACGACGGAGGCGGAGGCGCCCTCCAGCACGGGGCGGCGCAGGCACACGATCAGGTCGGCGTCGGCCAGCGCGGCGTCCAGCGACGCCTCGTCGGCGGGGCCCTCGATGGACAGGCGCTCGTAGCCGCCCTGTGCGGCGAGGGCCCGCAGCCGTGCGGCCTCCTCGTCGGTGACGGGGCCCACCAGCCGGTAGTCGAGGCCGTCGCGCAGGGCGGGCGAGCCGCAGATGGCGGCGATCACGCGGTCCACGCACTTGTTGGGGTTCATCACCCCCACGGTGAGCGCCACCGGGCGACGGCCGGCGCGGGGCGGGAGCGGGGGGACGCCCCGCGACTCCACCGGCAGGCCGGCCACGGCCACGGGCCCCGGGCAGGCGCCCGCCAGCCGCGGGAGGTAGAAGGGCGCGTGCGCCAGCGCGCCGGCCGCCCGCGCCGCCACCCACTCGGTCATGGGGCAGGCGGCCGCCTCCTCCTCCAGCGGGAGCTCGCCGCGGTCGCGGCGGCGCGCCAGGAGGGCGGCGGCGGGGCCGTAGGTCTGCACGGTGAAGACCTCGCGCTCGCCCGGATGCGAGCCGCGCCACCACAGCCAGCCGTTGAACAGGTTGCCCACGTACATGTCGTGCATGACGGCCAGGCAGGGCGCCGACTCCAGCATGGGGAACACGCCCGCGTGGTTGGGGAAGTGGTCGCCCACGTTCACCACCACCCGGTCGAAGTCCGTGGCCAGCCGGCTCATCTCCAGCTCCGACCAGTGGAGCACCGGCAGCTCCGGCGGCGTGGGGACCATGGCCTCGGGCGGTTCGTGATCGGTGGCCACCAGCGTCACCTCCGCCCCGCGCGACCGGAGCGCGCCGGCGATGCGGACGCCGATGCGGCCGATGGCCGACGCCGCGTTCATCGGCGTGCCCCAGGCGATGCGCAGGGGGGCGCTCATCGCAGGAGCCGGGCGGCGGCCGCCCCCCCCGGCCGCACGAAGACGAGGTTGGCCGACACGATCCCCTCCAGCGCCGCGGCGGAGGTGGGCTCGGTGCGCCCGTCGGGCTCGCCGATCAGGTGCGGCTCCAGCCCGTGCGCGACGAAGGCGGCGAACCAGGCCGCGGGAGCGATCCCCACGCGCAGGAGGTGGCTCGGCCCGTACTCGGCCAGCACGGCCACGCCCGGATTCGCGGCGAGGAGCCGGGGCATGCCGTGCAGCACGTCGAGCTCCGCCCCCTCCACGTCGATCTTGACCAGGGCCGTCGCCTCCCCCTCCGGCACCACGTCGTCCAGCCGCACCACCTCCACCTCCACCGGGCGCGCGTCCGCCCGCTCCTCCTCGGGCAGGGCGTACAGCGAGCTGTGGCCGATCACCGGGCTCTGGTGGAAGACGAGGCGGCCGGCCTCGGCGCCCACCGCCGCGCCGGACAGCCGCACCTGCGCCAGCCCGTTGAGGTGCAGCGTCTTGGCCAGCTGCTCGCGCACCCGCGCCTCCGGCTCGAAGGCGCGCACGCGTCCGCCCGGGCCCACGGCCCGCGCCATGGCCAGGGTGAGGAGGCCCACGTTGGCCCCCACGTCCACCGCGCCGGCCCCCGGCTGCAGGAGCGCGCGGATCAGCTGGCGCACCCCCGGCTCCAGCCCGCCCGAGCCGGCGTCGGCCACCATGACGGTGAACAGCGGCTCCGAGCGGGGCAGCAGCAGGTAACCGTCGGCCACGCGCACCGCCGTGCTCTGCGCGTCGTAGGGCACGAGCGGGCGGACCTTGATGTCCAGCTCGTCGAAGCGGGGACCGATCATCCCGATCACCCCCATGGCGGCGTCCACCCTGGAGGCGATCTCCGCCTCCAGGCCGTACTGCCGCTCCAGGAGGAGGGTGTGGTGGTCGCCGATGGCCACCGCCCGGCCGGCGCTGCGCGCCACCCGCTCCACCTGGGCGTCCGCCGCGGTGAGCCGTTGCTCCAGCGCGTCGATCTGCAGGGCGAGGCGGGCGGACCCGGCCTGCACCGCCGCCTCCACCTCCTGCACGGCGGCGTGGGCGGCTTCCGTGAAGTGGGCGATCCGCTGGACGGCCACCGACAGCGCCACCGTGCGGACGGCCTCCCGGTGCAGCTGATCGTCCGTCGACGCGGTGAGATAGGCGCGCAGGCGCTCAGCGGGGCGGCGGAGAAGCCTGGCGAGGAGGTTCCCGCGGCGGGGCGCCGGCGAAGCGGAGACGGGGGCGGGGGGCTCCTCCGCCGCGAGCGGCTCGGGCGCCGCGACGGGCGGGGCCGGACCGGGGGCGGGCTGCGCGGCGGGCGCTTCCACCTCCGGCGGCGCGGCGGGATGGGGGATCGCGTTGCGAAGGCCCACCTCCAGCCGCACCCCCTCCATCGAAACGCCTCCCCACCGCCGCGCCGCCCGGCGCGAGGACGCGATTAGCCGATGCCGTGGAAGGCGTGAAGCTCGGACACGGTGCCCACCAGGCTCACGGAGGAGCCGTCGTCGAAGCGGAAGGTGAGGCTGTCCAGCGGCTGGCTGTCGCTGATCTCCTCCAGGGCGTGGGGGTCGTAGAACACCACCTCGTGCCCGGTGACCACCACCATGACGTCCGCCACGCTGGCGATGAAGCTCAGGATCGCCGCGTCGATGGCGGGGTTGTGCGGAGGGGCCGCCGGCGGGGGAGCGCCCTTCGGGAGGGGCGCCGGGTCGGCGACCAGGTGCGTGGCGGCGAGGAGGTCGGCGGGATGCGACGCGGGCGCGGCGACGTCCCCCACTCCGGGCCCGGCTCCGGGCCCGGCTCCGGGCCCGGCTCCGGACCCGACTCCGGGCGCGGCCGGAGCCGGATCAGTGGGACCGCCGCCGCCGCCACCGCCGCCGCCGCCGCCCGGCTGAACGGCGTGCGGCGTGAGCGCCGAAGCGGCGGGATCGGCCAGGACCGGCGACGCGGGCGTGGCGGCGGAAGGGTCCACGCCCTCGCCGCCGCGGCCGATCAGCTCCGCCAAGAAGGCGGGCAGGGCGTCCATGTGCACCACCTGCCCCGGGGCGAGGTGCGCCAGCGCGCCGTCGGCCAGCACCAGCTCCACCGCCATGACGGTCGTCGGCGCGGCGGCGACGAGCTGAACCACGAAGCTGGCGCGCGGAAGGGCCTCGGCCGGGAGCAGATGGGCGGCGGACGCAGGAAGGTCGGCGCCCGCGGTGGCGGCGAGCGGCCGGGCGGCCGTGTCCACCGGAACGGCGATGTCGGCGGGCGCCCCGGCCGCCACGACCCGGGGAGGCGCCAGGTCGTGCAGCACCGCGATGACGGTGAGCGCCGCCCGCGCCTGCTCCCCGGTGAGGAGCGCCGCCGACGACGCCGACACGGGCGGCGGCGGCGCGGTGGAAGGACCGGTCGGTCGCGCCCCGCCCTGGGCGGACGGGCCCGCGAAGTCGGACGGCGAGGACGCGGCGGCGGCGGCGGCCTCCGCCGAGACCTGGCGCATCCCGATGGCCACGCCGGTGAGCACCGCGGCCACCTCGTGCGCATCCAAGAGGACGCTGCGCCCCTCCCCATCGCCCGCCGCCGGAGCCGCCGACCCGGCGTTGAAGACGATCCCCCGGCGGCCCTCGGCCTTGCCGGCGGCGGGGGCGGAGTGGGGAACCTCTGCATCGGCGGCCTTGGCCGGCCCGCTATGGAAGAAGGCGGCCCCCCCCAGCGCGAGCAGCAGGGCGGCGGGAGGGATCGGGACGTTGGAGCCCGGCCGGCGGGCGGCTGCCAAGGGGTGGCGGGCGATCAGGTCGCGGACGAGGGAGGTGAAGTCCGGCCCCCGCGCCGGCGAGGCGAAGGCCGCGCCGTCCACCACGTACTCGCCGTCCACCCGGGCGAAGTGGATGAACACCTCGCCCGTGTCCTCGCGGCAGAAGCAGAACCAGGGCTCGCCCTCGTCCGACACGCCGCGCTCGCTCTCGAGCTGGAGCCCGGCCTGGAGGAGTGCGCTCTCCACCCGGTAGAACTCGGCCATCTCCTGGGCCGACCAGTCGCGCGGCGCCGGGGGGCGCAGCCGTTGGACGAGGGAGATGATCTGCGCCGCCATGGACCGGGCCGTCGACTCCGATGGCGCGAGCGCCGCGTTCAGTCCGTGAACAGGACCGCGTAGGTGATCGGGTCGTAGTAGCGCATCACCCCGGTTACGAAAACCTTGGCGTCCACCTCCAGCGCGTGCGCCCAATCGACATAGCGGTCGGGCGGGATGCGGCCGCGGCCGGTCTCCAGCTGCGAGATGAAGGTGTAGTAGTCGGCTCCCACCTTGGCGGCCAGCTGGCGCTGCGACAGCCCCGCGGCCTCGCGGAGGTCCTTCAGCCAGCGCCCGCCTTCGCGGCGGAGGTCCTGGACGTCGGCGGCCGATCGCCGCTGCGGGTTGCCGTACATGAGAAAGGTCCGTTGACGAAGCTCGCCCGCTCCGTCGTCACGAGACCTTAAGCTTTCACGGCCGTGGGTTCAAGACCTGCTCGTTACGTCTTCGCTATACCCCTCACCTCCGCGACGGTCGGGGCGGTCGGCGGCGACGGTGGGGGGCGTGC
>CAXSHO010000105.1:0-4602 GCA_964237305.1 uncultured Caulobacteraceae bacterium
GCGCTCATCGACGAGGTCGACTCCATCCTCATCGACGAGGCGCGCACGCCCTTGATCATCAGCGGCCCCACCGAGGACCGCAGCGACTTCTACCGCCAAATCGACCAGCTGGTGAAGGGCCTGATCAAGGATCCCACCGTCTACGAGCACGACGAGAAGCAGAAGCAGGTCCACCTCACCGAGCACGGCAACGAGACGGTGGAGGAGGTGCTCACCGCCTCCGGCCACATCCCGGAGGACACGACAGGCCTCTACGACGCGGCCAACATCACCGTGGTGCACCACCTGAACCAGGCGCTGCGCGCCAACGTGCTGTACGCCCGCGACAAGGATTACATCGTCAAGGGCGGCGAGGTGATCCTGATCGACGAGTTCACCGGCCGCATGATGCAGGGCCGCCGCCTGTCCGAAGGCCTGCACCAGGCCATCGAGGCCAAGGAGGGCGCCGAGGTCCAGCCCGAGAACCAGACGCTGGCCTCCGTCACCATCCAGAACTACTTCCGCCTGTACAAGAAGCTGTCAGGCATGACCGGCACCGCCTCCACCGAAGCGGCGGAGTTCGGCGACATCTACAAGATGGACGTGTCGGAAATCCCGACCAACCGCGACATCCAGCGCATCGACGACGACGACGAGGTCTACCGCACCGAGGCGGAGAAGAACGCGGCCATCCAGAAGCAGATCGCCGAGTGCCACCTGCGCGGCCAGCCCATCCTGGTGGGCACCGTCTCCATCGAGAAGTCGGAGCACCTGTCCGAGCTCCTGCACGCCTACACCTACGAGCATGACGGCCAGACCCGCACGGGCATCCCGCACAGCGTCCTGAACGCCCGCTACCACGAGCAGGAGGCCTACATCGTCGCCGAGGCCGGGGTGCCCGGCGCGGTGACCATCGCCACCAACATGGCCGGCCGCGGCACCGACATCCAGCTCGGCGGCAACCTCGAGATGCGCATGGAGCGCTGGACGGAGGAGCAGCGGGCTCTGGGCGCCGAGCCCGACGAGGCCGCCCGCCGCGCGCAGGAGGCGGTGTTCAAGGCCGGGATCGAGCAGGGCAAGGCGCAGGCGCTGGCCGCCGGCGGCCTGTTCGTGCTGGGAACCGAGCGCCACGAGAGCCGCCGCATCGACAACCAGCTACGCGGGCGCACCGGCCGCCAGGGCGACCCCGGCCACTCCAAGTTCTTCCTGTCCACGCAGGACGACCTCCTGCGCATCTTCGCCGGCGAGCGGATGGACATGATCATGCGCTCCTTCGGATTGGAGGAGGGTGAGGCCATCACCCACCGCTGGCTGAACAGCGCCATCGCCACCGCGCAGAAGAAGGTGGAGGCGCGCAACTACGAGGTGCGCAAGAACCTCCTGAAGTACGACGACGTGGTCAACGACCAGCGCAAGGCGGTGTTCGAGCAGCGCCAGGAGTTCATGGAGGCCGCCGACCTTTCCGAGGTGGTGGAGGAGTTCCGCAGCGACACGGTGGACGACCTCGTCGCCCGCTTCCTGCCCCCCAAGCAGTACGCCGAGAACTGGGATGTGGAGGGCCTCGCCGAGCGTGCGGACGCCCTGTTCGGCATGCAGCCCCCGCTGAAGGAGTGGGTGGCGGAGGAGGGCGTCACGCCCGAGGACGTGCACGCCAGGCTGACGGAGGCGGTGGAGGCGCGCGCCTCCGACCGCCTGGCGCAGGTCGGCCCCGAGACCATGCGCGACCTGGAGAAGAACTTCCTCCTGCAGATGATCGACATGCAGTGGCGCGAGCACCTGCAGCAGCTCGACCACCTGCGCCAGGTGATCGGCCTGCGCGGCTACGGCCAGCGCGATCCGCTCAACGAGTACAAGACCGAAGCCTTCTCGCTGTTCGAGAAGCTCCTGATCGACCTGCGCCAGCAGACCACGCGCTGGATCATGACGGTGGAGTTCCAGTTCGAGCAGGCCGCCCCCGCCGACATGTTCCAGCCCTTCCCGCTCGACCTGAACGAGGTGCACCTCGACCCGCTCACCGGCGAGAACGAGCGCGCCCTCGGCTTCGGCTCAGGGGCGATGGTGGACCTCAGCCCCGCCCAGCGCGAGGCGCTGCCCGTCTCCGCCCTGCCCGGCGACTGGGAGCGCACCAGCCGCAACGCCCCCTGCCCCTGCGGCTCGGGCAAGAAGTTCAAGCACTGCCACGGCGCGCTCGTGTGACCCTAGGCCGAGACCCCGCCGGGGGACGGGATCAGCCCCTGGCGACCGCCGCGTCCAACGCGGTCAGCGGCTGGAAGCCGGCGTCCAGCTTGCGGCCGTTCACGACGAAGGTGGGGGTCGAATCGACGCCGCCCGACCGGGCGTTGGCCTCGGTCCGGGCGTTCAGCGCGGTGAAGGCCTTGTCGTCGCCCATGCAGGCGGTGAAGCGCGCCTCGTCCAGGCCCACGCCGCGGGCGACGCCCTGCAGAACCGGGCGGGGCGACTGGAACAGCGCGTCCTGGTCGCGGTAGATCGCCTCGATCACCGGGAAGTACTTGTCGGGCCCGGCGCAGCGGGCGAGCACGAAACCCGCGGCGGCCGCCGTCACCTCCACCCCGCCGCCCACCAGCATCTCCCGATAGGTGAAGCGCACGCGGCCGGTGTCGATGTACTTGCGCTTGAAGGCGGGAAAGACCTCCCGCGCCCACTTGCCGCACACGGGGCAGCCCACGGAGGCGTACTCTACGACCGTGATCTTCGCCTTGGGATCGCCCAGCGACTGGTCGTCAGCCATGGCCGCCGTCGACCCCGCCGCCCGGCCGCAAGCCGCCAGCGCGGAAGGGAGGAGCAGACCCAACCCCACGGCGCGGCGCGTGGGAAGGCTGGGCCGGGGGGCGGACGTCGTGCGCATCCTCACGACACGCCACAGCCTTCGCCCGGGTGCAAGCCCGCCGCTGCGGTGCGACGGCTCCGCGCCTATCTAGGCGGCTCGCATGACCGACGCCTCCTCCCCGGCCCCGCGGCCGCTGTCCAACCTCGCCGTGCTGCGCTTCGTCGCCCGGCGCTGGGCGGAGCGTCCGCGCGCGTTGGCGGGGCAGCTCGGCCTTCTGCTCCTGGCCACCGCCTGCGACCTGAGCGTGCCGTGGGCGGCGGGGCGCTTCGTGGACGCGGTGAGCCGGCCCGGCGGGCGCGCGGCGGTGGGGACGGCCTGGGGCGCGTGGGCGGCGCTGGCCGCGCTGTACCTCGCCTACTACGCCCTGCGCACGGGCGCCTTCCGCGTCATGAACCGCTTCGCGGCGTCCAACATGGAGGCGGTGGTGCGCGGAGCCTTCGCCCGGGTGCAGGGCTTCTCCGCCGACTGGCACGCCGACAGCTTCGCCGGCGCCACAGTGCGCAAGATCAGCCGCGGCATGCAGGGCTACGACGGGGTGTCCGACGCCCTGTTCCTCATGCTGGGCCCCAGCGTGCTGGTGCTGGCGGGGCTGGCCGTGCAGATCGGCTGGCGACAGCCCCTGGCGGGGTTGGGCGTGGCGGCGGTGATCGTGGGCTACGCCGGCCTGAACCTGTGGCTGACGGCGCGCTTCGTCCGCCCCGCCAACCTCCGCTCCACCGCGCTCGACACCGAGCTCGGCGCCTCCCTGGCCGACGCGGTGGGGAACAACGCGGCGGTGCGGGCCTTCGGGGCCGAGACGCGGGAGGCGGCCCGCTTCGGTGCGGTGGCGACCGCCTGGCGCGAGGCGACGATCGAGACCTGGAACCGCTTCAACCTCCTGAGCGTGATCCAGAACGGCCTCCTGATCCTGCTGCAGGCTGGGCTGACGGGAGCCATGCTGTGGGCGTGGAGCCGGGGCCGCGCCTCGCCCGGCGACGTCGCCTTCGCGATCTCGGCCTTCCAGCTCATGGCCGGCTACCTGCGCAACCTGCCCGAGACCGCGCGCAACCTGCAGAAGGGGCTGGACGACATCATGGACGCGGCGGTGTTCGACCGCACCGCGCCCCAGGTGGCCGACCGCTCCGGCGCGGGCGAGCTGCGGCTGGACGGGCGGCCCGCGGGGGCGGTGCGGTTCGAGGGCGTGACCTTCCGCTACCCCGCCGCCGCCGCGCCGATCTACGAGGACTTCGACATCCTCGTGCGACCGGGCGAGCGGGTGGCGCTGGTCGGGCCCACCGGGTCGGGCAAGTCCACCTTCGTCAAGCTCCTGCAGCGCTTCCACGACCTGGACGCCGGGCGCATCACCATCGACGGCCAGGACATCGCCGCCGTCACCCAGGCCAGCCTGCGCCGCGCCCTGGCGGTGGTGCCGCAGGATCCCGCGCTCTTCCACCGCTCCGTGGCGGAGAACATAGCCTACGGCCGCCCCGACGCCACGCGCGAGGAGGTCGCGCTCGCCGCCCGCCGCGCCCGGGCGCACGACTTCATCGCGCGCCTGCCCGAAGGCTACGACACGCTGGTGGGCGAGCGCGGCGTCAAGCTCTCCGGCGGCGAGCGCCAGCGCGTGGCCATCGCCCGCGCCTTTCTCGCAGATGCTCCCATCCTGGTGCTGGACGAGGCCACCTCCTCGCTGGACGTGGAGACCGAGCGGCAGGTCCAGGCGGCCACGGAGGCGCTGATGAGCGGGCGCACCACGCTCGTCATCGCCCACCGCTTGTCCACCATCCGCGACGCCG
>CAXSHO010000105.1:4612-11576 GCA_964237305.1 uncultured Caulobacteraceae bacterium
TCGTGTTCCAGGACGGCCGGGTGGTGGAGGAGGGCCGCCACGGCGAGCTGGTCTCCCGCGGGGGCGTCTACGCGCGCCTGCACGCGGTGGCGGAGGCGGGCTGAGGCGGTCTTGTGTGCGCCGCAGCAAAGACCTACCGTTGCGTCATATGAAGCGCCCCGATCGTGGGCGCGCAGGGTGAACCGCAGGCGCGATGGCTGAGATTCGGACGGTCGGCGTGATCGGCGCCGGGCAGATGGGCGCGGGCATCGCCCACGTGTGCGCGCTCGCGGGCTACGACGTGGTGTGGAGCGACGTCTCGGCCGAGCGCATCGCCGCGGGCCGTGAGATGATCGAGAAGAACCTCTCGCGCCAGGTGGCCCGGGGCATGGTCACCATGGAGCAGATGCACGCGGCGCTGCCGCGCATCCGCCCCGGCCAGGACCCCGCCGAGGTGGGCGGGACCGACCTCGTGATCGAGGCCGCCACCGAGAACGAGGAGGTCAAGAAGGCGATCTTCAAGGGCCTCGCCGACCACCTGGGCGAGCACACGCTGCTGGCGTCGAACACCTCGTCGATCTCCATCACCCGGCTGGCGGCGTCGACGGCGCGGCCGGAAAAGTTCATCGGGCTGCACTTCATGAACCCGGTGCCGCTGATGAAGCTCGTGGAGATCATCCGCGGCATCGCCACCGACGCGCCCACCTATGAGGCCGCCGCCAGCTTCGCGCAGAGCCTGGGCAAGACCACCGCCAACGCCGAGGACTTTCCCGCCTTCATCGTCAACCGCGTGCTGGTGCCGATGATCAACGAGGCCGTCTACACCCTGTACGAGGGCGTGGGCACGGTGGAGGCGATCGACACCTCCATGAAGCTGGGCGCCAACCACCCCATGGGCCCGCTGGAGCTGGGCGACTTCATCGGCCTGGACACCGTGCTGGCCATCATGAACGTGCTTCACGACGGCCTGGCGGACTCCAAGTACCGCCCCTGCCCGCTCCTGGTGAAGTACGTGGAGGCCGGCTGGCTCGGCAAGAAGGCCGGCCGCGGCTTCTACGACTACCGCGGCGAGACCCCCGTCCCCACCCGCTGAGCGCTCACCACAGGGTCGGGACGTCATAGGCCCTGACCATCTTGTCGGCGGTGACGAGAGTCAGCCGCTCCAGGCGCGCCTGAGCGACGAGGATGCGTCCCACGGATCGCGGTGCACGTCCGGCAGACCCGCCGCCGCCTGCATGTGCGCGACCGTCAGCGTCAGCCAGCTGAGACCCTGCGCGTGCACGGCGTGATCGAGGTCGTCAGGCATTCGCGCCAGCTCCGCGTCCCGCCGTCGCTTGTAGCCGATCTCGTAGGCTGTGACCGGGCTGACATAGACGCTCCCGGCCGCCTGCACCGCCTCCACCACTCGGGATTCCAGCCTCTGCGGGCGGGTGGACAGCCAGACGAAGACGTGGCTGTCGAGCAGCAGGTTCACGAGGGTGGCGACAGGGGTGAGCTCATCAGCGCATCCAGCTCATCGTCCGACTCGAGCAACGTCTCGGCGCCGATGTCCAGGCCGAGGTGCGCCCAGACACCCAAGTGGCGGCCGGGCGCGTCGTCGGGACGCCCGGGCGCCGGGCCGAGCCGCGCGACGGTGAGGCCGTCCGCGTCGATCAGCACCTCTTCGCCCTCGGCCACCTTGGCGATCAGTTCGGGCAAGCGTCCCTGGGCTTCGGCGAGAGTGACGTGCAGCGTCATTGCGGCAGCCTAGCACATCGGCGGGCCAGGACCGCGGCTTGACCGCGGCGGGGCGGGGCCGCACGAGACGGGGATGCTCGCCGCCGCCCTCGCCGCCCTAGCCGTGACCGCCTCCGCATCTCCCGCCTCCGCACCCCGGCTCACCCCCGAGCGCGTGTTCGCCGATCCGGACCTGTCCGGCCCCACCGCGCGCGGCGTCCAGATCTCGCCCGACGGACGGCTCGTGACCTTCCTGCGCGCCAAGCCCGACGACCAGACGGTGCAGGACCTGTGGGCGCAGCCCGTGGCGGGGGGCGAGGCGCGGCGGCTGATCGACGCGAACGCGCTGGAGCCGAAGGGCCAGGAGCTCTCCGAGGCCGAGAAGGCGCGCCGTGAGCGGCAGCGGATCTCGTCCAAGGGCGTGGTGGAGTACCGGTGGGACGAGGCGGGCCGCCGCATCCTCGTGCCCGCAGGGGGCGACTTGTACATCGCGGCCGCCGATACGGGCGCGGTCACCCGGCTGACGCAGACGCCCGGCGGCGAGACGGACGCGCGCTTCAGCCCCCGCGGCCGCTGGATCAGCTACGTCCGCGACCAGAACCTCTATGTGAACGCGCCGGGCGGGGCGGGCGAGCGGGCGCTCACCACCGCGGGCCGCGGCCTGATCTCCTACGGCGTGGCCGAGTTCGTGGCGCAGGAGGAGATGGAACGGTTCACCGGCTACTGGTGGAGTCCGAACGACGACCGCATCGCCTACACCCGGGTGGACGAGTCGGGCGTGGACCTGATCCCCCGCCTGGACATCAACGCCGCGGGCTCCACCACGACCGAGCAGCGCTACCCCCGCGCGGGCCGCCCCAACGCGGTGGTGGAGCTGTACGTCGCCGCGCTCGCGGGCGGGGCGCCGGTGAAGGTGGACCTGGGCGCCGATCCGGACGTCTACCTCGCCCGGGTGAACTGGTCGGCCGACGGCGCGACCCTCTACGTCCAGCGCCAGACGCGCGACCAGAAGGCGCTCGACCTCCTGATCGTGGACCCCGCCACCGGCGCGTCGCGCGTGATCCTGACGGAGCGGCAGGAGCCCTGGGTCGACCTGAACGACAACATGACGCCCCTGAAGGACGGCTCGTTCCTGTGGGGCAGCCAGCGCACGGGCTTCAACCACCTGTACCTCTACTCCCGTGAGGGAAAGCTGGTCCGCGCGGTGACGCACGGCGAGTGGGCCGTGGTGGGCGCGGCCTCCGGCGCGGGCCAGCAGGCGCCGGGCATAGCCTACGTCGACGAGGCCAAGGGGCTGGCCTACTTCGTGTCGGGCAAGGACACGCCGCTGGAGCGCCACCTCTACGTGGTCAGCTACCGCGAGCCGGGCGAGCCCAGGCGCATCACGGAGGGCCACGGCTCATGGAGCGTGGCGGTGGCTCGGGACGGCGCGAGCTACATCGGCTCCTACTCCGACCCCGCCACGCCGCCGCAGACCGGCCTGTACGACATCTCCGGCGCCCGGCTGCGCTGGATCGAGGAGAACCGCCTCGGCCCCGGCCACCCCTACTTCCCCTACCTGGCCCGTCATGTGACGCCCGAGTTCGGCGTGCTGAAGGCGGCGGACGGCTCCACGCTCCACTACACGCTCATGAAGCCGCCGGGCTTCGACCCCGCCAAGCGCTATCCCGCCATCGTGGAGGTCTACGGCGGCCCCCACGCGGAGGACGTGCGACGCGTCTGGAGGCCGGTGAGCGAGCAGCTCTATCTGAACGCGGGTTTCGTGCTGTTCCAGATCGCCAATCGCGGCGGCGGCGGGCGCGGGCTGAAGTTCGCAGGCGCGCTCTACGGCCACCTCGGCTCCGTGGAGGTGGAAGACCAGCTGGTCGGCCTTAAGTGGCTGGAGACGCAGCGCTTCGTCGATCCGGCGCGCGTGGGCGTCACCGGCTGGAGCTACGGCGGCTACATGACGCTGCGCCTCCTCACCGAGCCCGGGGCGGGCTTCCGCGCGGGGGCGGCCGGGGCGCCGCCGGCCGACTGGCGGCTGTACGACACGCACTACACCGAGCAGTTCATGGGCAAGCCGCAGGATCGCGAGGGCGCCTACACGCAGAGCTCCATCCTGCCGAGGCTGCAGGACCTGTCGGGCCGGCTGCTGCTGCTGCAGGGCATGGCCGACGACAACGTGCTGTTCCAGAACTCCACGAGCGTGATGAACCGGCTGCAGGAGCTGTCCACGCCGTTCGACCTGATGCTGTACCCCGGCCAGCGCCACGGCGTACGCACCCCCGCCCGCCAGCTCCACCTGTGGCGCACCTTCCTCGCCTTCTTCAAGCGCGAGCTCGGCGGACCGGAGGAACCGAGAGGGGTCATGGTCGGGCACATCTCAAGGGCGGGCGGTTAGCCGAACACTCGCTGGACGATCGCCTCCAACCCGGTGCGATCGTCCGCACCGAAGGCGGCGGGCTCGGTGGAGTCCACGTCCAGCACGGCGATGAGCGCGCCCGCCGCGTCGCGCACGGGGACGACGATCTCGCTGCGGGAGCGGCTGTCGCAGGCGATGTGGCCGGGGAAGGCGTCCACATCGTCCACCACCAGCGTCTCGCCGCGGAGCGCCGCCGCACCGCACACCCCGCGCCCGAAGGCGATGCGCAGGCAGCCGAGCGTGCCCTGATAGGGGCCGACCACCAACTCGTCGCCCTTGGCCGGGTCCACCACGTAGAAGCCGGTCCAGAAGAACCGCTCGGGAAAGGCGTGGTGCAGCATGGCGGCGACGGTGGCCATGCGCGCGGTGCGGTCGGGCTCCCCCTCCAGCACCGCGGCGATCTCGTCGGAGAGCTCGGCGTAGCGGGCGCACCTGTCGGCGGAAAGACGGGCGGGGTCGAAGGCTTCGGGCATGCCGGGCGCATCTAGGCGTGCGGCGCCCCGACGTCAGCCCCCGGCCGGGATGCGCTCCAGCAGGCGGTCGAGCACGGCGGCGGCGTCCTCGCCGGGATCGACCACCAGGAGCCTTCCGGCCGCGAGCTGCCCGGCGCTGGCCACCACCTGGCGCCGCTTGGGGCAGAGGCCGAGGCACGACGCCTCCACCACCCGAACCTTGCGTCCCCACAGTCCGCTCTTCAGCAGGCGCTTGAACTCCTTGCGCAGCGGCCGCCCGGCCTTGGCGCCGAAGCCGCCGTCGAGCTTCCTCGCGCACTTGCCGCACACCACCACCGCCCGTCGGAAGGGGGCGCGGGCGGTGCGCTCGCGCGGCGGTGGGGCGACGACCACGTCGGACATCGCTCCCCAACGGCTCGACGCGCGGAGGGCTCCGCCTCCGCTTGCCTTCCGTGACGGAGGGCGCGCACTCTGGCTGCGGACAGCCTCGAGGGAGCCCGACCATGGCCGACGACGCCCCCTATTTCGACCGGTTGCGCGCGCCCCTCGACGCCCCGTTCGAGGAGCTCAAGGCCCGCGCCTGGGCGTTGCCGCTCGACGAGATCCAGCCCGCCGACCCCACCCTGTTCCGGGCGGGCGCCGAGCTCGAGATGTTCAAGCGCCTGCGCCGCGACGACCCGGTGCACCTGCAGCGCGAGCACGAGTTCGGCCCCTACTGGTCGCTCACCCGTTACGACGACATCATGGCGGTGGACACCGACCACGCCACCTTCTCCTCCGAGCCCTCCATCACGATCGTGGAGCCGGACGAGGAGATGCCGCTGCCCATGTTCATCGCCATGGACCCGCCCAAGCACGATGTGCAGCGCAAGACGGTGCAGCCCATCGTGAACGGTCCCAACCTGGCCGCCATGGAGCCCCTGATCCGCGAGCGCGCGGCCCAGATCCTGGAAGACCTGCCGCCGGGCGGCGGCGAGATCGACTGGGTGGACAAGGTGTCCATCGAGCTCACGGCCATGACGCTCGCCACGCTGTTCGACATCCCGCAGGAGGACCGCCGCAAGCTCACCCGCTGGTCGGACGTGGCCACCGCCAGCCCCGAGAGCGGGATCATCGAGACGGAGGAGCAGCGCCGCCTGGAGCTGTTCGGCTGCGTGGCCTATTTCATGGAGATCTGGAACGAGCGGGTGAACGCGCCGCCCCGGCCCGACCTGATCTCGATGCTGGCCCACGGCGAGCACACCCGGCACATGGACATGCAGGAGTACCTGGGGAACCTCGTGCTCCTGATCGTGGGCGGCAACGACACCACGCGCAACACGATCACAGGCTCGATCCTGGCCCTGAACCAGAACCCGGACCAGTACGACAAGCTGAAGGCCGACCCGCGCCTGATCCCCGGCATGGTCAGCGAGACCATCCGCTGGCAGACGCCGCTCGCCCACATGCGCAGGAACGCGACCCGCGACGTGGAGATCGGCGGCAAATCCATCAGGAAGGGCGAGAAGGTGATCATGTGGTACGTCTCGGGCAACCGCGACGAGAGCAAGATCGAGGACCCTGACCGCTACTGGATCGAGCGGCCGGACGTGCGCCGCCACCTGTCCTTCGGCTTCGGCATCCACCGCTGCGTGGGCAACCGTCTGGCCGAACTGCAGCTAAAGATCATCTGGGAGGAGATCCTCAAGCGCTTCAGCCACGTGGAGGTGACGGGCGAGCCCAAGCGCGTCTTCTCCTCCTTCGTCCGCGGCTACGAGACGCTGCCGGTGCGCCTCCACGCCCGCTGAACACCTCCTCCCCCGGGACGGGGGGAGGGGGACCGCGCGAAGCGTGGTGGTTGGGGCTGCGCGACGCTGGAACGGTCGCGCCACCCCCTCCGTCGGCTCCGCCGCCACCTCCCCCGCGCCGGGGGAGGACTTCAGAACAGCTTGCGCACGCCCAGGCGGATGGAGCGGCCCGTGGGGTCCAGGTAGGCGGGCTGGTAGATCAACGGGACGGCGCCCGTGGCGTCGCGCACGTCCTCGCGCTGGTCGAATAGGTTGTTCAGCGACAGCGTCACCCGCGTCCCGTCCAGCCGCTTGTACTTCTTCAGCCGCGGCACCTGCCCCAGGTTGGCGAACAGGCGGAAGTTGAGGGTGGTCAGGTCGGAGAAGAACAGGTCGCCCGTCGTCCCCGAGCCGGTAGTCGGCGCTGAGCCGCGCGCCCAACCCGGCCAGGGTCAGGCCCGCCTGCGCCTCCACCTCGTGCCGGGCCTGGCCGCCCGCGCCCGAGGCCGCCGAGCCGTTCAGGAGGTCGAACACGGGGCCGCCGGTGCGCGTGACGATCCGGTCTTCGAGGTAGACCGTGTGGTAGACGGCGAACTGCAGCCGTCCGCCCTCCGCCTGCCCGCCGCCGCGACCGCCGCCGCCGAAGC
>CAXSHO010000106.1:0-411 GCA_964237305.1 uncultured Caulobacteraceae bacterium
CGGCCCTGCGCTCCCCCGGGACCCCCGTGGCCGCGCGCGACGGTCATCCCTTCTCCGCGGAGACGCGCGCCCGGCTGGAGGTGCCCACCGCGCTTCGGCGCTCCTTCGCGCTCGGCATCCTTCAGCGTGAGCTCAGCAGCCAGCTCGGGCGCGACCCCGGCGACGTGCGGCTCTACCTGATCGACGCCCAGCGCTCCCCGGTGAGCCGCTCGGTGCGCAACTACCAGCGGCAGCTCGCGCCGCGCGCCAGCGACCTCCAGAGCGACCACTGGGTGGTGGCGCCGTTCCTGGCCGCCGTGCGCGGCGCGGACGGTCGCTGGACGGTGCTGAAGCGCGAGGAGATCGCCCCCTTCTCCACGTGGACGCAGATGATGGCGCTTCGAGCGTCGGTGCGCGCCACGGTCGCCGCAG
>CAXSHO010000106.1:421-6368 GCA_964237305.1 uncultured Caulobacteraceae bacterium
AGAGGATGGCGCTGTGGTTCGCCCTGTCGGCGTTCGGCCTCGCCCCCCTGGCCTACCTCTTCTCCCGCCGGTTCGCCCGACCGATCTCCGACTTCGCCAAGGCGGCCGAGCGGCTGGGCCGCGACCCCGGCGCCCCGCCCCTGGAGATGCCGCGCGGGCCGGCGGAGGTGCAGGCGGCCTCCGCCGCCTTCAACGACATGCAGGAGCGCCTGCGCCGCTACGTGCACGACCGCACCGCCATGGTGGCGGCCATCGCCCACGACCTCCGCACGCCGCTCACCCGCCTGCGCTTCCGGGTGGAGGGCGCGCCGCCCTCGCTGGCGGCCAAGATGAGCGCCGACATCGACGAGATGGAGCAGATGATCGCCGACACCATGGCCTTTGTCCGCGACGCCACGCACCAGGGCGAGCGCAAGCGGCTGGAGCTGTCCTCGCTCGTGGCCACCGTGGCCGACGAGATGGCCGACACGGGGCTGGACGTCCGCTCGGAGGCGCCGGCGCTCGTGGTCGTCTACGGCGACGCCCTGGCGCTGCGGCGGCTCGTGGCCAACCTCCTGGACAACGCGGTGAAGTTCGGCGCCCGCGCCCGCGCCCGCGTCTACGCGCACGACGGCGCCGCGGTGCTGGAGGTGGACGACGACGGCCCGGGCGTGCCCCCCGACCAGCACGAGCGGGTGTTCGAGCCCTTCCACCGGGGCGAACCCTCCCGCAGCCGCGCCACCGGGGGGGCCGGCCTCGGCCTGGCGGTGGTCCGCACCATCGCGCGCGCGCACGGCGGCGAGGCGGAGCTTGAGAACCGCACGGAGGGCGGCCTGAGGGCGCGCGCGCGCCTGCCGCTGCACCTGAGCGCCGCCTGATGTCCCGCCTGGCCGCGACCGGCCTCGCCGCCCTCCTCCTGGCGGGCTGCGCGGCCGGGGGCGATGGCGGCCCTCGGCCGGAAGGCGGCGGCGCCACGCGCGAGGGCCCGCGCGGCGGGCGCACGCCCAACACCTTCATCAGCCCGTCCGGGGAGCCTTTCAGGGCCGGGCCGGAGGCGCCCTACCCCTCCGCCGCCTGGTTCGCCCGCGCCGACGCCGACGGCGACGGCCGCCTCACCCCCGCCGAGTTCGCCGCGGATGCGGAGCGCGCGTTCAGGCTCTACGATACGAACGGCGACGGGGTGATCGACGGCTTCGAGATCACCGCCTACGAAGAGGCCGCCGTCCCGGAGATCCTGCCCCGGCTCGGCCGCCTCACGCCCGGCGAGGGCATGGACCCGCAGGTGTTCTCCGGCCGCCGGCGCGGCGCGGGGGGAGGTCGCGGCGGCGGATCGCCCGACCGCCCGCGGCGCAGCCAGGCGGGCGACACCGCCCTCGTCGGGGCGGAGCCCTACGCCATGCTGGCCGAGCCGCAGCCGCTGCGCGCGGCCGACGCCGACCTCGACGGGCGGGTCAGCCTCCTGGAATGGCGCGCCCGGACCAAGCGCCGCTTCTCTCTGCTGGACGGGAAGGGAGCCGGGGTGCTGACCCTGGACACCCTCCCCCGAACGGCGGTGCAGGAGGTGCGCGACCGCGCCCGGGCGGCGGCGGCCAAGCGGCCCTAGTCGCGGGCGAGCAGCACGCCGATGATCAGCCCCACCGCGAAGGCGGAGGCGGCGGAGATCCCCACGGCGATGAAGGGCTTGGTCTGCACGGTGTCGCGCAGCACGTCCGCCTGATCGGCGGCCCACTCCTTGGCGACGCCCGCGTGCTCGCCGACCTGCCGCTTCAGCTGCTCGGCCGTCTGCTGCGCCCGCTCGCCGGCGGAGGAGGCGATCCGCCGGGCGTCGTCGGCGAGGTTGCGGGCGGCGGCGGGGGCGCCGCCCTCGGCGGAGGCGTCGGCGAGGGCGTCGGCGGGCACGTCGGTCATGGCGGAGGCTCCTACGGAAACTCTCGCCGAAACGACCGTCTGCGGCCGAGGTTCCGGCTCAGGCGGGCGCCAGCGCCGCGTCCGGCTTGTGGAAGAACAGCGCTTGGCCGATCAGCGCCTTCACCGCCTCCTCCCGGAAAGGCTTGGTGATGAGGAAGGCCGGCTCCGGCCGCTCGCCCGTGAGCAGGTGCTCGGGGAAGGCGGTGATGAAGATCACCGGGATGTTGAAGCTCTGCAGGATCTCGCCCGCGGCCTCCATGCCGCTGGAGCCGTCGGCGAGGCGGATGTCGGCGAGCACCAGCCCGGGGCGGGTCTGGCGCGCGGCCGCCACCGCCTCGCCGTGCGTCGCGGCGGTGGCGGCGACCCGGTGGCCGAGCTCCCGCACCAGCCGCGTCAGGTCGAGCGCGATGATGGGCTCGTCTTCGATGATGAGGACGTCGGTGGCCAGCTGCCGCTCCAGCTCGGCCTGCGCCTGGGCGAGGCGCCGCTCCAACTCGGCGGGCGCGACCTCCATCACCTGCGAGGCCTCCAGCGGGCTGAACCCCTCCATCGACACCAGCAGCAGCGCGGCCCGGTGCTCGGGCGACAGGGTCTGCAGCCGGTCGTCGGCGGCCAGCCCGGAGCCCCCCACACCCGCCCCGGCCCCCAGCCGCCGCCAGTTGACGTAGAGTGCGCGGAACAGGGCGGGACGCAGCGGGGTGTCGGCGTCGAGCTTCACGGCGCCGGAGAGCAGCTCCTCCATGGTGGACTGGACGAGGTCGTCCCCAAGGCTCTGCGAACCCGTGAGCGCGCGGGAGAAGCGGCGCAGGTACGGCGCCTGGCGCAGGATCTGCTTCGGCATGCGCCCACCCTCTTCCGCCCCGGCCCGCACGCGCAGGGCGTCGGGCGCTTCGTAGCCCCTCTGTGGCGTGGCGGGGAAACGGACGAGCCGCATGCCGGTTCCTGGACTTCGGCCTCGCAACACGGCCGGGAGCCCCTTCTCGCACACCGAACGCCCGGCCGGAGGGCGACGAAACATCGCGCGGGATCGGTGCGGGTCTCCCGCAGGTTGTCGCCGGGCGTCGCGAAGGAGCCCGCCGTGCCCGAAACCCCCGACATCGCCAACGACCTCACTGCGAACGAGGACGTTTCATCCCCACCGTTCCCCGAGAGGGATCCCACCGTGATCCCGGAGGACTCGGCGTCGCCCCCGCCCCTGCCGGACGACGGCCTGGACCGCCCGATCGACGGCTCGGTGATGGGAGCGGGCGACGCCGATCCGGAGTGACGCGGCCGCGTCGTCGCTCGGAACCGCAGGGGCGGGGTGCGGTTACCCCTGCAACCGTCGCCCACCCCCCGGGGCGGCTCAACTCGAAGGAGAGCGGGAGATGGCTCAGAGCGAGAGCGCCACCAACACCACCGGCAAGTCCAACCGGGGCTTCGCCTCGATGGACCGCGAGAAGCAGCGCGCCATCGCCCGCAAGGGCGGGGAGAGCGTGCCGAACGAGAAACGGTCGTTCAGCCAGGACCGGGGCCTAGCGGCCGCCGCCGGGCGCAAGGGCGGAGAGGCCAGTCAAGGCGCCCGTCGCAAGGTCGACTGATCACCTTCGGAGGGCGCGGCGCCGCGCCCTCCGCCTACCCCGCCGCGCGCAGCAGGATCAGCGCGAAGGCGAAGGGCTGGGCCGAGCGCCAGTGCGCCTCCACGCTCCAGCCCGCCGAGGCGGCCATGGCGCTGAAGACCTCCAGCGTCGTCTTGTACGAACTCTCCGTGTGCAGCGTCTCGCCGGCCCGGAAGCGGAAGCGGCGGCCCGCCACCTCCACCATCTGGTCCTCCAGGCTCTCCAGCCGCATCTCGACGCGACGCTCCTCCGCGTTCCACACCGCCCGATGCCTGAACTTGGCCAGGTCGAAGTCGGCGTCGAGGGCCCGGTTGAGCCGGCGGAGCAGGTTCAGGTCGAACGCGGCGGTGACCCCCTGGGCGTCGTCGTAGGCCGCCTCCAGGATCTCAGGCGACTTGGCGAGGTCCACGCCCACCAGGAACATGGCGTCGTCGCCCAGGAGGTCGCGGGCGGTGGACAGGAAGGCGCGGGCCTCCTCCGGCGTGAAATTGCCGATGGTCGATCCCGGGAAGAAGCCCACCCGCGGGCGCGACGCGACCGCGTCCGGCAGCGGGGCCGGGCGGGTGAAGTCGCCCTCCACCGGCACGACCTCCAGCCCCGGATAGGCGTCTTCGATAAGGGCTGCGGCGGGCGCCAGGGCGTCCAGGCTGATGTCGATGGGCGCGTAGACGACCAGCTGCGGCGCGGCGGACAGCAGGAGGCGCGTCTTGGTCGACGAGCCGGAGCCGAACTCCACCAGCGCGCCGCCCTCGGGCAGGCGGCGGGCGATGTCGGGCGCGGCCTCCGCCAGGAGCGCGGCCTCCGTCCGCGTGGGATAGTACTCGGGCAGCGCCGTGATCATCTCGAACAGGCGCGACCCCTCCTCGTCGTACAGCCACTTGGGCGGTGTCGCCTTGCGGGGCCGCGACAGCCCCTCCAGCACGTCGTCGCGCAGCAGCCGGGCGTCTCCCGCGGGGCGCACCTCGCCCGCCAGGCGCACGCCCGCCACCTGCCACCGCCGGTCGGGAGGGAAGAAGTTGCGGTAGGCGGGCCCCGCGTGGCCGGGCGCGGTGGCGCAGGAGCCGCCGCGCAGCACCATCTGACCGGACATGAACTTGCCGTTGTACTCGCCCACCGCGCCCGGCGCGGCCTCGTACCCGGGGTAGGGCAGGTAGGCCGAGCCGGTCCACTGCCAAGCCTCGTCCCGCGCTTGGTCGAGCACGCCCGCGCGGGCCGCATGCTCCCACTCCGCCTCCGTGGGCAGGCGCAGGCCGCGCCAGCGGGCGTAGGCGTCGGCCTCGTAGAAGCTGACGTGGCGCACCGGCGCGTCCGGGTCGAGCGGCCGCAGGCCGTGCAGCCCGAACACCGACCAGCCGCCCTCCCCCTGCGACCAGTACAGCGGCGACCGCCATCCCTCCCGCATCACCGCGTCCCACCCGTCGGAGAGCCACAGCGCCGGCGCGGCGTAGCCGCCGGCCTCCATGAAGGCGAGCCACTCGGCGTTGGTGGTGAGGCGGTCGGCGATGCGGAACGGCGTCAGCCAGGCGGTGTGAAGCGGACCCTCGTTGTCGAACCCGAACCCCCCGTCCTCCGGGCGGCGGCCGATCTCCACGGCGCCCCCGGCGAAGGCCGCCCAGCGGAGGTCGCCGACCGGAGGACGGGCGCGGGGGGCGGCGGGATCGTAGGCGGGCTTCAGCGGGTTGCGCGAGAACAGGTGCAGGAGGTCGGTGACGATCAGCTCCTGGTGCTGCTCCTCATGCGCCAGCCCCAGCCGCACCAGCGCCTCCAGCTCCTCGGACACGGGACGGGCGAGGAGCGCGTCCATGGCCGCGTCCACGTGGGCGCGGTAGGCGCGCACCTGCGAGGCCGGCGGCCGCGTGGCCGACCCGCGCTCCTCCCGCGCCGGCCGGTCGCCCACGCCGACGTAGTAGCTGTTGAAGAGGACGCGGAAGTCGGCGTCGAAGGGCGCGGCCCCCGCGTGCGGGCCGAGCACGAAGGTCTCCCAGAACCAGGTGCTGTGGGCGAGGTGCCACTTGACCGGGCTGGCGTCCGGCATGGACTGCGCCTGCATGTCCTCGTCGGAAAGGGGCGCGGCCAACGCCGTCGTGCGCCCGCGCACGCGCCGGAAGTCGGAGGCGAGCCCCACCTCGTCACCCGCCGCCGGAAGCGGAACGGGACGCAACGCGGGATCGGACACGCGGCCTCCGGCCCAATCCGCCAAGAGGCGACCCGCCGAATGTAAGCGCGCCCCGGTTGTTCGTCCATACGCCCCGGAACGGAAGGGGAAAGCTCACGTTTTCGGCCCGGATGGTCCCTGCCGGCCGTCGCGGAGCGTCGATGACCCAGGCCCTGCCGCAAGCCGCCGTCCCCCCACCGGCGACGGCGGCTGCGGACCGGTCCTGGCGCGACGACGTGGTGGCGCTGATCCCGTCGCTGCGGGCCTTCGGCTTCTCCCTGTGCCGCAACAGCTCCGACGCCGACGA
>CAXSHO010000106.1:6378-11520 GCA_964237305.1 uncultured Caulobacteraceae bacterium
AGGGCCGGCGGTCGATGCCGATGACGTCGTGCCCGAGCTCGAGGAGCCGCTCGGCGAGCATCTTCCCGAGTCGGCCGGAGAGGCCGGGGACGAGGACCTTCATACCTTCTCTCCCGTGCGACGTTTGCGTCCGACCTCGATGAGGCCCGCGATGCGTTCCTTCACCTTCTCGACCTGCAGCGCGACGACGTCGTGGCCCTGATCCCCTCGCTGCGCGCCTTCGCCTGGTCGCTCAGCCACAACAGCTCCGACGCCGACGACCTCGTGCAGGACACGCTCATCAAGGCCTGGTCCAACCGCGACAAGTTCGAGATCGGCACCAACCTGCGCGCCTGGCTCTTCACCATCCTGCGCAACACCTACTACACCTCGGTGGTCCGCCGCCGCCGGGAGGTGGCCGACGAGGACGGCAAGTACGCCGCCACCCTTTCGGAGGCGCCGACGCAGGACTGGTCGGTGGCGGTCCGCTCCCTGCAGGCCGCGCTGCAGAAGCTGCCGGACGAGCACCGCGAGGCGCTGGTGCTGGTGGGGGCGGCGGGGCTGACCTACGAGGAGGCCGCCGAGATCTGCGGCTGTGCGCTCGGCACCATCAAGAGCCGTGTGAGCCGCGCCCGCACCCGGCTGCTCGCGCTGATGGACGTCGGCGAGGCCAGCGACACCTTCGCTGCGGGGCTCGCCGCGCCCGAGGAGTGAGTCCCGGCTTCAGGAGGCGCGTTGGCGGGGTGACGCGCAGTCGAACAGCTCGCCCCGCTGGAACGCCTCCTCCAGCCGATCCGCCAGGTCGACGAGGCGGCCGGGCATGGGCCCGGCGGTCAGGTCCCCGAACATCCGCTTGAGCTGGTCGCCGAGCTCCGGCGCGCAGGGCTGGTCGGCGAGGGTCGGGCCTTGGTCGTCGAGCTTGGCCATACGAGGCGTGGGGGCTCCCCGGGCGACTCCAGCGTCCGTCCGCCGCAGGTAGCAAGTTTGTCGCACCCCCGTCCAGCCCCGCGCCGGGCGGGAGGAACCGCCTTCCGACCGCGCCGGTTCTCCCCTCACCCCCACGGCATGAGGAGGACGACCATGACCGACAGGAACCAGCACATGATGCAAGGCGGCGAGGACCGCGACGCGGCGCGCGGCGACGACGGCGCGCAGGTCGGCGGCCGCGGCGAGGGCCGCTCCTACTACGGCGAGACGGGGCGCGGCCGCGACCCGCAGGCGCGCTTCCAGGAAGACCGGGGCGGACGTGACGGCGAGCGCGGCTTCACGCGCTACGGGCGCGACGGCGGAGGCACCGGCGAGGACGCGTCGCGGGGATCGGGCGGCGAGGACGGCTACGGCCAGGGCTCGTCGGGTTATGGCGCGTCGGGCGGCCGGGGCTTCGGGGCCTCCAGCGGCGGCGGCTACGGAGCGGCGGGCCAGGGCTCGGCCTCGCAGTGGGGCGACCGCGGCGGCGCGGCGATGGGCAGCCAGGGCCCGGGCTTCGCCTCCAACCAGGGCCGCGGCGACTCCAGCTTCGGCGGCGGCTTCGGCCAGGGCGGCGGCAGCTACGGACAGGACGACTACGGCCGCTCCGCCCAGCGCTCCGCCAACCGCACCGAACAGCGTGGCGACACCGGCGGCGGCTACGGCCCCACCTACGGGCAGAACCAGAACCGGCAGGACGCGTACAACCGGCAGGACATGCAGACCAGCTACGGCGCCGCCGCCTTCGAGGAGCACCACGAGCCGGGCTACCGCGACTGGCACGAGCGCCGGATGCAGGACCACGACCAGGACTACCGCAAGTGGCGCGACGAGCAGGCCAAGGCCTACCACGCGGACTACGACCAGTACCGCACGGGCCGCCACGACGAGTTCTCGCGCGGCTTCAACGACTGGCGCAACAAGCAGAACGGCCGGATGAACGACAAGGGCTCCACCACGCAGACGCTGCACGACGCTGCGACGAAGGGCTCGACGCCCGCCGGCGCGGCGGACAGGACGTCGGCGCAGACGGGCGCAGGCGGCTCGGCCGCGTCGGCCACCGCGGGAGCGGCGACGGTGGACGCGGTGAAGAGCGTCACCGACGGCGGAGCGCACAAGGGTGACGACGGCCGCTGAGGCCGCGCCACCCGGCAGCCCGGCGCGGGAGCCGGAAAGCCGGGGGTCGCACGGGGGGCGTCGGCGATGCCCCCTTGCGGCGCGGCGGCCACGACGCTTCCGTGCCGCCATGAACCCTGAGATCCTGGACTGCGTGATCGTGGGCGGCGGTCCCGCCGGCCTGACCGCCGCCGTCTACCTCGCCCGCGCCCGCCGCAGCCTCGTGGTGGTGGACGCGGGCGAGAGCCGGGCGCGCTGGATCCCCACCAGCCATAACATCCCCGGCTTCCCCGAGGGCGTCACCGGCGAGGCGCTGCTGGCCCGCATGCGCGCCCAGGCGGCGCGGTTCGGCGTGCGCGAGATGCAGACGGAGGCCGAAGCGCTGGTGCGCGAGGGCGAGCTGTTCCGGCTGGACACCCCCGACGGCCCCGTCCGCGCCCGCCGCGCGATCCTGGCCTGCGGCGGCCAGGACGTGGAGCCCGAGCGCCCGGACGAGACCGGCGTCTTCGACGCGGTGAAGAGGGGGCTGGTCCGCATCTGCCCCATCTGCGACGGCTACGAGAGCTCCGGCCTGAACATCGGCGTGATCGGCTCCTGCGACCACGCCGCGGCCGAGGCGCTGTTCCTGCGCACCTACACCGACCGGCTCACCGTCATCGTGCCGCAGCATCTCGGCCGCGTCTCCGACGCCCGCCGCCGCGACCTCGCCGAGGCGGGGATCGCGCTGGTGGAGGCGCAGGACAGGTCGCTCCTGATCCACGGCGAGAACGTGGGGTGCCTGACCGTGGGCGGGCGTGAGCACCGCTTCGACGTGGTGTACGCCGCGCTCGGCTCGCATCCCCGCAACGGGCTGGCGGTGTCGGGGGGGGCGGCGCTGGGCGAGGACGGCCGCGTGGTGGTGGACGCGCACGGCCTCACCTCCGTCCCCGGCCTTTACGCCGCGGGCGACCTCGTGCGCGGCCTCAACCAGGTGGCGGTGGCCACGGGCGAGGCGGCGCGGGCGGCGACGGCCATCCACAACGACCTCCCGCGCAACTTCGCCTGACCCTCGCGCGCTTCCCAGCCAGGAGGAGCGCGCCATGCCCCAGTCCAAGTCGCAGAAGGCGTCGGTCGAGCGCGTCATGCACGAGTTCAAGCACGGCGAGCTGAAGGGGGCCGACGGTGAGCGGGTCGAGAACCCCAAGCAGGCCATCGCCATCGGCCTCTCGGAGGCGGGCGCCTCCGACCGCGTCAAACCCGAGCAGAACCGCCACAACCGGGCGCGCACGCAACGCAAGGAGCGTCGCGGCGAGACCTCCCAGCAGGAGGCGGAGGGGAAGGCCGCGCCCGCGCACAACCGCTCCCAGCTTTACGAGGAGGCCCGCCGCCGCCGCGTCCCCGGCCGGTCCAAGATGAACAAGGCGCAGCTGGAGCGGGCGCTGGCGCGCTAGCTCTCCTGTCCGCCGCATCCCGCTCCGCGCCTCCGCGGGATAGGAGCGCGAAGCCTTGCCAAGGCCGCCTCGGCACGGCCAAGTCGGGCCATGTCGCGCCGCTTCACGCTTTGGATCCTCGCCGGCATGTTCGCGGGGCTGGTGGCGGGAGCGTTGGTCCACGCGCTGACGCCGCCCTTGCAGGCCAAGGCGTGGGCGGACGGGTTCTCGCTCGTCACCACCGTGTTCCTGCGGCTGATCAAGATGATCATCGCGCCCCTGGTGCTCGCCACGCTGGTGGCGGGCATCGCGCACATGGGCACGGGCTCGGCGGTGGGCCGGGTCGGGGGGCGGGCCATCGGCTGGTTCGTGGCGGCGGGGGTGGTGTCGCTCGTGATCGGCATGGTCGTGTGCGAGCTGATCCGGCCGGGCGCGGGGCTGAACCTCGCCGCCACCGTTCCCGCGAACGGGCCGGGCGCGCCGGGGGTGGCCACCTCGCTCTCGCTCCAGACCTTCCTGGAGCACGTGTTCCCCGCCTCGCCGGTGGACGCCATGGCCAAGAACGAGATCCTGCAGATCGTGGTGTTCGCCGTGTTCGTCGGCGTGGCCACCGCCGCGGTGGGCGAGGCCGGCCGGCCCGTGCTGGCCTTCTTCGAGAGTCTCGCCGCGGTGATGCTGAAGGTGACCAGCTACGTGATGCTGGCCGCGCCCCTGGCGGTGTTCGCCGCCATCGCCGCAGCCGTCTGCACGCAGGGGCTGGAGGTGCTGAAGACGTACGCCGCCTTCGTGGGCGGCTTCTACGTGGGGCTGGCGATCCTGTGGGCGGCGCTGGTGGCGGCGGGGGGCGCGGTGATCGGCTTCGCCCGGGCGCGGGGGCTGTTCGGGGCCGTGCGCCAGCCGGTGCTCCTCGCCTTCTCCACCGCGACATCCGAGGCCGCCTACCCCCGCACGCTGGAGGCGCTGGAGCGGTTTGGCGTGTCCAAGCGCATCGCCAGCTTCGTGCTGCCGCTGGGCTACTCGTTCAACCTCGACGGCTCGATGATGTACTGCACCTTCGCGAGCCTCTTCATCGCGCAGGTCTACGGGGTGCACCTCGACCTCGGCCAGCGCGCGTTGATGCTGCTGTTGTTCCTGGTGACGTCGAAGGGGATCGCGGGCGTGCCGCGGGCGTCGCTGGTGGTGATCGCGGCCACCCTGCCCTACTTCGGCATCCCGGAGGCCGGCCTGCTCCTGGTGCTGGGCGTGGACCACTTCCTCGACATGGGCCGGGCGGCCACCAACGTCCTCGGCAACGCCGTGGCCGCCGCGGCCGTTTCGAAGTGGGAGGGCGAGCTCGGCGCCCCGCGCACGGAGGCCGCGCTTCTCACCCCTTGAGCGCCTCGCCCAGCGCCTGGAGCGCGCCCTTCAGGTTCTCGGCGAAGGTCGGGTGGTAGAAGGGCAGATCCAGCGCCTGCTCTACCGTCAGCTTGCGCGCCACGATCACGGCCAGGAGCTGGGACAGGTCCTCCACGCCCGGCCCCACCATCTCACCGCCCAGCACCGGGCCGCCGCCGCGGCGCGCCCACAGCTTCACCACGCCGCTCGGCCGCGCCTCGATGCGCGCGCGGCCGCGGTCGTCGTCGAACACCGCGCTCACCGCGTCGGCGCCCAGCGACGTCAGCGGCTCGCCCAC
>CAXSHO010000107.1:0-3422 GCA_964237305.1 uncultured Caulobacteraceae bacterium
GGGGCTTGCGGTTGCCCCATGCTGCATTGCGCAAGAGTCACGCGCCGCCGCCTTGCGCCGGACCCAGGGTCAAGCTCTACACCGGCGTCATGGCCGCCGCGCGCCTCGTGAGGACCATACGCTCGGCGGGGGTGCTGACCACCTGCGCACTCTGCGGCTGCTCGACGGCGCACCTCTCCGCGCCGGGCGTGGCGACGCCGGCGGTCTACGAGGGGGCGGCCGCCGCCGACGCGGCGCTGCCGGCGCAGAGCCTGGACCGTTGGTGGACGCTGTTCGCCGATCCGCAGCTCACCGCGCTGGTGGACGACGCGCTCGTCCGCGCGCCCGACGCCCGCACCGCGCTCCAGCGCGTGGAGGAGAGCCGCGCCGCCCGCGCCCAGACGCTCAGCCGCTACGGCCTGCAGGGCGACCTCACGGGGCTGGGGCAGGTCCAGCACACCGACCAGGACATCGGCGGCCTGGGCGTCGCCGCCGGGGGCGTGACGACGGGCGGTGTGACGACGGGGACAGGTGGCGTGAGCACGGGCGGCGGGACCACGGGGACGACCGGGACGACGGGCGGAACGAGCGCCTTCCTCACTCCCGGCGGAACGCTCTACACCGGCGCGGGGCAGTTCAACGTCACCTACGAGCTGGACCTGTTCGGCCGCCGCCGCGCCGCCCGGGCGGCCGCCGACGCCGACCTCGCGGCCGCGCGCTTCGACTACGAGGCCAGCCGGGCGGTGCTGGCGCGGGACGTGGCCACGGGCCTGTTCCAGGCGCGCGGCTACGCCATCCAGCTGCAGGATGCGCGCGAGACGGCGCGGATCGCGGGCGACATCTCGCGCGTGGCGCGACTGTCGGCCGAGCGCGGCCTCACCTCCACGAGCGCGGCCGCACGGTTGGAGACGGAGACGGAGACCGCCGAGGCCGAGGCGGTGCGGCTGGCGGCGCTGGCCCGCAGCTCGCGCCGGACGCTCCTGGCGCTCGTGGGGCGAGGGACGGAGCCGCTGGACAGCCTCACGGTGCAGGCGACGGCCGCCTCGCCGCCCTCGCCGCCCGCCACCGCGCCGGGCGAGCTTCTGCGCCGCCGCCCCGACGTGCGCGAAGCCGAGGTGAGGCTGCAGGCCCAGTCCGCCGCGCTGAAGCTCGACAAGCTGGCGCTCCTGCCCACCTTCTCGCTGGCGCCGGGCGGGCAGGTGAGCAAGGTCGGTGGAACCTACGACGCCGTCACCACGGTCTGGACCGCGGGAGTCAACGTGCTCGTGCCCGTGCTCGACCGCCCGCGCCTCCTCGCCGTGATCCGCGGCGACCGCGCCCGGGGCGAGCAGGCGGTGACCGCCTACGAGCGCGCGGTGCAGGAGGCGTACCGCGACGTGGAGAACGGCCTCTCCGCGCTCGCCGCCGACCGGGCCCGCACCGCGCGGCTCTCCACCGCCGTGGAGCGCGCACGCTTCGCCTTCGACGCCTCCAAGCGCGGCTACGACCTCGGCCTCCTGGACCTGAACACGCTCCTCGATTCCGAGCGGAGCTGGCGGCAGGCCCGCGCGACGCTCACCACCGCCCAGATCACCGCCCTGACCGACGCCGCCACCCTTTTTCAGGCGCTCGGCGGCGGGTGGACGCCCCCCTCGTGAACCACGCCATGACCCGCTCCGTTCTCCTCGGCCTCGCCGCCACCGCGCTCCTCGCGGCCTGCAGCCGCCCCGCCGCAGCCCCGAAGGGCGCGGCCGCCTCCGCGGTGACGGTCAGCGTGGCGCCTGTCGAGCGGCGCGACCTCACCGGCGGGCTGGAGGCGTCGGGCCAGCTCGTCAGCCGCGAGGAGGCGGCGGTGAACACCGAGCTGAACGGCTATCGCGTGGCGCAGGTGTTCGTGGACCAGGGCGCGCAGGTGACGCAGGGCCAGCCCCTCGCGCGGCTGGACGACACGCTCCTGCGCTCGCAGATCGCCCAGCAGCGCGCGGTCGTCACCCAGCAGAAGGTCGCCGCCGAGCGGTCGGAGGAGGAGGCCGCCCGCGTGAAGGGCCTGGATGACGCCGGCGTGCTGCCGCAGGAGCAGATCGTGCAGCGCCGGCTCGCAGCCCGCAGCGCCAAGGCCGTGACGGCGGCGGCGCAGGCGCAGCTCGACGACCTCCTCACCCGCCAGGCCATGATGGTCGTGCGCGCGCCGGTGTCCGGCCGCGTGCTCTCGCGCACGGTCCGTCCCGGCGACGTGGCCGCGCCCGCCACCACCATGTTCCGCCTCGCCCGAGGCGGGATCGTGGAGCTGAACGCGGAGGTGCCCGAGGGCGACCTCGCCAAGGTGGCGGCGGGCGACCCCGCCGTCGTGAAGCTGCCGGACGGAGCCTCGGTCCAGGGCGTCGTCCGCCTCGTCAGCCCGGAGGTGGACGCCCAGACGCGCCTCGGCCGCGTGCGCGTCACGATGCCGGTGCGGCCCGACCTGCGGCCCGGCGGCTTCGGTCGCGTCAGCTTCGCAGGCGCCTCGCATCCGGCGGTGACCGCGCCGGAGAGCGCGGTGCGCTTCGACGCGGACGGCGCCTTCGTCATGGTGCTGCAGGCGGGGGACAGGGTGCGGCGCACGCCCGTGCGCACCGGCCTGCGCCAGGGGGGCCGCGTGGAGCTCCTGTCCGGCCCCGGCGTGGGGGCGCGCGTGCTCCTGGGCGGGGGCGCCTTCGTGCTGGACGGCGACGTCGTGCGGCCCGTGGAGTCCGCCTCATGAGCCTGCGCATCTCGGCCTGGGGAATCAGGAACCCCATCCCGGTGGCGATCCTGTTCATCGCCCTGTCGATCTCGGGGCTCATCGCCTACGGCAAGCTGCCCATCAAGCAGTACCCCAACATCTCCTTCCCGGTCGTGTCGGTGTCGGTGACGCAGAACGGCGCCGCCCCCGCGCAGATGGAGACGCAGATCACCCGGCCGGTGGAGAACGCCGTGGCGGGCGTCTCCAACGTCAAGCACATCTCGAGCGCGGTGACGCTGGGCGCCTCCGTCACCAGCATCGAGTTCGAGCTCGGCGCCGACATGCAGAAGGCGACGGACGACGTGCGCACCGCCGTCGACCGCGTGCGCGTGAACCTGCCGCCCGGCATCGATCCCCCCGGCATCCAACGGGTGGACATCGACGGCGCCCCCATCCTGACCTACGCCGTCTCCAGCGATCGCCTAGCTCCGCAGGACCTGTCCTGGTTTGTGGACGACACGGTGGGCCGCGCCCTGCAGGGGCTGCCGGGCGTGGCGCAGGTGGTGCGCGCGGGGGGCGTGGACCGCGAGATCAACGTCACCCTCGACCCGGCGCGCATGCGCGCCTTCGGCGTCACCGCCCCGCAGGTGAACGCCGCGCTCTACGCCTTCAACACCGACGAGTCGGGCGGCCGGGCGGGCGTGGGCGGGCAGGAGCAGACGGTGCGCGTGCTGGGCCAGGCCCCCACCGTGGCCGCGCTCCG
>CAXSHO010000107.1:3473-10218 GCA_964237305.1 uncultured Caulobacteraceae bacterium
ACGGGGCCGCCGAGCCCCGCACCTTCGCCCGGCTGAACGGCCGCCCCTCCGTCGCCTTCCAGGTGAACAAGACGCGCGACGCCAGCGACGTGCGGGTGGAGGGGGCGGTGCAGGCGGCGGTGGCCGCGCTCGCCAAGGCGCACCCCGACGTGAAGTTCGACCTGATCGTCTCCACCGTGCAGCAGACGCGCGACAGCTACGAGGCCACCGTCCACGTGCTGCTGGAAGGCATGATCCTCGCCGCCATCGTGGTGTTCCTGTTCCTGCGCAACTGGCGCGCGACCCTGATCGCGGCCACCGCCATGCCGCTGTCCCTGATCCCGACCTTCACCGTCATGTCGCTCCTGGGCTTCAGCCTGAACGTCATCACGCTCCTGTCGCTGACGCTCGTGATCGGCATCCTGGTGGACGACGCCATCGTCGAGATCGAGAACATCGAGAAGCGGATCGAGCGCGGGCAGTCCCCCTACCGCGCCTCGCTTCTGGGGGCCGACGCCATCGGCCTGGCGGTGATCGCCACCACTGCCGCGATCATCGTCGTGTTCCTGCCGGTGTCCTTCATGTCGGGCATCGTGGGCCAGTTCTTCCGCGAGTTCGGCCTCACGGTGGCGGTGGCGGTGATGTTCTCGCTGGTGGTCGCGCGGCTCCTCACCCCGCTCCTGGCCGCCTACTTTCTCAAGGCCGCGGCGCACGCCCGGCCCGAGCGCGAGCAGAGCCGCGTCTACCGACGGGCGCTGGACTGGGCGCTGGCCCACCCCTGGCTGTCCTCGGCCTTCGGAGGGGCGCTGTTCTTCGGCACGATCGCGTTCGTGGTCCTGGGCGCCAAGGCGGGGATCGTGCCCGTCGGCTTCCAGCCGGTGGCCGACCCCGGCTTCCTGTACTTGAACATGGAGGGGCCGCCCGGCGCTTCGCGCGCCGACATGGAGCTGGCCACCGCCCGGGTGACGCGCGTGCTCCTGGCCAAACCCGACGTCCGCGCGGTGTTCGCCCAGGTGGGCGGGGCGAGCGGCGGCGGCTTCAGCCCCTCGCAGGGTGCGGACCTGCGCACGGGCACGGTCACCGTCGTGCTGAAGGCCGACCGGGCGCACACCACCGACGGCTTCAAGCGGCTGATCCGCCCCGACCTGCGCGCCGTGCCCGACGTGCGCATCACCACGCTGTCCAACTTCGGCGCGGCCGACGTGGAGATGGTGCTCTCCTCTGAAAACGGCGCCGCGCTGGAGCGGACCCAGCTGCAGCTGGAGAAGGAGATGCGGGGGCTGTCCCAGATCTCCGACGTCCGCCCCGCGCCCGCCCCCGCCGGCCCCGAACTCGTGATCCGGCCGAAGCCCGGCGAGGCGGCCCGGCTGGGCGTCACCAGCCAGGCGCTGGCGCAGGTGGTGCGCATCGCCACCATAGGCGACATCGACGCCGCCTCCGCCAAGTTCAGCGAGGGCGAGCGCCGCATCCCCATCCGCGTGCGGCTGGCCGACGCCGCCCGCGACGACACCGCAGTTCTGGGCGACCTGCAGGTGCCTGTGACCGCCACGGGGCTGACGACGCCGCTCTCCACCGTGGCCGACCTCTCGTTCGAGGCGGGGCCGGGGCGGATCGTGCGCTACGGGCGCGAGCGCCGCGCCTCGGTGCAGGCCGACCTGAACGGCTCGAGCCTTGGCACCGCCCTGCAGGCCATCGGCCAGCTGCCTGTCCTGAAGCACCTGCCGCCCGGGGTGAAGACCGCGCAGCTGGGCGACGTGGAGGCGCTGTCGCAGACCATCTCCGGCTTCATCGGCGCGATCTTCTCGGGCGTCGCGCTGATCTTCGCGGTGCTGGTGCTGCTGTTCCGCTCGTTCTTTAAGCCCGTGATCATCCTGGCCGCCCTGCCGCTCTCCATCGTGGGCGCGGTGGCGGCGCTGACCTTGACGCACACCGAACTGGACATGCCCGTCTTCATCGGCGTCCTGATGCTCTTGGGCATCGCGGCGAAGAACTCGATCCTCCTGGTGGAGTTCGCCATCGAGGACGAGCGGGCCGGGCAGACGCGGATGCAGGCCCTGCACAACGCCTGCCGCGAGCGCGCCCGGCCGATCGTGATGACCACGGTGGCCATGGTGGCCGGCATGCTGCCCACCGCCCTGGGGCTTGGCGCCGGGTCGGAGTTCCGCCAGCCCATGGCCATCGCGGTGATCGGCGGGCTGATCAGCTCCACCGTCCTCAGCCTCGTGCTCGTACCGGTGATCTACCTGATCGTGGACGGCATCGAGGCCTGGATCGCGCCCAGGTTCGCCCGCTTCGCCACGCCCAAGCGGGCGGGCGACGACGCCGCCATCGGCGAGGGCGAGGAGACGCTGGTCACCCCGGTCCGATCCGGCGACGAGAGGCTCGCCGCCGAGTGAAGGGTGTCAAGCGGCGACCGGCGCCCGGCGGCCGGTGGTCTGCCCCATGATCTGGCCCAGCGTCTGCGAGCACCAGACGGCGTCGTCCGCCAGTTTCCGGGAGATCTCCCGCACGCCCGGCGGGTAAACGTCGCCACCGGCGGCCACGTCGGCGGAAAGCTCGGCCACCAGGCCGAGCGCCCGTTCAAGCATCACGACCTGCTCGTCCGCGGCCTGCCTCGCCTCGACCATGAGGCGTTGCGCGCGGGCGTGCGCAGGCTCGGCCGCCCCCGGCATGTACGTCAACTGCGCCAGCGCCATCGCTCGTCCCCCCTGGACCATTCCGGTCCACGGCGGGGCCGTAAGCAAGATGCGCGCCTCAACGCACCAGGAGCGCCATGCCGAACTCCAGCCCGTGGTAGACCGCCATGGCCGCGAGACAGACCAGGCCTCCCACGGCGGTGACACCCGCGACGTGCAGCATAGTCCGACTCCTCTTTTGGCGTTCGCGTCAGAGCAGTGAAGCGGCAGCCTCCTCCCGGATCAGCGTTTTGGCAAGCGCGACGATTATGCAGCCGGGTTCATGCCGACAGCAGGGCGTGTGCGGCGGCGAGGTCGCGGACGAAGAGGTCGAACTCGCGAGCCCTCGAGTCCTCGTCGGGCAGACGCAGCAGGAAGGAGGGGTGGACGGTGAGGAAGCCCACCGCGCCGTCGTCCAGCTCCGCCACCACGCCGCGGTTGCGCGTCACCGCCAGCGCCTTGCGGAAGACGGCCTGACCGGCCGTGGCCCCCAGCGCCACCACCACCCTGGGCTTCACGATCCGGCGCTCCTGGGTGAGCCACCAGTTGCAGGCGGTGATCTCGGTCGTGTTCGGCTTGGCGTGGATCCGACGCTTGCCGCGCAGCTCGTGCTTGAAGTGCTTCACGCTGTTGGTGACGTAGGTCTCGTCCCGCGGCACGCCCGCCGCCGCCAGCGCCCGGTTGAACAGCTGGCCGGCGGGCCCGACGAAGGGCTTGCCGGCCAGGTCCTCCATGTCGCCGGGCTGCTCGCCTACGAACATCAGCGGCGCGCGTCCGGGCCCCTCGCCGGGAACGCCCTGCGTGGCGTCGCGCCACAGGTCGCAGCGGCGGCACACCTGCAGGCCGGCGTGCACCTCCACCAGCGTCTGGGCGGGCGGGCCGCCGTCCACCGGCTCCTGTCGCTGGACGCGGGCGGCGGCGCGTAGGGCGCGCTCGCTCGGCTGTGTCGGGGCGGCGTCCACCATGACCTGCGTCCTTCCCTGCGCGTGTGCGACCAGGGAGGGAATGGTCTCGGCCTCCGGAAGGTTCTTCCAATACGACGGCGCCATGTGCTGTTTCATCAGCTTGGGGTTCAGCCGGGCCGGGTTGAAGATGTTGGCGAAATAGGTCCGCCAGTCCTCCGCGTCGTCCTCCGCGGGCAGGCCGTCGGGTGCGCCGCCGGGGATGAAGCGCAGCTGCGCCCGGTCGTAGAAGGCGGTGACGTAGGGGCTGGCGATGGTGAAGCGCACATTGGCGAGCCGCCGCACGAAGAAGGACGTGCCCATCTCGATCACGTAGTGCGGCGGCTCGAACCAGGCGAAGTACTCCTCCTCGCTGGCGTCGTCGGCCGCGTCGTCCACCCGGCGGAAGCGGACGAAGGCGTGCATCTTGTGCTCGGCCTGCCGCACCGCCTTCTGCCGCGCCATGGCGTCGCCGACGTCCGGATCGGTGAGCAGGCCGAGGAGCTGCACCTCCTCCCGCAGCCGCCACAGCAGCCGGTAGAGGAGGTCGAACCGGTCCTCGCCTGCGTGGCAGGCCACCACCTCCGCCAGCTTCACGAACTCGCGCGGCACGGTGAACTGGGTGCCGGGCTCGGGCTCGGGGGGAGGCGACCCGTCGAAGAGGGCGGCGTCGGCCCGGCCTACGCTCCACCGCACCTGCGCAGGCTCAACCCCGGCCATCCGCAGGGCGCGAGCGGCGCGGCGCCAGCCGTCGAAGTCCACGGGATGGGAGAGGGTGACGGCGTGGGTCATCGCCGCGTCAACGGCGTCCGGCCCCGCCGGGGTCCCGCACTCAGAACAGCTCCATCTGCTTCGGCTGCGCGTGCTTGCTGAGTTCGCGCATGCGCTCGGGCAGGTCGGCGGTGTCGGCCAGGAGGGTGGGCCGCCAGTCGTCCACCACCACGAACGGCTTCATGCGCCGGAACGCCCCGCCCACCCGCACGAGGTCGTCCGCCGTCAGCCGCTTCAACCGCCGCACCCGCAGGAGCTTGTCCACGCTCTTCACGCCGAGGCCGGGCACGCGCAGCAACATCTCGCGGTCGGCGGTGTTGGCGTCCACCGGGAAGCGGTCGCGGTTCTGCAGCGCCCAGGCGAGCTTGGGGTCGAGCGCCGGGTCGAGCATGCCGTCCACCGCCGCCGAGACGATCTCCTCGCGCGCGAAGCCGTAGTGGCGCATCAGCCAGTCGGCCTCGTACAGCCGGTGCTCGCGCATCAGGTGCGGACGCTGCGAGGGCAGGAGGTAGGAGCTGTCCGGTATGGGACTGAAGGCCGAGTAGTAGACGCGTTTCAGCCGATAGCCGCCGTAGAGCTGCTCGGACCGCAGCAGCACGTCGGCGTCCGTGGCGGTGTCGGCCCCCACGATCATCTGCGTGGACTGGCCGGCGGGGGCGTAGCGCGGCGCGCGCGTCTTCCTGATCGTCTTGTCGCGCCCCGCGTCGATGCCGAGCCGCACCTGCCCCATCGACTGGCGGATGTTCAGCGCCGTCTTCTCGGGCGCGAGGCGCTTGAGGCTCTCGTCCTGCGGCAGCTCAATGTTGACGCTCAGCCGGTCGGCGTAGAGGCCGGCCTCGGCGGCCAGCTCGGGCGAGGCGCCGGCGATCAGCTTCAGGTGGATATAGCCGCGGAAGTCGTGCACCTCGCGTAGCGTCTTGGCCACCAGCGTCAGCTGCTCCTGCGTGTAGTCGGCGTCGCGGATCACGCCGGAGGAGAGAAACAGGCCCTCGATGTAGTTGCGCTTGTAGAAGTCGAGCGTCAGCCGGACCACCTCGTCCACGTTGAAGCGCGCGCGCTGTACATTGGAGCTGACGCGGTTGATGCAGTAGGCGCAGTTGAAGATGCAAAAATTCGTCAGGAGGATCTTCAGCAGCGACACGCAACGGCCGTCCGGCGTGTAGGCGTGGCACACGCCCATGCCGCCGGTGGTGGAGCCCACGCCGCGCCCGTCCCGCGAGTCGCGCTTGGGCCCGCCCGACGAGGCGCAGGACGCGTCGTATTTCGCGGCGTCCGACAGGACCGACAGCTTCTGGCGAAGGGTGAGCGCGACCACGTGGGCAGACTAGCCGTTCCGGGTACGTTCCGCCAGCGCGGCGTGCGGGAACGCGCGGCGGCGGACACCTGCGATCGTTCCGGCCCGGCTCGCCGCCCGCGGACGGTTGGGCGCCCTCCGCCACCTCCATCGCCGAGACGACCACGTCCGCCAAGCCGCCGGCGGGTGCGCCGCACGGTGCAGGTCGGTGCAGGCCTAGCCCACGGCGACGGGGCTGTCGGCGACGGCGACCGGCTCCGCGCGCCGCAGCATGGTCACGGCCACCGCCAGCCCCACGAGGTCGAACACCGACAGGCAGGCGAACAGCGGTCCGAACCCCGTGCGGCCCACCACTTGCCCGATCAGGAGCGAGAACAGGAGGCCCCCCGTCCACCCCGCCGCGCCCAGCCAGCCGTTGGCCGTGGCCAGGCGCTCCGGTGCGAACAGGTCGGCGCACAGCGTGTTCACGGCGGTGGAGAGGATCTGGTGCGCGAAGCCCCCGACGCATAGGAGCGCCAGCGCCAGCATGGGGCTGCCCGCCAGGGCCGCGCAGCCGGGCGCGATCATCAGCGCCGCGCCCAGCGCCATGGTGAGGAGGCGCGAGGGGATCAGCCGCACTCCCGCCCACCGCACCAGGAGCGGCGAGGCGTAGCCGCCCACGACGCCCCCCAGGTCGGCGGCGAGAAAGGGCGTCCAGGCGAACAGCGCGACGGCCTTCAGGTCCCAGCCCCGCTCGTCGTGGAGGTAGAGGGGGATCCAGAAGCTGAAGGTCTGCCAGGCGGGCTCCATCAGGAAGCGCGGCACGGCGATGGCCCAGAACCGCCGCGTCGACAGGATCGGCCCGCCCGTCCCGCGCGACGCCCGCGGAGCCACGTCGGCCGGCGAGCGGTACAGCGCCCACCACAGGGCGGCCCAAGCGAGCCCCAGGACGGCGATCACCACGAACGGCGCTCGCCAGCCGTAGCGCAGCGAGAGCGCCACCGTCAGCGGCGGCGCGAGCATGGCGCCGAACGAGGTGCCCACGTTCAGCCAGCCCATCGCGGCCGACCGCGACAGGCCCCGGAACCACTCGCCGATCACCTTGA
>CAXSHO010000107.1:10228-11488 GCA_964237305.1 uncultured Caulobacteraceae bacterium
GACACCGAGCTCTCCTTGCGCGCCACCGTCGAGGAGCTGGGCTGTGAGGACGGCCGGCTCGTCGTCCGCGGCCACGCGCACCTGGCGGGGATGGCGGTGGCCTCCGATGCGCCGAGCAGCCCCCGGGCGCCGGCCAGGGCGGGCCAGCCGGACACCCCCGCGTGCAGGAGCCCCGCCAGCGACCAGGCCACCGCGAACACGGCGAACCCCGTGCGCACGCCGAGCCGGTCGATCACCCACCCGCATACGGGCTGCATGGCGGTGTAGGCCAGCTGGAACGCCCCGATGACGTAGGAGTACTCGCGCGCGCCGAAGTGCATCCTGCGCTCGAGCTCGGGGGCGAGCACCGCCAGGCTGTTGCGCGACAGGTAATTGATCGCCGCCCCCAGGACCACGAGGGCGATGAGGCCCCAGCGCCAGCCGGGACGGGACCAGGGCGGCCCCGTCACGCCGCGCCGCGTTGGGCGTAGCGTTCCCGCAAGCGCGCCGACTCGCGCCGCGCCGCCTCCACCGCCTCGTTCTCCGTGGCGGACAGGAGCCCGTCGATGACGCGCGAAAGGTGGTCGCGCATGGCCGCACGGGCGCCCGTGCTGTCGTGGGCGCTCAGCGCGGACAGGATGCGGCGGTGCTCCTCGATGCGCGGCAGGTCGCCCGCGGTGCGGGCGCGCGACAGCATCTCCATGCAGAGCGGCGACTTGTAGCGGAGGTCCCACAGGTGCTCCACGGTGGCGCAGAGCGCGCTGTTGCGCGTGGCTTCGGCGATGGTGAGGTGGAACCGGCGATCGGCCTGCTCGCCCTCCGCACCCGACTCGTTCTCGCGCCGCATGTCGGCGAGCGCACGATCCAGCTCCGCCAGCTGCTCGTCGGTGATCGCGGTCGCGGCCAGGGCGGCGACCTCGGGCTCCACTGCGCGGCGGGCCTCCGTCAACTCGAAGGCGCCGACGTCCAGGTCGCGGCCGCCGCCGCCGCGGGGCTGCGTCTCGTTCACATAGACGCCCGAGCCCTGACGGCTGGAGACGAAGCCCTGGATCTCCAGCGCGGTGATAGCCTCGCGCACGGTGGGGCGGCTGACGCCCATGACCTCCGCGAGATCACGCTCCGAAGGCAGGCGCGAGCCTGGGGGATGCTCGCCACGCCGGATGGCGCCGGTGACGGCCTCCGCCACCTGCTGGTAGAGCTTGGGGGGTCTCGACATGGGTCCTCCACGCTCACCGTCGCCGCAGCGTTCTGCGATTGCAAGCGTGGTCAGGCCTATGTCAT
>CAXSHO010000108.1:0-10587 GCA_964237305.1 uncultured Caulobacteraceae bacterium
CATGCGCGACAGCGTGGGGGCGGCGGAGGTGACCCTGTCGGCCGAGGACCTTCAGGCCATCGACGAGGCTGCGCCCCGCGGCGCCACCGCCGGCCTGCGCTACAACGCGCAGGGCATGGCGAGGGTCAACCTTTGACGGCGGCCTCACCGGACGGGGCGGCGCGCTGATGGCGGGCGTGTGGTTCGACGAGCTGACGGTGGGCCAAAGGTTCGAGCACCCCATCCGCCGCACCGTGACGGAGACGGACAACGTGCTGTTCTCCGCCATGACGCACAACCCGGCGCAGCTGCACCTGGACGAGGAGTATTGCCGCACGCAGACCGAGTTCGGGCGAAGGCTGGTGAACAGCTGCTTCACCCTGGGCCTGATGGTCGGCATCTCGGTCGGCGACACCACGCTCGGCACCGCGGTGGCCAACCTGGGCTGGGACGAGGTGCGCTTCCCCAAGCCGCTGTTCCACGGCGACACCGTGCGGGTGGAGACGGAGGTGGTGGAGCTGCGCCCATCGCGGTCCCGCCCCGACCAGGGAATCGTCACCTTCCTGCACCGCGCCTACAACCAGCACGGCGAGCTCGTGGCCTCGTGCAAGCGGTCCGGGCTCCAGCGCAAGCGGCCGGCGGCGTGACCGGGCCGGTCCTGCGCTCCTGGCTGTTCGTCCCCGGCGACGACGGCAGGAAGCTCGGCAAGGCCGACGGGGCGGGCGCCGACGCCCTGATCCTCGACCTGGAGGATTCCGTCGCCCCCGGGCGCAAGGCGGAGGCGCGCGAACGCGTGGCGGGCTTCCTGCGCGAGCGGCCGCGGAGCGGCCGGCGGGCGGAGCTGTGGGTCAGGATCAACCCGCTCGACACCCTCCTCGACCCGGGCCTGGCCCTGGCCGACCTCGCCGCGGTGGTGTCGGCGGAGCCGGACGGGATCGTGCTGCCCAAGCCTGGCGGCGCCGCGGACGTGGAGCGGCTGTCCCACTACCTGGACGCGCTGGAGGCGCAGGCGGGGCTCCGTCCCGGCGCCGTGGGCGTCCTGCCCGTGGCCACGGAGACGGCCGCCGCGCCCTTCGCCTTGTCCACCTACGCCGAGCGGCGGCCCGCCCGCCTGCGCGGCCTCACCTGGGGGGCGGAGGACCTGAGCGCCGCCCTGGGCGCAGGCGTCAACCTGGAGGCGGGGGGCGGCTGGGCCTTCACCTACCGGATGGCGCGCTCGCTGACGCTGATGGCCGCGCACGCCGCGGGGGTGCAGGCGGTGGAGACGCTCGCGGTGGACTTCCGCGACGAGGACGGGCTCCGTGCGTCGTGCCGGGTGGCGCGCGGCGAGGGCTTCACCGGACGGCTCGCCATCCATCCCGCACAGGTGCCGGTCATCAACGAGGCCTTCACCCCGTCGCAGGTGGAGCTGGACCATGCGCGGCGCGTGCTGGCGGCCTTCGCCGCGGCCCCCGGTGCGGGCGTGGTGGCCCTGGACGGGCGCATGCTGGACGGCCCGCACCTGAAGCAGGCGCAGGGTCTGCTCTCCAGGTCGGCGGCGTTGGAGGAGCGGAGCTGAGGCTCCGGCGAACGGGAGCGCGCTCTAGGCGACCGCGCGGCCGTGCATGTCTTCGTGGCGCAGGCCCCCGATCCGGGCGGCCACCGCCGCGGTGAAGGCGCTCAGAAGCATGCCGACGGCGAGGAACAGGGCGGACTGCGAGGCGATGTGCGCGGCGCGCTCCACCTCCGCCGCGGTGGGCGCCGTCGTGGCGGCGGGGGCGGCGGCGAGCGCCTCCGCGTAGGGGGCGAGCACCAGCGCGCCCAGGACCAGGCCCGCGAGCGTGGCGACCGCCCAGGCGATCAAACCGTGCGCGGTGTCGCGGAAGTGGGCCTCGTCGCTGTGGACGCCCGCCCACACGGTGCGCAGCCGCCCGGCGACGTAGCCCCCCAGAGCGGCGGCCAGCACCTGCACCAGGATGGCGGCGGCCCCCGCGATCGGCGTGAAGCTGGACAGCGAGCCGCGCGTCGCCAGGCCCGCGGGGCCGACGCCGTAGCCGACGCCCGCCGCGGCCACCGTCAGCACCACGGAGGCGGCGACCGACACCACCGCCCCCGCCCAGATCGCTCCCCAGGAGACGGGTGGCTGCGGCAAGGCGGCGAAGGTCGTCGTGAGGGGGCGGGGCGAAGGCTCGAGCGGCATGGGGCGTCCGATCAGAAGTGGTGCGTGCAGAGGGCCAGGAGCAGGATGATCGGCAGCGGGATGCCCAGGAACATGAGGAGGATTGAACGCACGGTCGTCTCCGGTCTGAAGCCTCAGGCGCTGCTCAAACGGTCAAGCCTGCGCCCCGTTCCCGCGCCTGCCCGGCCTCACGCGAAGAGCGGGATCGCTCCCCGCCCGCCGCCGCTCCAGGTCGCCCAGTTGGGGAAGACGTAGGGCATGTCGGCCGCCGCCACGCCGAACCACTGCGCCACCGCGCCGATGTACTCCTCCTGCGCGATGGTGGGGATCCAGCGGCCGTCGCTGTTGGCGTCGTCCGGGCCGCCCAGGGTGGTGTCGGGGTAGGCGCCGATCACCTGGCCGTCCTTCACCGCGCCGCCGACCACCAGATGGTTGGAGCCCCAGGCGTGGTCGGAACCGCGCTGGGCGTTGCCTTTGAAGACGCGACCGAAGTCGCTCATGGTGAAGGCGGTCACCTGGTCCTGCACGCCCAGCGCCTTCATGGCGGCGTAGAAGGCCGCCAGCGCCAGCGCCAGGTCGGCGTAGAGGTTGGCCTGCGTCCCGGTGGCGGTGTTGGCCGCGTCCACCTGGTTGGAGTGGGTGTCGTAGCCGCCCTGGCTTGCGAAGAAGACTTGGCGCGTGTGGCCGAGCGTTCCCCGCGCCTCCACCAGCCGCGCCACGCGCAGGAGCTGGCGGGAGACGTCGCTGGTGAGCACCGCCCCCGTCGCCGGGTTCTTGAAGTACGCGTCCACCGTGGAGGTGGTGGAGGTCAGGATGCCGTTCGCCGTGATCGCCTGCGCGTAGCTTGAGGAGATGGAGCGGCCGGTGAGCGAGGTCACCTCGCCCAGCGACGAGGCGTCCGCAAACGCGTCGAGCCCCGCCTGACGCGCCTTGGTGGCGGCGTCGGTGGCGGCGGCGTTGTAGCCGTTGCGCACCAGCGTGCCGGTGGAGGGCACCACCAGCGGCGAGCTCGACTTGCCGATCAGCGCCAGGGTCGAGCCCGCGATGGACATGAGCTGGGGCGTGGTGGAGGAGCCCAGCCTGTCGGCGATGCGGCCCATGAAGCCGTCCAGGTTCACGTCGCGCGCGCGCAGGCCCTGCCAGTGGTTCTGCTCGTCGGCGTGGCTCATCAGGTTGAGCGGCCGCAGGTCGGCGCGGGTCTGGTACAGCGACTTGGTCAACGGCTGGAACAGCGTGCCGGAGTTCAGCACCACGTTCATGGCGCCCTCGCTCCAGGCGGTCTGCAGCGGCGCGAACGAGGGGTGCAGCCCGAAGGCCGTGCCCGACAGCGGTGTCAGCGCGCTCTGCTGCAGGGCCAGGCCCGCGCCGCGGCCGGCGGCGTAGCCGGCGTAGCGACCGTCGGTGGGTACGACCATGTTCCAGGCGTCGTTCCCGCCGAACAGGAACACGCCCACCATGGCCCGGTAGTTGGAGGCGGTCTGCGCCACGGCGGCGGACCGCCCCAGCTGCCCCGCGGCGGCCAGCGCGCCCGCGCCGCCCAGGAGCCTCGTGAACTCGCGTCGGGAGATGGCCATGGGTCAGGTCCCTCAGCGGTCGATCTGGAACTGCGGCGAGGAGGCGACGATGTAGAGCGCCGTCTGCGCCCGCTTGCGCGCCTGGGTGGCGGCGTCGGCGTTGGTCACCGCCGTCATGGCGGCCTTCACCGCCGTGCGCTGGGCGGGCGACATGGTGCGGTTCAGGAGCAGGAGGTCGATGCGGTCGAGCATGCCGTCCACGTCCGTGCCGAACGCCTGCCACGCCGACCAGTCCACCTGTGTGCCCGTGGCGCCGGGGATCACCGCCTGCGCGGTGTACTCGCCGCGCGAGGTCTGGTCGCCGGCGACCGTCCAGTCGTAGACGAGGTTGTGGCGCGCCAGCACCGTGCCCGTGGTGACGAGCTTGCCCTGGGGGCTGACCAGGCCCTGCGTCGACTCGGCCAGGGGGTAGTCCGGCGGGTAGAAGTTGAACACCGACGGCGCGCGGAACGGCGCCTCGCCCATGCCGCCGTCGCGCGTGATGAAGGCGTACCCGTCCGACTTGAAGGCCAGGAGCCGACCCACCGCCGCCAGCAGCAGCGCGGGCTCCTTCACCTTGCCGTCCTGCGCGCCGGTCTTCACGTCGCCGCGCGCCTCCGCGTCGGTGAGCACGGCGCGGACCACCGCCTTCATGTCGCCGCGCACGCCCGCGCCGTTGTTGGCGAACGCCGCCGCCACCCGCCCCACGTAGCCGGGCGAGGGGTTGGACGTGACCAGCTGCTCGATCAGGTGGCGCGCCACGTAGGGGGCCGTGGAGGCGTTGGCGAAGACCGCGTCCACCACCGCGTTCAGGCTGGCGTCCTGCGTGGCGCCCGCGGACACCGTCGTTCCCAGGAAGCTCTTGGCGGTGGTGTCGTACACGGCGGCGTTGACCACCATCGGCTTCGAGTAGTCGAGATCCGTCCCCGCGGTGGAGCCGTTGAGCTTGGCGTAGGTCCAGCCGGTGAGCGCGCGCGCCACGCTGTGCACGTCGTCGGACGTGTAGCTGGCCACCGGCGCGCCGGAGCTGTCGCGCTGGGGCGTGCCGTCCATATTCAGCTTGGTGACGCCGATGGAGAAGAGCTGCATCAGCTCGCGGGCGTAGTTCTCGTTGGGCGCAGCCTTGGAGCTGTTCGCCATGTCGAGGTAGTCGCCCATGTACGGGTTCAGCGTCACCGCCCTGAGGATGTCGCGGTAGTTGCCGAAGGCGTTGTCCAGGAGGATCTGCTGCAGCGCGGCCGTGCCCGGGGTGGACTTCACCTCCAGGTCGGAGGCGACCAGGAGCTGCGACAGGGCGAACGCCACCCGCTGGCGCAGCTGGTCCGGCTGCCCCACGGCGTCGGCGTAGAAGCGCATCTGCACGGGCGTGGAGCTGAGGTAGTCGCGGTTGCAGTTGGTGGCGTCCTGCCCGGTGAGCGCGTTGCACCGGTTGGTCGGCCCCGTGCGCGTCAGGAGGTCGGCGTAGGTGGAGCCGTTGGCCGCGAACTGCTCGTCCAGCCAGCCCGACACCCCCAGGATCTGGATGTGGCCCACGAGGTCGGCGGTGGGGCCGAAGCTGGCCTGCTTGGCCAGGCGCACCGCATCCGCCGCGCTGACGGACGAGGCGCCGCCGAACAGGCCGTTCACCTGGCCCGCGGGCTGCTGCCCGCAGGCTGCGAGCGCCAGCGCCGCGCCGGCGACACCGGCGAGGCGGCGGGTCAGAACCGCGATCCTCGACATGAACGCACTCCCAGGCCCGCCCCCGCGCCGCCAGGAGTCCGCACTAGAAGACTTGGGCGAGTCTGATCAGCCGACGTGGTGTCGCAGTGTTTCAGCGTGGACGCTTGATGAACGACACGTCGACCACCTTGCGGCGGCCCTGCTCGCGCGCGAGCTGCACGAAGACGTCCACCACGCCTGCGACATAGTCGACGATCTCGGCCCGGCGTAGGTTGGCGCCGGCCTGCAGCACCATCAGCGCGATCTGGTCGCGCGCGCCCGCCGGGCTGTCGGCGTGGACGGTGGTGATGGAGCCCGGGTGGCCCGAGTTCACCGCCCGCAGGAACTGGTAGGCCTCGCGCCCGCGCAGCTCGCCCAGGATGATGCGGTCCGGCCGCAGCCTGAGCGACGCCTGCAGCAGCTCCTCCGGCCCGATCCGCGCCTCGCCCAACTCGCCGCGCACCGCCACGAGGCCCACGGCGTTGGGGTGGTGCAGGCGCACCTCCGGCGTGTCCTCGATGACCACCAGCCGCTCGTGCGCGGGCGCCTCCTTCAGGAGGGCGTTGAGGAAGGTCGTCTTGCCCGTGGACGTGCCGCCGGACACGACGATGTTCTTGCGCGCCCGCACCGCCGCGCGAAGGAAGGCGGCGATGTCGCCCGCGTCGTGGAGGCGGCGCAGCGCCGCATCCGGGTCGTCGCCCGCGCCGGAGTCGGCGCGGCGTGCGCCCTCGAACGCGCCCTGGGCGGCGTAGTCGTCCAGCCCCAGGTCCGCGACCACGTGCTTGCGGACGGCCAGCGCCAGCGGCCCGCGCGTGGCGGGGGGCGCGCACACCTGCACGCGCGAGCCGTCGGGCAGGGTCGCCGCCAGAAGCGGATGCTCGCGGCTGATCCCCTGGTGGGTCAAGGAGGCGATCTGGCGCGCCAGCCGCCACAGGAGCGTCTCGTCCAGCTCCGGCGCCTCCACCCGTTCAAGGCCGCCGCCGATGGCCTCCACCCACACCTCGCCGGGGCGGTTGACGAAGATGTCGGTGACGTCCGGGCGCTCCAGCCAGGGGGCGAACGGCTGGAGGTAGGTGCGCAGGTAGACGCCCGGCGCCTCGCTCACCGGATGACGCTCAACGGGCGGGTCCGACGGGCGAGAAATCCAGGTCGCGCGCCACGAAGATGTTCACCGCCGCCCCCTGCGGCGTGCGGATGGTGGGTGGACGCGCCCCGTCGCGGGTGACGGCCGCCGCCGCCGCGCTCGTCGCGTCCGAGGAATTGCCGATGTAGACCTGTGCGCCCGTCTGCGAGCTGGCCAGCGCGGCCGTCCCGGCGTTCAGCACGGTGAGCAGGATCGCGCCGCCGAAACGGGCGAAGAAGTGGCTGTCCACGCGGCCGCCAAGACCGGCGCGCCCCAGGTCGTCGGCGGCGGGGGAGGCGAGCTGTATCGAGCCGCCGTCCGGCCGGATCAGCCGCGTCCAGATCACGAACACGCGCGCCGCCCCCAGCGAGGTGGCCGCCTTGTACTGGCCGATCACGCGGGAGCCGCGGGGGACCAGCACGTTGCGCCCGTCGAAGGAGCGCACGTCGCGGCTGACCACGGCGCGCGCGTAGCCGGGCAGGTCGCTGTCGAGCGCGGTCTCCAGGGTGGCGGGGATGGTGGCCCCCTCCGGCACCACGAGGCCGGGGTTGCGCAGCCGGTCGGCCACGGCGCGCTCGTTGTCCTGCGCGCCTACGCGGGCGGCGAACCGCTCCTCGGCCGACACGCCGGACGCCGCCGCCGCCGCGTCCTGCGCCACGCCGGGCGAAGCCTCGGGGCGCGCGGGTTGTGCGCCCCGGCGCGGGAGGGCGGGCGTGGCGGGGGCCTCGCCGCCAAGGTCCACCACCAGCGCAGGGGCGCGGCGGCGCTGGTCGAGCGTGGGCGGAGCGGGGCCGACGCCCGGGGGCGTCGCCGCCGAGACCATGGGCGTGGGCGTCATGGCCATGGCCGAAGGTGCAGGCGGCGTCCGCACGGCGTTGTCCGTGGTGAACTGCGGCGCGGGCACGTTGGTGATCGGGCCTGCGGCGGGCTGCGGCGGCAGGGCGAGCGTCGTGGGCGGAGCCGACACCGCCGGAGGCTGAGACGCCGCGTCCTCGACCCCGCCCTCCTGCGCCCGCCGCCGCCCGGCGGAGAGCCACAGGAACAGCACCACCGCGACGACGGCCAGAACCACGAAACCCACCCACAGCGATACGCCCTCGCGCCCCCGCGGCACGGCGGGCGCAGCGGCGAGGTCGGCGGCGGCCAGGTCGTCGGCGGAGGGCGGCAGGTGGCGGGGGTCCTCGTCCGAGCGGTCGGTCATGTCGCTCACCAGCGGTGCTCCGCGGCGAGGAGGTCCTTGAGCGCGCTTCCCTTCAGCCTGACGGGGGCGTCGGGGCCGACGGCCGGCGCACGCCAGGCGAGGTTCACCACGGTCAGCACCTGCCGACCCTCCCGCACCTTGAAGCGCCGGGCGGTCTCGTCCACCGCGAAGGCGCCGTCGCGGGCGGTGAGGTTGACCAGCCGCTCCCGACCGTCCGCGCCGACGGCGAACACGGTGGGCAGGGTGACGCCCTGCGGCCAGGCGAACCAGGTGGCGCGCCCGTCGTCCCACACGCGGGAGGGCAGGAGCGCGCGGGCCCCCTCGTAGCCGTAGGCGGTGTTCACCGGCGCGGGCGCGGCGGCGGCAGGCGGCGCGGCGGCGGCCGCGGGCGGCGGCGGCGGGGCCGGGTAGGTGAAACGTACGGCGAAGGCCAGCTCGTCGCGCGGGGCGCCGGCGGGGGCGACGGTGAGCTCGAAGTTGTAGCGCCGCCGATCGGTGATCACCGTCATGTTGGTGGCGGCCGATCGGTCGAGCGGCTTGAGGAACAGGAGGTCGGCGCGCTTGTTGGGCGTGATCTGCCAGCCCAGCGCGTCGCCCACCGACACGTTCTCGATCCGCTCGTCCTGCGCGAACTCCAGCGTGGTGGCCACGCCCAGGTAGCCGCGCAGCCGCACCACCTGGTCGGGATCGTAGCCGATGGTGCGGATGCGCGGGTCGACGAGGCCGGGTCGCGGCGCCTCCGAGGCGAAAGCGGAGACCGCCAGCAACAATCCTCCGCCCATCCCGGCGAAAGCGGGGACCCAGGACCATCTGCGCGACGCCGGACCGTTCAGCGGCGTGGGGCTGGGTCGCGGCTTTGGCCGGGATGAGCGGAGGACGGTCCTCACGGCTGCGGAGGTCCGGCGGAGAGCACGGGGGCGACGACGGCGCCGGTGGTCTCCGCATCTCGGCGGTAGCGCGTCACCTGGAAGCCCAGCGGGTTGACCCAGCGGTCCTCCAGCCGCAGCGGCGCGCCCGTCCAGCGGAACGCCACGGCTGCGGTGTAGGGCTGCACCACGGCGGCCGCCGCGCCCGCGTCGCGCCGCTCGGCGTCGAAGCGCACGAGCGCGGTGGTGGGCGTCAGCAGCGACACGCTCTTCACCACCGCGCGCACGGTGGTCGCGGGCGGGTAGAGCACGAGCGGGCTCTGCGCGTTGGTGCGCGCCATCTGGCGCAGGTAGGCGTCGCGGGCGTCGGCCGCGGACCACACCTGCGCGCGGCGGTAGTCCTCCCGCAGCGTGGTGGCGTCGAAGGTCTCGCGCGCCAGCACGTACTGGACGAGGAAGGACTGGGCGACGGCCATGTCCTGCGTCAGCCGGCCCGGGGCCAGCGGCTGGGCCACCTGGGCGTAGCCGGTCTGGCGGTCCACCAGGATGGCGTAGGGTCTCTCCGTCTTGAGCGGCAGCAGCGCCGCCAGCGCCACCGCCTCCAGCACCGCCACCGCACAGGCGCAGGCCGCCACGATCCAGGCGGTGCGTCGGCCGGCGCGACGCTGCGCCTCCATGTCCTGCGCCCAGGTGGCGGCTTCGGCGTAGTAGGCCTGCCGCTTCAGGTCGGGGCGTGAAGCGTTCACCGGCGCGCTCCGGCGGGGGTCCCGTCGCGCCGGTCGGCCGAGGCGGAGCGCCGCAGGCCCGAGGCGCGCCGCCAGGTGCGGCCGAGCGGCTCGACGCCCGCAGCGGTCGCGGAGCGGTCAGCCGCCAAGGTGAGGCGCCGCCCGCCGGGCGCGGCGGCGGGCGGCGCCTCCAGCAGGCGGGCGTCGCGGCGGTCGAGCGCGGCGAGGGCGGCGGCCGCCTGTGCGGCGCGGGGCGGGGCCGCCGCCGCCGTGAAGGCGCCGCCGGGCGCGGCCGCGGCGGTCACGACGGGGCTGTCGGCGGGGGCGGGGGCGTCGATCCGCGAGCCGGGCAGCCGCAGTCCCGCGGCGATCACCGCAGCCGCCACGGCCAGACCCGCCAGCACGCCCGCGAAGACGAGGCACAGGACCAGCACCGTGAGCGGCGGCCCGTCCTCCAGCCGCCCGTCCGCGCGCATCTGCGCCAGGCGCACGAGGCTGGGCTCCAGCGCGGTGAGCTCCACCGCCAGCGCCAGGGTCGTGACGAGCGGCGCCAGCGCGAAGCCCACCGCCGCCTTCAGCCATCCTTCCAGCGCGCCGCGCGTGGCGTCGAACAGCAGGAGGCCCGCGAACACCGGCGCGAGCGCCAGCAGCACCGCCAACACCACCTTGGCCGCCAGCAGCGTCCCCACCGTGGACATCAGCAGCAGGAAGGCCGAGCCGTTCAGCGCCGCCGCCGAGAACGCCACCCCGCCCAGCAGCGGGGAGGCCGCGCCCGCGCGCCCGGCGTAGGCGGATGCGGCGCCGGTAATCACGTCGTGCGCGGCCTGCAGCCCGGCGAAGGGGTCGCCGCGGAAGGCCGAGCCCGCGGGCTGCACGGCGGAGAGCATGCGCGCGGCGAGGTCGGCGGGGCCGCGGAACAGGGCGTCGTAGACGACCGTCTGGTAGGTCCCCCAGCTCGTGGCGAGCAGCAGCACCACGCCGATCTTCAGCACGGAGACGGTCGCCCCGCCCACGGTCAGCCCGCCGCGCCCGGTGAGGAGCCGCAGGCCGATGAACGCCACATAGAGCGTCAGGAGCGTGGTCAGCACCGGCAGCACCGCCCCGTCCGGCCGCGCCAGGGCGGCGTAGCCCTCGGCGCTCAGGCCCTGCACGTTGCAGTCCACCCCGTCCAAGAGGCCGCGCACCAGCGGCGTGTCGGCGGCGGCGGCGGGGCAGAGGGCGGGCATCAGGCCGCCCTCGCCGCGGTTGCGCCGGTGCGGGCCAGAAGCGCGGGCATCCAGTCCG
>CAXSHO010000108.1:10597-11075 GCA_964237305.1 uncultured Caulobacteraceae bacterium
GTCGCGCTGGCCAGGGCCCTCGTCCTGGAGCCCGACCTCTTGATCCTCGACGACCCGCTCGGCCGGCTCGAGGCTCGGGTCCGCGACGAGTTCCTCGACGAGATCCGCCGGGTCGTCGCCGAGGCGCCCGCGCAGCTCGTCCAGGAGGCGCACCGAGCGCTCGCGGCCGCTCAGCACGGTGAGGATCTCGGGGTGGCCGTTCAGGTTCAGCCGCGCCACCACGCTATCGGCGCCGTGCTTGACGAGGAAGGCGTGGCTGGTGTCGGGCAGGGTGCGCACGAGATCGAATTCGTGGGCGGTCAGGCCGAAGCCGGCGACGTACTCGCCGGCCTGCGCCTTGGGATTGGCCATGAAGATCTGGGTGGCCGCCTGCTCAACGATGGCGCTGGCGATGCGGCTGCCCAGCGCGTCCGCCGCGCTCTGTGTGGCGAAGCCGACCAGGCCGTTGCGCTTGCGGATCGTCTTCTCCCAATCCTTG
>CAXSHO010000109.1:0-5942 GCA_964237305.1 uncultured Caulobacteraceae bacterium
CGCTCGCGGGGCGTGCGCCGGCTGCGCTGGGCGCTGCCCGCGGCCATGGGCGCCCTCGTGCTCGTGGTGGTGGGCTGGATAGCGGTCCAGGCCGTGCTCACGGAGCGCCGCGCGGAAGGGGCGGCCGCGGGCGGGCTGCACATGTCGCACCCCCGCTTCTTCGGCCGCGACGAGGGTGGGCGCGCCTTCACCCTGCGGGCGGTGGAGGCCGTGCGCGACGGCCGCGACCCGGACCTCGTGACGCTGGACCGGCCCGAGCTGACGCTGGACTACGGCGGCCAGCGGCCCAGCACCGTGCGCGCCCGGTCCGGCGTCTACCGCCAGGCGGCGCGCCGGCTGCGCCTCGTCGGGGGCGTGGTGATGGAGGACGGCAAGGGCGCGCACATGGAGAGCCCGGCCGCCGAGGTGGATACGCGCACGGGCGACGTGCAGGGCCAGGGCGGCGTCAGCGGGACGAGCCCCCTTGGACGGTTCCAGGCTTCGTCCTATCTCGTCAAAGGCAAGGGTGCGGACATCGCCTTCTCCGGCGGCGTCCGCGCGCATCTCGTCAACTCGCCGCAGGCCGCCCCGCCATGACCGTCCGCCAGCTCTCCATCGCCGGCCTCCTCGCCGCCGCCGCCGCCTCGTCCGCCCACGGCCAGGCGGCGCCGGGGGCCGTGCGGTTCGGCCAGCCGGGCTCGCCCTACGACGTCACCGCCGAGCACCAGGAGATCTTCCAGGCCGAGAACAAGGTGGTGCTCACCGGCGCGGTGGAGGTCCTGAACGGCCAGTCGCGCCTGCGCACGCCGCAGCTCACCGTCTTCTACAACAAGAACAACGGCGTGCGCGGCCAGTCGAGCCTCACCGGCGCCCCGGGCGCGGTGCAGCGGATGGAGGCGGCGGGCCCGGTCTACTTCGTCACCCCCACGCAGAACGCCAAGGGCGACCACGCCTCCTACGACGCCGCCACCGACACCATGACCATGGCGGGCCACGTGACGCTGGTGCAGGACAAGAACGTCGCCACCGGCGAGGTCCTGACCATCAACCAGAAGACCGGCGTGGTGACGCTGAACGGCGGCGGCCCCAAGGGGCGGGTGCGCGGCGTCTTCTACCAGGACGACAAGCCGGGCGCCGCGGCCGCGCCCAAGCGCTGACCGCGTCCGTGCCCGACGACCGCCCGCTGCTCACCCCGTCCGTGGTCGCCTCCACGGCGGGCGAGGGGCTGGCGGTCGACGGCGTCGGCAAGTCGTTCAAGGGACGACCGGTGGTGAAGGGCGTCAGCCTGCGGCTGGCGCGCGGCGAGGTGGCGGGGCTCTTGGGCCCCAACGGCGCGGGCAAGACCACCTGCTTCTACATGATCACCGGCCTCCTCCCCGTGGACTACGGCCACATCCGCCTCGACGGCGAGGACGTCACCGCGCTTCCCATGTACCAGCGGGCGCGCCTGGGGCTGGGCTACCTGCCGCAGGAGACCTCCATCTTCCACGGGCTGACGGTGGAGCAGAACGTGCTGGCCGTGGCCGAGCTGCGCGACCCCGCGGGCGCGGCGGAGACCACCCGCCGCCTCCTCGACGAGCTCCGCATCGGCCACCTGCGCACGGAGCCCGCCGCCGCCCTCTCCGGCGGCGAGCGGCGCCGCGTGGAGATCGCCCGGGCGCTGGCCTCCGACCCCGCCTTCATGCTCCTGGACGAGCCCTTCGCCGGCATCGACCCCCTGGCCATCCACGACATCCGCGAGGTGATCGTCTTCCTGGCGGCCCGCGGCATCGGCGTGCTCATCACCGACCACAACGTGCGTGAGACGCTCGACCTCGTGGAGCGCGCCAGCATCATCGCGGACGGCGCCGTGCTGTTCGAGGGGACCCCCGACGAGGTCCGCGCCGACGCGGAGGTGCGCCGCGTCTACCTGGGCGACAGATTCTAGCCGCCGTGACTGAGGCGCACCGCCGCACCTCCGCCCGGCCGATCCAGGCGTGGCTTGGCGTCTCCCTCCGCGAATCGAGAGCCGCGCGCCGGAAGTGACCGGTCAACTAACGCCACGCGAAATTCTCCGCTTGGCGCCCACCGCATCCGGTGTCTCTAGTGATCGACGGCACTAGATGTAGGGGTTGTGGGATGGCGGTTGAAGCGGCGGTCCGGGTGCAGCGGGACGAGCGGGCGACTCCGCGCCACCCCTCCTGGCCCACCAAGGGCCCGGTGCTCACCCTGGTGCGCAAGGTGGAGGTCGACCGCTCGCGCGACGCCCTCCTCACCGACTTCGGCCGCAAGACGCTGGAGGATCGCTACCTCCTGGCCGGCGAGGGCCCGCAGGACATGTTCGCCCGGGTGGCCACCGCCTACGCCGACGACGCCGACCACGCCCAGCGCGTGTACGACTACATGAGCCGCCTGTGGTTCATGCCGGCCACCCCCGTGCTCTCCAACGGCGGGGCCGACCGCGGCCTGCCGATCAGCTGCTTCCTCAACGCCGTGGACGACAGCCTGGAGCACATCGTCGGCGCCTGGAACGAGAACGTGTGGCTGGCGGCCAACGGCGGCGGCATCGGCACCTATTGGGGCGGCGTGCGCTCCATCGGCGAGACGGTGAAGGGCGCGGGCCAGACCTCCGGCATCATCCCCTTCATCCGCGTGATGGACAGCCTGACGCTGGCCATCAGCCAGGGCTCGCTGCGCCGGGGCTCGGCCGCCGTCTACCTCGACGTGCACCACCCGGAGATCGAGGAGTTCCTGGAGATCAGGAAACCCTCGGGCGACTTCAACAGGAAGAGCCTGAACCTCCACCACGGCATCTCCATATCCGACGAGTTCATGGAGGCCGTGCGCGACGGGGCCGACTTCTCGCTGAAGAGCCCCAAGGACGGCTCGCCCGTGCGCACCGTCTCGGCCCGCGAGCTGTGGCAGAAAATCCTGGAGATCCGCCTGCAGACGGGCGAGCCCTACCTGATCTTCTCCGACACGGTGAACCGCCACATGCCGGCCCACCAGCGCGAGCTGGGCCTCTCCGTGCGCCAGTCCAACCTGTGTAGCGAGATCATGCTGCACACGGGCCGCGACCACCTGGGACAGGACCGCACCGCGGTCTGCTGCCTGTCCAGCGTGAACGCCGAGACCTTCCTGGAGTGGCGCGACCACCCCCGCTTCGTCGAGGACGTGATGCGCTTCCTCGACAACGTGCTGCAGGACTTCATCGACCGCGCCCCCTCGGCCATGGGCTCGGCCTGATGGGCTTCCACACCTTCCTGCAGCAGCAAAACGTGCCGTTCGAGTCAGCCCTGGCGAAGAGCTGGAACATGCGCATCTTCAAGTCGCTGCGCCGCGCCGCCGACGCCGCCTCGGTCAAGCTCGCCCAGGAGCGCGGCCCCTGCCCCGACGCCGCCGAGCGCGGCGTGATGGAGCGCTTCAGCCACAAGCTGGCCATCGCCCCCACCGCCAGCATCAGCATCATCTGCGGCGGCACCAGCGCCGGCATCGAGCCGATCCCCGCCAACATCTACACGCACAAGACCCTGTCGGGCTCCTTCGCCGTGAAGAACCCCTACCTGGAGAGGCTGCTGGAGACGAAGGGCCGCAACGACGACGCGACCTGGAGCACCATCCTGGAGAACCAGGGCAGCGTCATGCACCTGGACTTCCTGAGCACCGACGAGAAGGACGTCTACAAGACCGCCTTCGAGCTGGACCAGCGCTGGGTGGTGGAGCTGGCCGCCGACCGCACGCCCGACATCTGCCAGTCCCAGTCGGTGAACCTCTTCATCCCCGGCGACGTCGACAAGTGGGACCTGCACATGCTGCACTGGACGGCGTGGGAGCGCGGCTGCAAGTCGCTGTACTATTTGCGCTCGAAGAGCGTGCAGCGCGCGGCGTTCGCCGGCGCCGACCCGGCGGCGGAGGCGGCGGTGAGCGCCCAGGCGGCGGCGCGGACGGACTACGAGGAGTGCCTGGCCTGCCAGTGAGGGCCACGAACTCTCGATCGTCGTGCCCCCCCCATCCCCGGCCCTTTCCGCCTCGAGGGGATGGGAGACAGAGGTGGTGCGCGTGTGCCGCGCCCCCGTGCTTGGCCGCATCAAGGCATGGCTCTGCTCTTAGGCCTTGACCCGCCCCGCACGCGGAGGCTGACGCTGGCGTCAGTAAGCTGGATGTTCAGCTATCATTCGACGCCCTGCGGGCGTCGAACACAGGGCTGATGGCTGGGTCGGAGTACGGGAACGAGGTCGAGGACGACGATCGCCCCAAGTCGACCTCAGCGCCCGTCTTCAAACCTCCACCGATATCCCTCGCCGTGTGCTTCGAACCTGCCGGCGGAGCTCAAAGTGAAGTGGCTGCTGAAATAGAGACTTTTGTTGTCTGCGGCTCGCTTCATCACGCTCTGGCGCGAGTCCCGCGCCTCGTCGGGGAACTCGCAAAACATCGAGACCAGATGAGGCTGGTGGACCTCGACGGGATGGTGGAGGATGTCGCCACCGAACACTCCCGTCCGGCCCTCCGAGGTGATCTCAATGGTCGCGTGGTCGATGCTGTGGCCGCGCGCGCTGATGAAGCGCACGCCGGGCAGCACCTCGCGCCCATCCACCTCCACAAGCCGCAGGCGGCCCGCGGCCTCCAGTGGACGAAGGCTGTCGTCGAAGACGCCAGGGGTGGGGAGCCGGACTGGGTCGCCGAGGCCGGCCCGCTTGCGCAGTCGCGCCGCGGCGACCTCGTCGCCGCAGGCGAGCGCGGCGCTGTAGTCCCACTCCAAGCCCGAGCAGATCAGCGTGGCGTTCGGGAAGGTCGGCGTCCAGACACCGTCTTCCAGGCGGGTGTTCCATCCGACGTGGTCGGCGTGGATGTGGGTCAGAAGGATGTAGTCGACCTGTTCGGGCGCCACGCCGGCCTGCGCCAAACGCTCCAGGTAGGGGGAGTGGAGGCGATCGAGCGCCTTCAAGCCCGGACGCGACTTGTCGGCCCCTGCGCCGGTGTCGATCAGGATCACCGCGCCGTCGTGCTCCACGAGCCAGCTGTGGACGCTCAGGAGCGCATGCCCCACCTCGTCATAGGTGCCGGGCGCGAACCACTCGGGATGGCGGTCGGGCAGCTGCGGGTCGAGTTCGGGCAGGAGTTGGGTGGCGGCGAAGCCGTCAAGGTCGAGTTCGTGCACCTTGCGCACGCGCGTGCGACCGACTGCGAATCCGCTCATCACCAAACCTCCTCATGCGGCGCCAAGGACGGCCACGACGTCCGCGGTCAGACCACGCGCCAGATCCGACATCCACCCCCAGCCGACGTTCGATACTTCCGCATCCTGCGCAACAACCCCCAAGGCGGCCCTCCCGCCCCGCTCAGCGCCTCGGCGGCGGAAGCGGCTTCGGCAGCGCCTTGGGGGGCGGGGCCGGCGGCTTCGCGGGGCCCTTGGCGGGCAGCCAGGGCGTGTCGGCCATGGCGTCGCGCTCCACCGCGCACTGTCGGTCGCCGGGAACGACGCCGCCGCCCTTGCGCAGGGCGGCGAGCTCCAGACGCGCGGCCTCCAGGTCGGCCTTGAACTCGGCGTTGGCGTGGAGGGCGGCGACGATCATGGAGGCGTTGACGCGCCCGTTCTCCACGTCGCTCACCGTGTGGACGCCGCACACCACCCGGCTCTCGCCATAGGCGCGGGCGCGCTGGAACACGGGGGTGGCGAGGTCGGGGGCGAGCTCGGCCAGGATCAGGCCGTAGGCCCAGCCCACGAAGGTGTGGCCGCTGGGGTACGACCACGTGTGCGCCGTGCCGTCCCGGTCGTCGGGGGTGCAGATGTCGCCGCCGTAGCTGACGAACGGCCGCCAGTGCTGGAAGCGGTTCTTGGTGGAGGTCGTCTGCACGCCCGCGTCGCTGCGCACGCGGGTGAGGAGCCGCAGCAGGGCGGGCGCGGCGTCCGGCGTGAAGCCGAGACCGAACACGCAGTCGAAGTCGGCCAGGACCGCGGCGGCGCTCTCGTCGGCGTCGCGCGC
>CAXSHO010000109.1:5952-10983 GCA_964237305.1 uncultured Caulobacteraceae bacterium
CGCCGCCAACGCCCAGCGCGGGGAGCCCTTGAGCTTCTGCATGGCGTCGTAGGCGCGGCGGTCGACCAGCTCGGCGGGCTCGCGGGAGCCCGGCGCGGGGGGCGGGGGCAGCACCGCGTAGCCGTCGACCACCGCGGTGGAGCCGAGATAGCCGGGCACGCGCTTGGGCGCCTTCTCCAGCGTCTGGACGCCGCCCGCCTCTGCGGCGGGCGCCACCTGCGAGGGGCGCGGCGCGGGCGACGGGCCCTGGGGCGGAGCGGAGGCGGGCGACTGGGCGGCCGCGGCGGCCAGGGAGAGCAGCGCGGCGAGGGAGGTGGACGGCATGGGCGGGACGGCTCCGACGAGGCTGCGCTTCTAGCACCGGCTGACGACAGGCGCGCGTCGGCCGGGGCGCCGGCGGGGGCGTCAGCCTTCGGCGGGGTCGCCCGCCTCGCCCAGGTGGCTCTCCTCGGGATGGTCGCCCTGCGTCACGGTGTCGTCAGGGTCGCGCTCGCCTTCCGCGGGCGCGTGGCCGCCGGGCTGCAGGTCGTCGAACTCGGGCATGGCGGGCTCCTCGGCTGGCGGAGGTCGAACACGGCGGGCGGCCGCGCCGTTCCCCTCAGGCGTCCCCCTCAGGCGTCCCCCCCCTCAGGCGTCCAGGTCCGCGCCGCGGGTCTCCGGCAGGAACAGCACGGAGGCGGCCACGGCCACGGCGCCGCCCACCACCGGATACCAGAGGCCGAAGAAGATGTTCCCGCTCGACACCGTCAGCGCATAGGCCGTGGCGGGCAGGAAGCCGCCCACCCAGCCGGTGCCGATGTGATAGGGCAGGCTCAGCGCGGTGTAGCGCACCCGCGTGGGGAACAGCTCCACCAGGCACGCCGCCTGCGGCCCGTAAAGCGCGGTGGCCCCGACGGTGAAGACGAGGAGCACCAGCACCAGCCCGACCGCGTTCCCGCCCCGGGCCACGCCGGCGGGATAGCCCGCGGCGGCCAGCGCGCGCACGATCTGGGCCCCCGCCTCGGCCTTGAGCGCCGTCAGCCCCGCCCGGTCAAGCCCGGCGCCGTCGGGGGTCACCACCACCCGGTCGCCGACGCGCACCTCCGCCAGCCGGCCGGCGTTCAGCGGGACCTGGACGTAGGTGACGCCCGCGGTGGTGAGCGTCGAGCGGGCGATGTCGCACGACGAGCCGAACCGGCCCCGGCCCAGGGGGTCGAACTGCAGGGCGCAGGTCCGGGGGTCGGCGGCCACCGTCACCGGCGACGCCTGCGTGGCGCGCACCAGCGCCGGGTTGCCGAAGGCGGCGAGCGCGTGGAAGCCGGGGAACAGCGCGGCGGTGGCCATCAGCACGCCCAGCGTCATCACCCACTTGCGCCCCACCCGGTCCGACAGCCAGCCGAACAGCACGTAGAGAGGGGCGGACGCGACCACGATGGCGATCATCACGACGTTGACCGTGGCGGGCGCGACGTGGATCACCCGCTCGATGAACACCTGCGCGTAGAAGAAGGCGCAGTACCAGACCGCCCCTTGCGCCACCATCAGCGCGAACAGCGCGATCAGCACCCGCCGGAGGTTGGGCCAGCGGCCGAACGCCTCCGCGAAGGGCGCCTTGGAGATGTTCCCCTCCGCGGCCAGCGCCGTGAAGGACGGGCTCTCCGTGAGCTTCAGGCGGATCCAGATGGACACCGCCAGGAAGCCCGCCGACGCCCAGAAGGGCACGCGCCAGCCCCAGGCCGCGAAGGCGGCCTCGCCCAGGGCCGTGCGCGTGGCCAGCGTCACGAGGAGCGCCGCGCACAGCCCCACCGCCGCCGACGTCTGGATGAAGCTCGTGTAGAAGCCGCGCCGCTCGGGCGGGGCGTGTTCGGCCACGTAGATGGCCGCGCCCCCGTACTCGCCGCCCAGCGCGATCCCCTGGCACATGCGCAGGAACAGGAAGGCCGCCGAACTCCATACGCCCGCCTGCCGGAAGGAGGGCAGGCAGCCGATCAGGAAGGTGGCCGCCCCCATCAGGCTGACGGTGACCAGGAACGCGCCCTTGCGCCCCGTCCGGTCGCCGATGCGCCCGAAGATGAGCGCCCCCACCGGGCGGAAGGCGAAGCCCACGGCGAAGGAGCCCAGCGCGAACACCAGCGCCGCGGTGTCGGACAGGCCGGCGGAGAACACCTTGGCGATGATCCCCGCCAGCGGGACGAAGACGAAGAAGTCGTACCACTCGAAGGCGGTGCCGGCGGCGGAGGCCGCCACCACCACGCGCATGTCCGCCCTGCGCCCGACGGGTGCGGACCCGCCCGTCTCCACCGCCGCCATCCCGCGCTCCTCGTCGACGCGCGAGGCTAGCATCCCGCGGGGGCGGCGCGAAACGCACAAGGGCGCGCCGCGGAGGAGGTCCGCGACGCGCCCCGGTGTGTCGTCAGCGGTCGCCGGAAGCCCGGCGCCGCGGCAGGCCTAGTGCTTGGCGTCTTCGGCGGTGTTGGTCACGGCGTGGCCGGCGGCGCTCACGTCGCGGCCGGCGCCGGACATGGTGTTGCAGGCCGAGACGGCCAGGGCCGCGGCGGCGGCGGCGAGAACGATGAACTTGCGCATGTCACAATCTCCTTAGCGGAGGGTCGCGGTTGGCCCGCACGTCCCTCTCAAGCGGCGGTGGAAACGTTCGAGCCGATGGCGGGTTCCCGCGACGACGTCGTCGCCTCCTCGGGCCGCGGGGGCGCCTCCGGCAGGGGGAAGATCAGCCGCATGACGCGCGCGGCCCCGACCGACTCGATCTCGGAGCGGCCGCGGAGCTGGCGGGCGTAGGCGGTCATCAGCGTGCGCCCGACGTCGCCGGGGTCCGCGGGCCGCTCGCCCTCCGCCTCGTCGGAGATCTCGAGCCTCACCTCCGTGTCGGAGACCTCGAAACGGACGTGGATGGGTCCGCCGCCGTCCGCCGCCGCCTTGCGCGCCTGCGTCAGGGCCTCCACGGCGAACAGCGCCAGGGGGGCGAGCTTGTCGGGGTCGATCTCCAGGTCGTCGGCCACGAGGTCGGTGCGGACCGGCCCGGCCCGGCCCGCGGCGCCCTCGCCCTGGACGAGCTGTCCGATGAGCTCCTCCAGGAACTGCCGCACGTCCACCCGGCGCAGGTCGGGGCTCTGGTAGAGCGCGCGGTAGATCAGGGCGAGCGCGGTGATGCGCTGGCGCGTGTCGTACATGGCCGCGCGGGCCTGCGGGTCGGTCAGCGCGCGCTGCTGCATGTTGAGCAGGCTCGTGATCACCTGGAGGTTGTTCTTCACCCGGTGGTGGATCTCGCGCATCAGCGCGTCCTTCTGCGACAGGTGCTCGCGGGCGGCGAGGTCGCGGCTCACGATGGCGTCGGCCATGGCGTCCAGCGTCTGGGCCAGCGCCCTGATCTCGGCGGGGGCCCGCGCGGCCTGCACCGGCCGGACGGAGAAGCGCCCCCTGGCGTAGATGGCGGCTATGCGGTCCAGGTACTCCAGCCAGCGGATCACCGCCCGCTCGGTGACCACCCACACCACCGCCCAGGCCAGGAGCCAGGCCATGAGCGGCAGCACCAGCACGGTGAGCGGGTTCAGCCGCGCCCAGGAGACCAGACCCGGCTGCGGCGCCGACAGCACCACGTGGACGCTCCCGTCCTCCAGGAGGGGCGAGACCACGTGCGTGCGCTCCTCCCCGTCCGGCGTCCGCGCGCTGTAGACGTGCTCGCCGGTGGCCGCGCTGCGCCAGCCGCCCGGGGGCGGGGCGAAGGCGCGGGCGTCCGTCTGCTGCAGGATGCGGCCGTCGCGGTCGGTGAGCGCCACGGCCGTGGACCGGGGCAGGCCGGAGTCGGAGCCCGGCGGCCGGAACGCGCTCAACGGCAGCACCGCCACCGCCGCGCCGTCGAACCGCCCGCCCGGCCCGTCCACCCGCAGGGCGGCGACGACGCTGGGCGTGGTGTCCACCATCGACCGCGACAGGGCGAAGTGGTCGCCGGCCTGCAGGCGCCTGAACCACTCGCGACCTCGTCGCTGCTCGGGAGAGCTCACCACCGACCGCGCCGCGCACTCGATGCGGCCGTCCGCGTCGACCCGGAACAGGTTGGTGTAGGTCCTCAACCGGTCGGCCAGCGCCGCCAGCCGCGGGGCGCACTCGAACCCCACGGTCTGCGGGGTGACGCTCTCCAGGAGCGTCTGCGCCGCGGCCACCTGGGCGCGGGCGGTGATCGCGCTGCGCTGCGCCGCCTCCACCAGCTGCGTGCGCCGGGCCCGGGCGTCGTAGCGGAAGCCGTTCAGCGTCTCGACCACGCCCAGGGCCAGCACGGGGGTGAGCGCCAGCGCCAGCGCCAGCGCGATCCGCACGCGGATCGTCATGCGCCGCGCGGCCACGGGCCTAGCGGGGGCCGCCGCTCAGCCTGTCGGCGTGGGCGAGGATGGAGCGCATGGCGTCGCCCGCGGGCGTCCCGTCCCGGGCGTACGACCCGTCCTCCAGGATGCCGTGGAGGGCCCGGCGGGCGCGGCTGACGCGGCTCTTCACCGTGCCCACGGCGCAGCCGCAGATGTCGGCCGCCTCCTCGTAGGCGAAGCCGCCGGCGCCGACGAGGATCAGCGCCTCCCGCTGCTCGGAGGGCAGCATGCCGAGCGCCAGCCGCATCTCGTCCAGCGCGATGGGGCTCGCGGGGTCGTCGGTGGCCACCAGGGTCCGCTCGGCGGCCTCCTGGTCAAGCTGGCTCTGCCGCCAGGAGCGGCGTTTCTCGCTGTAGAACTGGTTGCGCAGGATCATGAAGGTCCACGCCTTCATGTTGGTGCCCATCTGGAACGAGGAGCGGGCGTCCCACGCCTTCATCACCGCGTCCTGCGCCAGGTCGTCGGCGGCCGCCGCATCGCCGCACAGGGTGCGCGCGAAGGCCCGCAGGTGCGGGATGAGGGCGACCAGATCCCGCTTGAAGATCTTCTCCTCGGCTGCGTCCAGCTCGACCCTGCGCACCATCAATCCCGCTCGCCCGGCTCGCGCCCACCGGCCACAGGTGGCGCGGCGTCGGCGCGGCGCAAGATGTCCAGAAAGTCGTCCGGCACGGGTTCG
>CAXSHO010000110.1:0-272 GCA_964237305.1 uncultured Caulobacteraceae bacterium
GAGCTCATGGCGGCGGAGTGAGCGAGACGCCGCCGCGCACGCCCAGAATGCGGCTGGACGGTCGCCGGGCGCTGGTCACCGGTGCGGGCAGGGGTCTGGGGCTGGCCTGCGCCGCGGCCCTGGCGGAGGCGGGGGTGCAGCTGACGCTGGCCGCCCGCACCGGGCCGGAGGTGGAGGCGGCCGCCGGCTCGATCCGGCAGGCAGGCGGCCTGGCGGACGCGGCGGAGCCGGACGTCGCCGACCTCGGCGCGGTGAGGCCCTTCTTCGACGCC
>CAXSHO010000110.1:282-10767 GCA_964237305.1 uncultured Caulobacteraceae bacterium
CTGATGCAGGAGGTGCAGGCGGACGACTACGACGCGTGATGGACTGCACGTGCGCGCCGCCTTCTTCGTCGCGCCGCCCGCCGGATGGCGGGGGCGGTGTCATGATCCACATGAGCTCGCAGATGGGCCATGTGGGCGAAGCTGGCCGCTCGCTCTACTGCGCCGTCAAGTGGGCGCTGGAGGCATGAGCAAGGCGTTCGCCCTGGACCTGGCGGGCGACGGCGTTCGTTCCAACACGATCGCCCCAACCTTTGTCGAGACACCCATGACGCGCCCCTTCCTGGAGGACGCGGCCTTTCGGGAGAACGTGCTCGCCCGGATCAAACTGGGCCGGCTGGGGCGCGTGGAGGACGTCATGGGGGCGGTGGTGTTCCTCTCCTCGGACGCCGCGGCGATGGTGACCGGCGCAAGTCTGCTCGTCGACGGCGGATGGACGGCCGATCGACCGCACCGCCGGGGCTTGGCGGCGGGCGGCGTCCTCTCCTAGTCTCTCAGACGCATGGCCGACCCACCCCCAGCTCCGCAGGCGGCGGCTCCGGCGCGCGCGCGCTATCATCACGGCGATCTGCGCGGCGCCCTGCTGCGGGCCGCGCGGGAAGAGGTGGCGCGCAGCGGGGCGCAGGCCGTGTCGCTGACGTCCCTGGCGCGGCTGGCGGGGGTGAGCCAGCCCGCACCCTACCGCCACTTCGCCGACCGCGAGGCGCTGCTGCGCGACGTGGCCCTGATGGGCTTCGAAGAGCTCCTGGCCGCCTTGGACGAGGCGTTGTCGGGGTCCGCGGCGGCGCAGGCGCCCCGGGCGGCGGCGTGGGCCTACGCGGCGTTCGGCGAAGCCAACATCGAGGTCTACCGGCTGATGTTCGCGTCGCGCCTCGTTCCGAAGGCCCCGCCGGGGTCGGCGCTGGGCGCGGCCGCCGACGCCGCCTTCGACCGCCTCCAGCGCGTTCTCGGTGCGGCCACACCTGGAGCGCGGCCCGACGAGGCCTATCTGGCGTGGGCGCAGCTGCACGGCCTCGTCATGCTGAAGGCGGACGGCTTCATCGACCGGCCGTTGCAAGACTACGTGGACCGGGCCGGCTGGCCGGACGTGAGACCTGGAGCTGACCCATGAAGACCCGTCCCCTTCGCCGCACCCAGGGCGAGCGCCGGGAGGAGGCGGAGCTGCGCCTCCTGGAGGCCGGCACCCGGCTCGTGGCCGAGCGCGGCCTGCAGCACGTCACCCTGGCGGAGGTGGGCGCCAGCGCCGGCTTCAGCCGCGGCCTCCCCGCCCACTATTTCGGCAACAAGCAGGGGTTCGAGGAGGCGCTGGCGGACTTCATCGTCGAGGAGTCGCGCGGCCTGATCGCCGGAACGCCGCGCGAGGGCGGCTTGTCGGCCCTGATCGACGCCGTGACGGCCTACTTCGACGCGGCGGTCCGCTGCCCCCATCACCTCTGCGTCTTGCAGATCATGCTGACGGAGGCGCTCAGCAGCCCCTCCCTCTCCCCCGCCGTGACCCTCCTGAGCCGGGAGACGGCCAGCGCCTTCGAGGGCTACTTCCGCAAGGGCGTGGAGAACGGCGAGATCCGCGCGGACCTCGACCCCACGCTCCTGGGCGTGATCCTCTTGGCAGCGCTGCGCGGGGTCATCGCCCAGTGGCAGGCCGACCGCACGCTGGATCTCGCGAGGGCGCGCGAGCAGTTGATCGGGCTGCTGCTGCAGGGCGTGGCCGCAGGCAAGGCGCCCCGCGCCTTCGCCCGCCCGCCCGCCGGCAAGCGGCGCACGGCGTCGATCGGCGCCGCCGCCTGACCCGGATGCTTGTCGTTGCGACAAGCGGCGGATAGGTTCGGCGCAGAGGGGGAGACAGGGCCATGACCGACCTGCAGGCGCTGCTGGACAGGGCGGAGATCGGCCGGGTGCTCGTGCAGTACTGCCGTGCGGTCGACGGCAAGGACCTGGACCTTCTGAAAGACGTCTACTGGCCCGACGCCACCGACGACCACGGCTTCTTCCAGGGCCCCGCACACCAGTTCGCCGAGTGGAACGTCAGGGCGACGAGCGCGGGCATGCCGCTGACGCAGCATCACCTCACCAACGTCTGGATCGAGCTCGACGGCGACCTCGCGCAGGCGGAGAGCTGCGTCCTGGCCTTCCACAAGCTGGCGGACGACGACGCGGCGGCGCTTCGCGTGCTCGGTCCGGACCATATGGCGCGTCACGGCGCCTCGTCGTCCGGCGGGCACGCCGTGATCCTTGGCGGGCGCTGGCTGGACCGGTTCGAGCGGCGGGACGGCGCCTGGCGCATCGCGCACCGCACGGCCACGACGCACTGGGACCTGGCCCAGCCGGGATCGAAGGTGCTGCACGAGGGCGTGTTCCGGGCCACGCCCTGGCCGCCCGTCGCGGACGCCGTCAGCCCAGCTTGACCAGCATCTTGCCCAGGTTCTCGCCGGAGAACAGCTTCAGGAAGGCCTCGGGCGCACGCTCCACGCCCTCCACCACCGTCTGACGCCAGCTCAGCTCGCCGGCGGCCGACCATGCGGCGACCTCGCGCGCGTACTCGGCCATCAAGTCCCAGTAGTTGGAGACGATGAAGCCCTGCAGGCGCATGCTGCGCGTGATGGCGTTGGCCAGGTTGCGCGGACCGACCGGCTCCTTGCCGTTGTAGTCGGAGATGCTGCCGCAAAGCGCGAAGCGGGCGAAGAAGTTGCCGCACTCCAGCGCGGCCTCCAGGTGCGCGCCGCCCACGTTTTCGAAACACACGTCGATCCCGTCCGCCGCGGCGCGCTGCAGGGCGGCGGTGAGGTCGGGCTCGGCCTTGTAGTCGATCACTTGGTCGCAGCCGATCTCGCGCAGGAAGGCGCACTTCTCGGGACCACCCGCCGAGGCGACGACGGTGGCGCCCTTGATCTTGGCGATCTGGCAGGCGACGGAGCCCACTGCGCCGGCCGCCGCCGAGACGAAGACCACGTCACCGGTCTTCACCTCCGCGATCCGCGTCACGCCCACGTAGGCGGTCAGCCCGGGCAGGCCCGCCACCCCGAGGTAGGCCTCGGGCGGCAGGTCCAGGTCGGGCAGCTTCTGCAGGCCCGCCGCCTTGGCGTTGAACGCCTCGCGCCAGCCGTACATGGACTGCACGAGGTCGCCCGCCGCCAGCCCCTCCGCGTTGGAGGCCGTCACCCGGCCGACCGCGCCGCCCTGCAGCGCCTCGCCGAGCTGGAAGGGCGGCACGTAGCTCTTCCGCGTGGTCATGCGGCCGCGCATGTAGGGATCGACCGACATCCACAGATTCCGCACCTGCACCTCGCCCGCGGCGGGCGGCGGCAGCGTCACCTCCGCCACCTCGAAGGCCTCGGGGGTGGGCAGGCCTTCCGGCCTGGACTTCAGGCGGATCTCGCGGGAGCGGACGCTGTCGGACATAAGTGTTCCAGACTTTGAAGGAAGAGTCAGGCGTTCACGGCGACGTCGGCGCGCAGGTAGGCCGGCCGCTGCGTCAGGCGCGCGTGGTGGCGCACCGCGGCCTCGCCGAGCACCTCGCCCGCGCCCAGCTGGATCGCGAGGCCCAGCGCGTAGCCCACCGACACGTCGGCCAGGGTGAAGCGGTCGGCCGCCAGATGGTCGGACCGCGCCAGCGCCGCCGTCACCGGCTGCATCCGCCGCGCCAGGAGCGCGTGCGCGTCCTCGATGATCTTGGCCGAGCGCTCGGCGGCCGGCGTCAGGATCATCTGGCCGACCAGGGCGCCTATGGGCGGCATCAGGCTCGCCTCGCCCATCCAGGTGAACTGCCGGTAGGCGGGATAGCCCGGCTCGTCCGGATCGACGGCCAGCGGCGTGGGGCCGTGCTTGGCGACCAGGACCTCGCAGATGGCCATCGACTCGGTCAGCCGCACGTCGCCGTCGACAAACAGCGGCAGGGAGCCGAGCGGGTTCTCCCGGAGGTACTCCGGTTGCCGCACGCGGGGCGGGAACAGGACGGGCTCCAAGCGGTGGGGAACGCCCAGTTCCTCCAGCACCCAGCGGACGCGGAGCGAGCGCGTGCGGTCGCCGTGATGAAGGACCGGTGTGTCGCTCATGCTCAGATCGTCCGCCCGGATCCGGCCCAGTAGGGCTCACGCAGCTTGCGCTTGAAGATTTTGCCCGAGTCTTCGCGGGGCAGCTCGGCGGCGATCTCGATCACCTTGGGCAGCTTGAAGCGGCTCAGGCTCCGCCCGAGCGCGACGCGGATCGCCGCCGCGTCGGGGCCGCCGGGCGCGGTCTGCACGTGCGCGCACACCGCCTCCCCGAACTCGGGATCCGGGATGCCGAAAACGGCGCAGTCCGCCACGCCGGGCAATTCCAGGAGGGCCGCCTCGATCTCCGCGGGGTAGATGTTCACGCCGCCGGAGATCACCATGTCGCGACGGCGGTCGCAGAGGAACAGGAAGCCCTCCTCGTCCACGTAGCCGATGTCGCCCACGGTGACGAAGCGTCCGTCGGCCACCGCCGCGCGCTGCTCCTCCATGCCGATGTAGGTGAAGTCGGTGATCGCGGTGGTGTGGACGAACACGTCGCCGGCCTCGCCGGGCGCCGCCTCGCCGCCTCCCTCGCGCACCACCTTCAGGGTCACGCCCGGCAGCACGCGCCCCACCGTGCCGGGCTTGCGCAACGCCTCGCCGGAGTCGTGGCTGGTGATGAGCCCCGTCTCGGTGGAGCCGTAGTACTCGTGGATCACCGGCCCCCACCAGTCGATCATCGCCCGCTTCACCTCCGACGGGCACGGGGCCGCGCCATGCACCACGTGGCGAAGCGAGGAAAGATCGTAGCGCGCCTTCACCTCGTCCGGCAGCCTCAGCAGCCGCACGAGCATGGTCGGGACGATGTGCATGTGCGTGACGCGCCAGCGCTCGACCAGCGCCAGCAGGTCCTCCGCGTCGAAGCGCGGCTGCAGCACGATCCGGGCGCCCCGGTTCAGCGCCAGGAGGCCGTAGCTGTTGGGGGCCGAGTGGTACATGGGCCCGTTCATCAGCACGGTGAGGGGCTCGTCGCCTTCGAAGCCGAAGGCGGCCGCGGTGCCGTTGCGCACCACCCCCGACAGGTTGGGCGCGCGGCGCACGCCCTTGGGACGCCCGGTGGTGCCCGATGTGTAGATCACGGCCGCTCGGATGGCCCGGGCGGCCTCCCGCTGGGGTTCCTGACCCTGCAGCCAGGCGTCCCAGTCCTGCGTGCGGAGCCCGAGTGCGCCGGGCGGCGCGGCCGCGTCAGGCGCGCGGTGCGCCTCGGCGATCTCCGGGGGCGTGCGCGCCACGAACACCGCCACATCGTCTGGCAGTCCGGCCGCCACACCCGGCAGGAGGTCGCTGTGGGCGATGAGGATCCTGGCCCCGCTGTCGCGCAGGATGTAGCCCACCTCCTCCGCCGTGCCGTGCCAGTTCAAGGGCACTGGGTAGGCCCCCGCCGACGTGGCGCCGAGGGTGGCCTCGAACAGCGGAAAGTCGTTGCGCAGCAGCAGGGCCACCGTGCCGCCCTCCCCCAGGCCCAGGCGCTTGAAGCCGCCGGCCGCGCGCAGGGCGCGGTCGCGGATCTCGTCGATGGTGCGGTGGCGCCCGCCGGAAACGACGCACGCAGCCGGGAGCTGGGGCGTGACGGCGCAAGGAGCCGACGGGCGGACCGACGAGGTCATCCCGCGGGCGCGGCGGCCAGCCAGTTTCCGTGGAAGCCCGCAGGCACGCGGTGGGGAATGCGGATGCTGGCCAGGGGCTCGGCCTCGAAGGCCTGGGCGTCCAGGATCACGAGGTCGGTGACGTCGCGGCCCAGGTCCACCACGAGCCCGATGAGCCAGCCCTCGTCCTCGGCGGCGTCGGGCGTGGAGGGAACGAAGACGAACTCGCCCGGATGGCGCTTGGGACCGAAATCGTGGACCTGCCGACCGCCCGCGTCGAGATCGTGCTTGTAGAGCCGGGTCTCGCCCCCGAACTGCTTGGTGTCGGCCGCGATGGCGATCGCGTAAGCGTAGCGGTAAGGCTGGCCGAAGCGCCGCTCGTCGGGCCGCGGAAACTCCTGGCCGCTGGCGTCGATCACCCGCCGATCCACCGCCTGGGTCTGGGGATTGATCGTCCAGCGCTCCAGACGTCCCACCGAGTCCGGGCCCTTGAGGCTGTCGGCGAACATGCGATCGTACACGACCAGGTCGACGATCACCCGCCCGTCCGGCGCGTCATAGGCGTTGGCGACGTGAAAGACGTAGCAAGGGTCCACATCGCACCAGATGATGTCGGAGGCGGACCGCTTGCGGGGCAGAAGGCCCACGCGACCCTGGTGTCCCGCGTTCCAGGCGTAGGGGAAGGTGTGGCCGCCCACGACCGCCTTCATGGAGAAGGTGACGTTCAGGTCGAAGACCAGCACGTAGCGCGCCGTCAGTCCGCAATCGTGGATGGAAGGCCCGTCCCGCACGGGGATCGGCTCCTCGCGCACCACCCGCCCCTCGTCGGTCAGGACGACGTGGTGCACCGTGGAGGGATTGTCGCCCTGGTATGTGATGGCGTGATGCTCGCCGGTGAGCGGGTCGCGGTGCGGGTGCGCGGTGAAGGCGCCCTTGAGCGAGCCGTCGAAGGGGTTGTGCGCCACCGTCTCCAAGTCGTCGGCGAGCTCCACGGGATAGGCGCCCGCCTCCACCAGCGCGAAGGTGCGGCCGTTGACGGCGATGACGTTGGTGTTCGCGTTGTCGGAGGGCTCGTGCCGGGGACCGGGGGCCGGGGGCTCGCCGAGCACCCGGCTGACATGCCGCGACCGCACCCAGCGGTTGCGGTACCACAGCGCCTTGCCGTCCTTCAGCGCCACGCCGTGGACCATGCCGTCGCCCACGAACCAGTGATGCCCGGCGGGCTCCGGCGCGACCGGGTTGGGGCCGATCCGCAGGTAGCGCCCGTCGAGCGCGTGGGGGATGACGCCCGTGACCTGCAGCTCGGTGAGGGTGCGCTCGTCCTTCATGGGCTCGTGCACGCCCGACAGGTAGGGGTGCGGAGCGGTCTCGTCGGCCATGCGGCGGCGATTGTACCCGGCGATCAGATTGACGCCTTTCGTCACGCCTGTACGGATCGCGTCCTCGACGATTGACATCCCGTCCCGTCCTGAAAGTGTCTACACCGTGAACATAAAGCCGATATGACCGCTGTCAACTCGCGATCGAAGCCTTACCACCACGGCGACCTGCGCGCCGCGCTGCTGCGCGCGGGCCTCGACCTCCTGGCCACGCGCACGGCCGACGACCTGTCGCTCCGCGAGATCGCGCGCACCGTCGGGGTCAGCGCCAACGCCGTCTACCGCCACTTCGCCGACAAGGAGAGCCTCATGCAGGCGCTCGCAGTGGAGGGATTGCAGATGCTCTACCTGGCGCAGCGGGCGGCGGCCGAGGCGGCGGGCGGCGGGGTGGCGGGGTTCAAGGCCACCGGCGTCGCCTATGTCCGCTTCGCCATGGCCAACCCGGCGCTGTATCGGCAGATCTTCTCGAGCTCTCCGGAGGCCGCCGTCGGCGGCCCCGATCACGCGGCCGGCGCCATGGCGCTGCTGCGCGCCAACGCCGCCTCCGTGGCCGCCTCGCCCGCTCAGGCGGAGGTGGTCGCGCTCGAGGCCTGGTCGCTGGCGCACGGCCTGGCCATGCTGATGCTGGACCGGCAGACCCCCGTCGACGAGACGATGATGGTCGACGTGTTCGCGCACTGGGCGGTGGGGCTCGACCTGCGTCACGTGGCGGCCCGGCCCGCGATCCGCCCCGCCTCCCGCCGCGCGGAGGAGAGCGCCTCCGCCTGAACCCCGCGCAGCCCGCGGCGGCGATGTGGACACCATCCAACATTAAGCCTTGACGACGGATCGACTTGCTGGCTGTCATAACCAGTCTGCGTGCGTCCAGAGGAGGCCGAGGTGGCCGATCCGAACTTCACCGATCTCACGGCGGACATGATCCGACCCCTGACGGACGACAGCTTCCAGCCCTTCCCCCTGACGGACGCGCTGGAGTACCGCGACCTCGGTGTGGCCGAGGCCACCGGCGGGGTCCTCGCCGTGGGCGTGTTCCGCGCCAAGCCCGGCTCCAAGACGGGTACGGGCTGGCACACGCACGACCTCACCTTCCATCTCGCCTACGTGCTCAAGGGCTGGGCCCTGTTCGAGTTCGAGGGCGTCGGCGAGGTGCGGCTGGAGGCGGGGATGGCCATCCACCAGCCCGCCTGGAACAAGCACCGCGAGATCGACTCCTCCCCCGACTTCGAGGTGATGGAGATCACGCTTCCCGCCGAGTTCGAGACCACCGGCTACCGCCGGGACGCCAAGACGGGCGAGACCACCGCCATCCCGGTGAAGGTGCTGGCCTGACACGCACGCCCTGACCGCGGCCTACGCCGCGGCCGCCCGATGACCAGCCGCCCGTGACCTGCCGCCGCGCGAGGACCGCATGACCCAGATCGTTGCGCCCGCCGCGCCGCTCGACCCTTCGCCGGACCTGGCCCGGCCGGCGGCCCGCGCCGAGGGCGGCCTCACCCTGGGCGGGTACGCCTGGGCGCTCTTCGAGGGCGCCCGCAACCCGTACCTGATGCTGATCACCATCTACATCTTCATGCCTTACGTGGCGCGGGTGATGGTGGGGGAGCCGATCCGGGGGCAGGAGCTGATCTCCCGCTTCAGCCAGTACTCCGGCTGGGCCGTGATGCTGACGGCGCCGCTGCTGGGCGCGTCCGTCGATACGCTCGGCCGGCGCAAGGCCTGGCTGGCGGTGATCGTGGCGGCCATGGTCCCCCTCACCGCCAGCCTGTGGTGGGCCCGGCCCGACCACACGGGGCTGAGCGTGACGACGACCCTGGCGATCGCGGCCGCGGTGATCGCGGACAACCCGTCCGGGATGACCCTCGACGGCACCAAGCTGTTCTCGTGGTCGGAGGTGCTGCACAACTCGCTCCTGGTGAGGGCGGTGGGGATGGCGCAGGCGCACAAGGCGTCCGGCCTCGCCGTGGCGCTGGGGCAGCTGTTCGCGCTTCTGGCCCTGGCCTTCACCGCTTGGGCCTTCGCGCTTCCCGGCCTGCCCGGCACGGCGAGCTGGTCGTGGCTGCCCGCCAAGCCGCTGTTCGGCCTCAGCCCCGCCCTCCACGAGCCGGAGCGGGTGGTGGCGCTGCTGGCGGCGGGGATCTTCGCCGTGGGCGCCCTGCCGTTCTTCCTGTTCACGCGTGACGCGCCGTCCACGGGCGTGCCGCTGGTGAAGGCCTTCGGCGAGGGTGCGCGGGCGCTGGGGCGCATGGTGTCCACCGTCGGCCGCTACCGCAGCGCGGCGGTCTACCTCGTCTCGCGCATGTTCTACCTCGACGGCATGACGGCCATCCTGATCTACGCCGGCGTGTACGCGGTGGGGGTGATGCACTGGGGCGCGCTGGAGATGCTGGCCTACGGCGTGCTGCTCTCCGTGCTGGGCGTGGTGGGGGGGTTCACCGGCCGGTGGCTGGACGCCACGCTCGGGCCGAAGGGGGCTATCCAGGTGGAGATCACCATGACCATGCTGGGCGTGGTGGCGCTACTGGGCATGGGGCCCGACAAGATCCTCTACCTGCCCTGGAGCACGGCGCTCCACGCGCCCCTGTGGCACGGCCCGATCTTCCGCACCCTGCCCGAGCTGATGTTCCTGCTGGTGGGCTTCGTGAACTGCACGTTCATCGTGGCGCACTACTCGTCGAGCCGCACCATGCTGACCCGCCTGACGCCCCCGGCGCAGAGCGGAGCCTTCTTCGGCGTCTACGCCCTGTCCGGCACCGCCACCATGTGGCTCGGGCCGACGCTGGTGAATGCGGGCACGCGGTACTTCAAGACGCAACAGGGCGGTTTCGCCATGGTGCTGGTGCTGTTGGTGCTCGGCTTCATAGGCCTGATCTTCGTCAAGGGCGGCGGCCGCGACGACGTGGTCAACGACGCCGACGCGCACTGACCCTCGCGCCGCCGCGGCGTCAGGACTTCGAGGGCGTCGCGCAGGCGGTGGAGCGGGTGAGGAACCGGCGCTCCCGCCCGTTGTCGAGCGAGAACATCCCGCCCCGCCCCGGCACCGCATCGATCACGAGGGTGCTGGTCGGCCAGGCGGCGTGCTGCGCCGCGCCGATGTAGAAGGGCGCTCCTTCGATCTCGCCCAGGAGAACGTCGCGGTCGCCCACGATGAAGTCGCCCACGGGATAGCACATGGGCGAGGAGCCGTCGCAGCAGCCCCCGGATTGGTGGAACAAGACCGGCCCGTGCTCCTCGACGATCTCGCGCAGCAGCGCGCGGGCGGCGTCGGTCGCCCGCACGCCAGCCGGCGGGGCGGACCCGCTCAAAAAAAGCCCTGCCTGTTGGGATTGTAGCTCACCAGCATGTTCTTGGTCTGCTGGTAATGGTCCAGCATCATCCGGTGGTTCTCGCGCCCGATTCCGGACTGCTTGTAGCCGCCGAAGGCCGCATGCGCCGGATAGGCGTGGTAGCAGTTCGTCCACACGCGGCCGGCCTGGATGGCGCGGCCCATGCGGT
>CAXSHO010000111.1:0-7671 GCA_964237305.1 uncultured Caulobacteraceae bacterium
TCCACGCCGCGCCGGGCCAGCTCCAGGATGCGCTGCAGCACCGCGTCGTGCGAGGCCGGCCAGCGCCAGCCGCGCTTCAGCCGCCAGCCGTCGATCACGTCGCCCACCAGGAACAGCTTGCGGCACTCCACGTGCGTCAGGAAGTCGAGCAGGAGCTCGGCCTGGCAGCCGCGTGCTCCAAGATGCAGGTCGGAGATGAAGACGGTGCGGAAGCTCCGCCGCCAGGCGCAGGCGTCCATGGCGCTCACCCCTCCCGCGACGCCGCGGCGCCCGTGAGCGCGGTGTGCCGCGAGTCGATGACGCGGGCGTGACCTTCACACAAACGCCGCACGGGGGGCGTAGCCCGGGCGTCGCCAGCCGGAGCCCCGCATGCCCCTCCTCCGCCCGCCCTTTCGCCCTCGGCGCCGCGACCTCGTGGGCGGCCTCGTCGGCGCGATGGCCGCCCCCGCGATCGTGCGCGCACAGGCGCTGTTCCGCGTGACGCCGTTCCAGCTGGGCGTGGCGTCGGGCGACCCCTCCCCCGACGGGTTCGTCCTCTGGACGCGGCTCGCGCCCGAGCCCCTCGCCCTGCACTCGGGCATGCCGATGACCGTGGTCCCGGTGGGGTGGGAGGTGGCCGCGGACGAGGGCTTCAAGACGGTGGTGGCCAAGGGCGAGGCGCCCGCCCGGCCCGAGCTCGGGCATTCGGTCCACGTGGAGGTGGAGGGCCTGCAGGCGGACCGCCCGTACTGGTACCGCTTCACCGCGGGCCGCGACCGCTCCTTCGCCGGGCGCGCCCGCACCCTGCCCGCGCCGGACGCCAGGCTCGACCGCGTGCGCCTGATCGCGGCGGGCTGCCAGAACTGGGAGGACGGGCTGTTCACCGCCTACCGCCACGCCGCCGCCGAGCCCGACGTCGACTTCCTGTGGCACTACGGCGACTACATCTACGAGGGCCGAGGCGGCGCCCACACGCGCCAGGACCACGGCCTGCCCACGCCCAAGGTGCGCGAGCACTTCGCCGACGAGCCCTACAGCCTGGACGACTACCGCTCGCGCTACGCCCAGTACAAGTCCGACCCCGACCTGCAGGCCGCCCACGCCGCGCACACCTGGTGGGTGACCTGGGACGATCACGAGACCGACAACAACTGGGCCGGCGACCACGACCAGGACGGCACCCCGCCCGAGGTGTTCGACCTGCGCCGCCAGGCCGCCGCCCAGGCCTACTACGAGAACATGCCGCTGCGCCGCCGCTCCTTCCCGCACGGCACGGCCATCCAGGTGTTCCGCCGCGCAGCCTACGGCGACCTCCTGGACTGCCACTTCCTCGACACGCGCCAGTTCCGCGACGACCAGCCGTGCGGCGACAACATGAAGCCGGTGTGCCCCGAGGCGCTCGACCCCCGCCGCACCATCATGGGCGCGGCGGAGGAGCGGTGGCTGTTCGACGGGCTGGCCAACGGGACGCGCCGCTGGAACCTCCTCGCCAACCAGGTGATGCTCATGCCGCTGGACCGGCGCGAGCACGACGAGCCCGGCGAGATCTGGAACATGGACAGCTGGGCCGGCTATCCCGCCGCCCGCCGCCGCCTGCTGGACCACCTCCAGGCGCACAAGGTCGCCAACGTGGTGGTGGCCACCGGCGACGAGCACCAGAACTATGCGGGGGAGCTGCGCACCGACGGCAAGGCGGGCCGCGCGCTCGCCACCGAGTTCGTCGCCACCTCCATCAGCTCGGGCGGCGACGGCGAGGAGGTGCACCCCGGCTACGCGGTGATCCGCGACAGGAACCCCCAGTGCCCCTTCATCAACAGCCGCCGCGGCTACATGGTGCACGAGGTGGGCCGCGACCGCTGGCGCGCCGACTTCAAGGTGGTGGACCAGGTCAGCCGGCCGGGCGGCGCCCTGTCGCTGCGCCAGAGCTTCGCGGTGGAGCGTGGCGCTCCGGGCCTCCACGCCGTGTGAGCGACCGGCGCCGTCCCGCTCGGGGGAAGGTCGGGAGGGCCGGCGCTTGGTGCGGCCCGGCCCGGCGCGTAGGAGGCGCGGGTGACCGCCCCTCCCCTCGCCCGTCCGGAGATCGCCGCGCTCCGCGGGTCCAAGATCCGCGAGGTGGCCAACGCCGGCATGGGCCGGGCGGACGTGCTGCCCTTCTGGTTCGGCGAGTCGGACCGCGCCACCCCCGACTTCATCCGCGAGGCGGGCGCCGCGGCGCTGCGGGAGGGCCGCACCTTCTACACGCACAACCTGGGCCGGCCCGACCTGCGCGCGGCGCTGGCCGCCTACCTCACCCGCCTGCACGGCGTGGAGGTCGCCTTCGACCGGCTGGCGATCACCAACTCGGGGGTGAACGCGCTGATGATCACCGCGCAGGCCCTGCTCTCGCCGGGGGACCGGGTCGTGGTGGTCGACCCCGTCTGGCCCAACGTGGCGGAGATCCCCAAGATCATGGGCGCGCGGGTGCGCACCGTGCCGATCCGCCCGCGCGGAGGCCGTTTCGCGCTGGACCTGGACCGGCTCCTGGAGGCGCTCACCCCCGACGTCCGCGCCCTGTTCGTCAACTCGCCCAACAACCCCACGGGCTGGACCATCCGCGCCGAGGACCGCGCCGCGGTGCTGGAGCGGTGCCGCCGCCACGGCACCTGGCTGATCGCCGATGACGTGTACGAGCGCCTGCACTTCGGCGAGGGCGCTTCCGCCCCCTCCTTCGCGCCGCTCGTCGATCCGGACGACCGGTTCGTCAGCGCCAACAGCTTCTCCAAGGCGTGGCGGATGACCGGCTGGCGGCTCGGCTGGCTCGTGGCGCCCCCTGCGCTCGTGGAGCGGCTGGGCGTGCTCCTGGAGTACAACACCTCCTGCGCGCCCGACTTCGTGCAGTCCGCCGGGCTGGAGGCGCTGGAGCACGGCGAGCCGCACGTGGCCGAACTCCGCGCGGAGCTGGCCGCGTCGCGCGACCTCCTCCTGGGCGAGCTCGCGCAGATACCCGGCGTGGAGGCCCCCCGGCCCGACGGAGGGATGTACAGCCTGTTCCGCCCGCCCGGCGCGCACGACAGCCTGGCGCTGGCCAAGCGGCTCGTGGAGGAGGCCGGGCTCGGCCTCGCCCCCGGCGCGGCCTTCGGCGACGACGGCGAGGGCTGGCTGCGCTGGTGCTTCGCCGCCCGGCCGCAGACGCTTCAGGACGGTGTCGAGCGCCTGCGGAGCTTCCTCCAGGCCCAGACCCTGCCGAGTCCGGCGCGTCAGAGCGGACTTTCGAAGCCGTTGCAGCGGTAGCGGGGATCGCCCACCGGGTCGCGCTGGATCAGGCCGCCCCGCTTGAAGTCGGCCTCCAGGAAGTAGGTGATCGCGGTGGAGCCCCGCTCGTGCAGGCCCAGGCCGTCCGCCAGCGGCGTGTCCACCTCCGCCCTCGGATCGGGCACGGTGCACTGCTCGAAGCTTTCGCGTCGCGACGACGGCGGCAGGGGCTGGACGTCGAGGATGCGGCAGCGCCCGCCGCTGATCCTCGCCAGGAACGCCACCCGCTGGGCGCCGCGCCGACGCACCACGATCGCACCCTGCGGGTGGAAGGTCTGCCCCACGCCGGCCAGGGCGTCGAACCCGGGGACGTAGGGTCCGTTCTGGCCGTCGCGCCATCTGCAGGCCGCGCCCACCGCCCGGAGGGCCAGCGCCATCACCGGGGGGTCGCCCTTCAGCGACGGCTTGTGGAAGGGGATGTCTTCACGCGGAGGGGCCGCGGACACGGCGACGAGCATGGCGGCGAGCAGCATGGGCGCGGAACCCGGCGCCGGACGGCGTGTCGGGCCTTCGACATTGCACAGCCACGCTCGGTGGAGGCAAGATGCGGCGGGTTGGATGGGGGGAGTGGACGATGGTGTCGCTGGAACGGGGCCGCGCCGCGCTGGCGCTGGGCGGCGCGCTGGCGCTGGCCGCCTGCGGCGGGTCGGGCGGCGGAGGCGGCGGCCTTGCGGCGTCGGGCGGCCCGCACTGGAACATGGCGGACGCCTGCAGGACGCTGAGCCGGCCCGACGTGGAGGCCGCCGCCGGGGTGAAGGTGAAGTCCGCCGAGAACAGGGCGGACGCGGCGAGCGGCGCGACGGTGGCCACGTGCACCTACATCTTCGCCGACGACGGGGTCATGACGATGATGACCCGCGTCACCGACGACCCCGTCACCGATGCGCAGGTCCAGGAGATGCGCACCGCAGGCGGCATGATGCCGGCGGGCGACGTGGTCCCGGGCCTCGGCATGACCGCCTTCTACAGCGACAAGACGCGCCAGCTGCAGCTGTTCGCCGACCGCAAGCACTACGCCGGCCTGGTCTACGGCCCCGCGCTGACCCTGCCTGGCACGCCCCCGGCGCCCGGGCCCGATCCGAGGACGCTGGTCACGACGCTGGCGAAGAAGCTGCTCTAGCCGCAGCGCGGGGCGGCCGCGCGGGCGCCCCGCTCAGCGCTTCACCAGCTCCACCCGGCGGTTCTTCGCGCGGCCGTCCTCCGCCGCGTTGTCGGCCACCGGCTTGGTCGCGCCGAAGCCCTTGGGCTGCAGGCGGCTCATGGCGATCCCCTGCGCCATGAGCGCCCCCACCACCGAGTTGGCGCGGCCCTCCGACAGGGTCTGGTTGTGCGGGGCGCCGCCGATGTTGTCGGTGTGGCCCTCCACCGTGAGGTTCAGCGACGGGTTGTCGGTCAGGAGCTTGACGATCTCGGCGATGATCGGCTGGGAGTCACCCTTGATCGTCGTCTTGTCCGTGTCGAAGTTGATGTACAGCGCCACGTGGCCGGCCTTGTCGAGCGCGGACTTCATCTCCGCTTCGGGGACGGTCTTCACTTCCAGCGGTTTGGTCTCGATCACCGTCAGCCAGAAGTTCTGGTCGTTGTGGTTCCAATCTTGGTAAACTTCCACCCACACCTGCTTGGTGGGAGTCTTAACCATGTAGGCGCCCATCTCGTCATGGCGCAGGAAGTAGCCACGATGGCGGCCGTCGGCGAACTTGAGCTTCAGGTCCTCCATCTGCTGCCCGGAGCCCTCGAACACCGTGACGCCGCCGAGGTCGTGAACCATCTTCTCGTAGCTCTTCTTCGCCTGGAAGAACGACACGGTCTTTCCGTCCTCGCGGATGGTGCGCAGCCGGCCCTCCACCTTGATCAGCTTGGCGCCGTCGAAAATCTCGTACTGGTCGTAGGCGACGTCCTTCAGGTAGTCCTTGGTGCTGTCGCCGGGCTTGGTGACCGGGTCGAACCTGGTCGCCCCCTCCAGCACGCCGAAGTAGGGGAAGGTCCCGCTCGGCTCGCGCCCGGTTGGCGCCGCGGCGGGATCGAAGCCCGCCGCCTGCACCGGGGCCGGGGCCGCGCCCGGGGCGGCGGCCGGCGGCGGGGCCGTCGCCGCGGCCGGGGCCGCGGTGGTGGCGGCGGCGGGCGCGGCTCCGTCCGTCTTCCCCTTGCTGCAGGCGGCCAGGAGCGCGAGCGCGGACACGGCGAGGAGGCGGTGCGTCATGCCGCCAAGCTTAGCCGCTTCGACCGGAGCCGCAAGATCGCCGCAGTGACAGCCACGCTTGCGCTCCGTATCGTCGACGCGGGCTTGCGAGGGGGGGGGACGGTGATGGGCGTGCTGCTGCTGATCGTGGGGCTGGCGGTGCTGGCGGGGGGCTACGCCTGGTACGCCTCCATCGTCACCCGCAAGAACAAGGTGGCGGAGGCCCTGGCCGGGGTGGACGTGCAGCTGACGCAGCGGCACGACCTGATCCCCAACGTGCTCGCCATCGCCAAGCGCTTCATGGCTCACGAGCAGGGGCTGCTGGAGGACATCACCGCGCTGCGCGCCAAGGCCGCCGCCGCGCCGGCCGATCCCTCCAGGCCCGAGGCGATGGGCGAGAAGTTCGCCGCCGAGGCCCAGCTCGGGTCGCAGCTCGGCCGCTTCTTCGCTGTGGCGGAGAACTACCCGCAGCTGAAGTCCGACGGTCCGATGATGGAGGCGCAGCGCAGCTACCAGGAGGTGGAGGCCAACATCGCCGCGTCCCGGCGCTTCTACAACTCGGCGGTCACCGACCTGCGCAACTCCACGCAGGTGTTCCCCGGCACGCTGTTCGCGGGGATGGCGGGGGTGACGACGCCGCCGCCCTTCTTCGAAGCGGCCGCGGCCGACCGCGCGCCCGTCGACGCCGTCGCGGCGCTGTAGCCTCCGCCATGTCGCAGACGCCGCCAGGGGCGGCCGCGCCCGCCGCCCCGGCCAGCCCGCTGGACGCCACCGGCCGCACCGCCTTCGCGGCGGTGGGCGTGCTGTCGCTGGTCGTGTTCGGCTCGCTGGTGGCGGCGTCGACCCACCGTTCAGGCGGCCTGGCCGGCGGCGTGATCTCCGGCGCCTTCGTGGCGGTGCTCTTCTTCTGCGGGAGCCGCCGGGTGGTGCGGTGGCTCGCCCCCAAGCCCGGTCCCGTCACCCTGCTGCAGGACGGAGAACTCGCCACGCTCCTCGGCCCCACCCTGCGGGAGCTGGAGGCCACCCGGATCGCCACGGCCGCCAAGATCGGTCAGCGCATGACGTGGCGGCTGCCCCTGGGCCTGGCGGCGGCGGTGCTGTTCTGGTGCTCCACGCAGTTCGGCGACAAGCCCGCCGGGCTGCCGGCGCTGGGGTTCGCCGCCCTGTTCGGCGGGGCGCTGGGCTGGGCCTGGGCGGCGGCGTCGCTCAGCTCGCAATACACCAAGGAGTACAAGACGCGGGTGCTGCCGCTCCTGGCCGGCCGCTTCGGCCAGCTGGACTGGCGCAATCCCGAGAAGCTGGACGTCAAGCAGGCGTGCGACGAGCACGTCTTGCCCTCCTACGAGAACTGGTCGGGCCAGGACGAGATCTGGGGCACCTATCGCGGCCTGCCGCTGAGCATCACCGAGTTGAGCCTGACCACCGGCTCCGGCGACGACAAGACCACGGTGTTCGACGGCCTGCTCACCCGGTTGGACCTGCCGCGCCACCTGGTCGGCGTCACCTCCATCATCGGCGACAAGGGGATGGGCGGCCGGCTGGACGACCTGCTGCACGCGCGGGGCCGCCAGCGCGTGAACCTGGAGTCGTCCGATTTCGAGAAGGTCTTCGACGTCTACGGCTCCGACCAGGTCGCCGCCCGGGCGCTCCTGACGCCCGCCTTCATGGAGCGGCTCGCCACGCTGGGCGCCCGCGCGGGCTTCTGCAACCCCACGGTGCTGGCGGTGGACAACCACCTGACCATCGCACTGCCCAAGGCGGGCGCCCGCGACCTGTTCGAACCGCCTGACTACAACAAGCCCGCGGCCAGCCTGGAGGCGGTGACCCAGCTCTCCGACGACCTGGCCGCCGTGCTCCGCGCCGCGGACGCGGTGATCGACCTCGACCCTTTCTCCCGCGCGGTGGCGGCGGGCGCGGCTTAGCACCGGCGCACGCTCAGGAGCCACTGGGCGCCCACCGGCTTCCGTCCCGGCCGACGCGGCGCGGGGGGCGGCCGAGGCCGACTCGGGGCCGATGAGAACAGTTAAGATCAGCAAACCATCCCTGTGGACGAATCGTCGCACCAGCGCCGAAGCAGGCGGAGACGCCTCGGCCGGGGCTGGACAGCGCGCGGCCGCGGCTCTCCATTGCGGACAAGCGACCAAGGGGCGGACCGATGATCACGACTTCGACGAACAACGCGACGGGCCAGGCCCGCCGCGCCGTCCATGGGCCGGTGGTGG
>CAXSHO010000111.1:7681-9164 GCA_964237305.1 uncultured Caulobacteraceae bacterium
CCGGTGCACGCGGACGGCGCGCTGACGATCTCCGTGGGGGCCGCGCCCGGCGCCCTGAGCTTGTCCCAGGCGTCGGAGATCGCCACGAGCGACCTGACGACGGGACGGTTGAAGGTCTTCGACAACCAGTTGGCCGCCCTCTACTACGCCAGCTCGCCCCGCGCCGCCGAACTCTCCGCCTTCATAGGCTCCACCTGGCAGTCCGCCGGTTCGCTGGCCACGGTGGGCGGCGTCGACTACGTGCTGATCGACACGGTGGCCTCCGACCGGGACGGCGGCGCGCTCCTCGCCAAGCTCCAGGCGCTCGGGCTCAAGGGCGGGTCCAGCTACGGCGCGGTGGCGTCCGGCTTCATCCCCGTGGGCTCGCTGGCGGGCCTCCTGGACATCTCGACGCTCGCGGGCGCCCGGGAGTCGGCCTTCGCCACCAACGTGGGACTGGTGACCACCCAGGCCGATCCCGCCATGCATTCGGACGTCGCCCGATCCACCTACGGCGTGGACGGGACGGGCCTGCGGGTGGGCGTGCTGTCCGACAGCTTCAACGTCAGCACCAACAGCATCAAGATGGCGAACGACATCGCGAGCGGCGACCTGCCCGCGAGCACGACCATCCTGCAGGACTTCACCTCGGGCACCGACGAGGGCCGCGCGATGGCCCAGCTGGTCCACGACATCGCCCCGGGCGCCGGGATCGACTTCGCCACGGGCAACTACGGGCAGGCGGGCTTCGCCAACAACATCAGGGCGCTGGCGTCCACCGACGGTGACAAGGTCATCGTCGACGACCTGATCTATTTCGCCGAACCGATGTACCAGAACGGCGTGATCGCCCAGGCCGTGAACGCAGTGACGGCGCAGGGCGTCATCTATTTCAGCTCGGCCGGAAACAACGGCATCGAGGGTTACCAGAGCGCGTGGGTCAGCGGCGGCGCCTACACGTACAACAGCAACAACTACACCCTGATGAACTTCGCCCCGGGGCAGGACTACATCGCCGTCAAGCTGGCCGCCTCCGAGCGCTTCGTGCTGGAGTGGGACACGCCGGCGGCCTCCGCGGGCGGCGCGGGCGCGAGCGTCGACCTCGACCTCTTCTTCACCGACGTGTCGGGCGCGGTGGTCGCCGGGCTCGTCGCCACGTCCAACAACATAGGGCTGGACGGGGTTGAGGTCCTGGGCCTCTCCGGCGGCGCCGGCGGGACCTACTACCTGCGCGTGGGCGCGAAATCCACCAGCCCGCTCCCCACCAACATCCGGCTCGTCGCCCTGGGCAACGGGGCGGCGGTGGACCTCGACAACCCCGCCTCCAACACCAACCAGGGCACGGTGTACGGCCACGCCACGGCCGAGGGCGCGATCGGCGTCGCGGCGGTGGGGTACTCGCAGACGCCGTACTTCGGCGTCACGCCGCCCGTGGCCGAGAACTTCACGTCGCGCGGGACGGTGACGACCTATTTCACCGACGCGGGCGTGCGGCTGCCCACCC
>CAXSHO010000111.1:9174-10265 GCA_964237305.1 uncultured Caulobacteraceae bacterium
CGCATGCGGGGGCGCTCATCTCGGCGGTGGACGGCGGCAACACCACCTTCTTCATCTCCGACGACAACGACCCCGACACCTTTCCGAACTTCTACGGCACCTCCGCCGCGGCGCCGGACGCGGCGGGCGTGGCCGCGCTGCTGCTGCAGAGCGACGGCACGCTGACGCGCGCCGACATCCTGGCCCTGCTGCAGAGCTCGTCCATCGACCTGGACGACCGAGCGACGACGGGCTTCGACACGGGCTTCGACCAGAGCACCGGCTCCGGCCTGATACAGGCCGACCGCGCGCTGAGCTTCCTGCGCACCCACACGATCTCCAGCAGCGACCAGACGGTCCTCACCGGCACACACTTCTCCGAAACCATCGTCGGGGGCGCCTCGGCGGACACCCTGGCGGGGGCGGGGGGCGACGATGTCCTGATCGGCGGCGGCGGGGCGGACACGATGTACGGCGGGACGGGCAACGACGCCTACGAGGTGACGGAGGCCGGCGACCTCGTGATCGAGAACGCCAACGAGGGAACGGACACCGTCTACTCCTACCTCTCGAGCTATACGCTCACCGCCAACGTGGAGCGGCTGGAGCTCGTCGGCTCGGCGGTGACCGGGATCGGCAACGGACTGGACAACACCATCGTCGGCACCTCCGCCGCCAACACGCTGATCGGCGGCGCCGGGAACGACACGCTGATCGGCGGGGCGGGCGACGACTCGTATGAGGTGACGGAGGCGGGCGACGTCGTGGTGGAGGCCGCGGGCCAGGGGACGGACACCGTCTACTCGTACCTCAGCGCCTACACGCTCACCGCCAACGTGGAGCGGCTGGAGCTGCAGGGCTCGGCGGTCACGGGCGTGGGCAACGCGCTGGACAACACCATCGTCGGCGACGCGGGAAACAACACCCTGGTCGGCGGGGCCGGGAACGACACCCTGATCGGCGGCGCCGGCGACGACGCCTACGAGGTCACCGAGGGCGGCGACATGGTGATCGAGGCCGCGGGCCAGGGAACCGACACCGTCTACTCCTATCTCAGCGCCTACACCCTCACCGCCAACGTGGAGCGGCTGGAGCTCGTGGGCTCGGCTGTG
>CAXSHO010000112.1:0-10260 GCA_964237305.1 uncultured Caulobacteraceae bacterium
ATTGTTGAACGGCGCCGGCGGGTGGAGCGCGGCGGAGTGGGTCAGCCGCCCCTCCACGTCGCGCAGGAAACCTTCGGGCCGCGCGTAGCCGTAGCAGGCGTCCCGGGGCGCCACCATGATCGCCACGTCCATCCGCGCGGGGTCCCACAGCCGCTTCAGCGTCTCCAGCCCCGGCTCGCCGCGCTCGTTCCACACGTTGTCGATGTTGGCCACGAACACCGGGTCGTCGCCCAGGAGCCGCCGGGCGTGCGCGATCCCGCCGCCCGAGTCGAGGAGGCCCGCGCGCTCGTCGCTGACCGCGATGTCCGGCCCGCCGCGCCGGGCGGCGAGGTGGCGCTCCACCGCGTCGGCGTGGTGGTGCACGTTGACCACCGCGCGCGTGACGCCCGCCTCGGCCAGCCTATCGAGCGTGTGGTCGATCAGGGCGCGCCCGGCCACCTCCACCAGCGCCTTGGGCCGGTCGTCGGTGAGCGGACGCATCCGCGTGCCGAGGCCGGCGGCCAGCACCATGGCGGTGGTCGGCCCGGGGATCACGCGCGGCGGTCCGCGGGGATGTTGCGGTCGAACCAGGCCTTCAGCTCCGCCATCCCGGGGTGCTGGAGGTTGCGCTCCAGCGCGCGCCAGGTGCGGGGCAGGAAGGCGCGGTACTTGTCGCGGCCGAACAGCACCACCTGCCGCGCAAACACCGGCCCCAGGATGCGCGCGGCGTTCAGCGCGGCCAGCGCCGCGTAGTCCGCCAGGAACGCCTCGCGATCCAGCCGCGGCCGGGCGCGGAGGAAACGCTCCAGCATGGCGGTCTCCAGCTCGGGCGCCACGTCGCGCCGGGCGTCCTGGAGGAGGTGCAGCAGGTCCCAGGCCGGGTGGCCCCGCACCGCGTCCTGGAAGTCGAGCAGGCCCACGCGCGCCGCGCCCGCCCGGGCGGGCAGCCAGAGCAGGTTCTCCCCATGGTAGTCCCGGTGCGTGAAGACGGCGGCGCCCGCCTCGCCGCGCGCCAGCACGGGCGCCCACAGCGCCGTCCACTCCTCCCCCGCCGCCTCGCCCACCGGCGGCAGCGCGACGAGGCGCGGCCACCAGTCCAGGAAAAGGTCCACCCCCGTGCGCAGCGCCAGGGCGTCGTAGGGCGGCAGCGTCCAGCCGCCGCCGGGCGCGGGGAGGACGGCGGGCGGCGCGGCGGCCTGGAGCTCGGCCAGCACGTCCACGGCCGCGCCGTAGACGACCGCCGGGTCCCCGCCCGCCGCCAGCCGGTCGACGAACCGGTCGGAGCCCAGGTCCTCGCCCAGCGCGAAGCCCGCCTCCGCGTCCACCGCGTACACCTCCGGTGCGGACAGGCCACGGCCGCGGAGCCAGGCGGCCACCGCGGCGAAAGCGTCCACCCGCCCGGCGGACAGGCGGGCCATGGCGTTGTAGCCGAGCGCGATCCGCTCCTCGGGGGACGCGTCCACGGCGGCCACGGCGCTCTCCGCCGCGGGCGGCGCGTCCATCAGGATCAGCGGCGCGGCGCCGGGCCGGACCACGCGCGCATAGGCGCGGGTGGAGGCGTCGCCCGCCACGGGGACCAGCGTCGCGTCGGCCAACCCCTGCCGCGCCAGGAACTCGGCCCGCACCGCGCCGCGGCCCGACAGGTCAGCCGGGGGCTGGAGCGTGCGGGGATCGGAGAAGGGGCGCGACACGCCCCGTCCATGACCCGAAGCCCTCCAGCCGCGCAAGGCGGCGCCCCGACGCGGCCGTCTCCGGCGCGTCCGGGTCTGACGCCAGCGTCACCTCCAGCCGGTCGGGCGGGAGAGCAGCCCCCAGCCGCTCGGGCCACTCCACCACCGCGGCGCCGTCGGCCAGGGCGTCCTCCAGCCCCAGCTCCCACGCCTCCTCCGGCCGCCGGAGCCGGTACAGGTCGAGGTGCGCCAGGGGTAGGCCGCGGCCTCCGTAGGTTTGGATCAGCGTGAACGTGGGGCTGGGCACCTCCTCGCCGGGCGTGGTGAGCGCGCGCACCAGCCCCCGCGCCAGCACCGACTTGCCGGCGCCCAGCGGCCCCGACAGCGTCACGAGGTCGCCGGGGCGGAGCGCGGCGGCGATGGCCGCGCCCAGCGCGGCGGTGGCCGCCTCGCCCTCCAGGATCAGCCCGCCGCCGCTCACCGCCCGCGTGTCCCACGCGCCGCACCCGGCCTCAAGCGCGCCGCCCCGCGCTTGCGCCGGGCGCAGCGGGCGATATGTCGGGCGGCGACACGCGCCACCGGACGACCCCATGCCCAAGATCACCTATGTCGAGCACGACGGCGCCGAGCACGTGCTGGAGGTGAAGGCCGGCCTCTCGGTCATGGAGGGCGCGGTCAAGAACAACGTCCCCGGCATCGACGCCGACTGCGGCGGGGCCTGCGCCTGCGCCACCTGCCACGTCTACGTGGACGAGGCCTGGCGCGGCCTTACGGGCGAGCCCTCGGCCATGGAGGAGTCCATGCTCGACTTCGCCGAGAACGTGGAGCCCACGAGCCGCCTGTCCTGCCAGATCAAGGTGACGGACGCGCTGGACGGGTTGGTGGTGCGCATGCCGGAGAGCCAGCACTAGGCCTCGCGCCTGAGTCCGCGCGTTCGGCGCGAGATGAGCGGGGTGAGGATCGCGACCTGACCCCTCGCCCATCCTCGGCCTCCTCTGCTCCCTCTTCTTGTCTGCCCCAGCCCTGTGTTCGACGCGCCGCAGGCTGCGTTGAAATATGGAGGGACGCCCCGCGTCCCGACGCCCATGCGTCAGCCGTCGCGGTCGGACGCGGTCAAGGGCGAAGAGCCGAAGGCGTCCCTTGAGGGCGGCCGGGCGCGATGGCCGGGTCCACCACGCTGGGAGTTTCATCCGGACACCGCGGTGAGTGCCGCCGTGCTCGGTCGCGTCAAGGCACGCTCCGCCTTCGGCTGCGCTCTGCGGCCTTGACCCGCCCTGCGCGCGACGGCTGACGCATGGGCGTCGGGACGCGGGGCGTCCCTCGTCCAAGTTCAACGCCCTGCGGGGCGTCGAACACAGGGCTGACGCAACAGGAGGCGAGAGGCTCAAGCGGCCTCACCACCCCTCTCGTCCGCTCCGCTCCGGCCCGGCTCCCCGCTTTCGCAGCGGCTTGCGGGTGCTAGAAGGAGCCCATGCACGACGGCGCCTTTCCCGACGGCCTCACCGCGGCCGCCGCCCCGACCTTCACGCGCGACTGGGACCGGCTGGACGACGGCAAGTACGCGCAGGAGCCCGAGGCCGCCGCCCGCCTCCTCGCCCGCCAGCCGCTGGACGCGCCGGCCCGCGCCGCGGTCACGGCCAAGGCGGCCGCCCTGGTGCGCGCCGCCCGCGCCTCGCCGCGACGGCAGGGCGTGGTGGAGAGCTTCCTGCAGGAGTTCAGCCTGGGCACGCGCGAGGGCCTGGCGCTGATGTGCCTGGCCGAGGCGCTGCTGCGCACGCCCGACAGCGCCACCCGCGACGCGCTGATCGCCGAGAAGATCGGCTCGGCCGACTGGGCGAGCCACCTCGGCCGCTCCGGCTCGGCCTTCGTCAACGCGTCCACCTGGGGCCTGATGCTCACGGGTGCGATCGTGAGCCCCGACGAGGAAGCGCGGCGCGACCCCGCCGGCTTCGTCAAGCGCCTGGCCGGGCGGCTGGGCGAGCCCGTGATCCGCGCGGCGGTGGCGCAGGCCATCCGCATCATGGGCGAGCAGTTCGTGCTGGGCCGCACCATCGAGGACGCCCTGCGCCGCGCCGACAAGGACGGCTGGCTCTGCTCGTTCGACATGCTGGGCGAGGGCGCCCGCACCGCCCGCGACGCCGAACGCTACGAGCGCTCCTACGCCGACGCCATCGCCGCGGTGGGTCGCGCCAGCAAGGGGGCTGGGCCGGAGCGCGGGCACGGGATCAGCGTCAAGCTCTCAGCCCTGTCGCCGCGCTACGACGCCCTGCAGGAGGCGCGCGTCTGGTCCGAGTTGTATCCGCGGCTGAAGCGGCTGGCGGTGCTGGCGGCCGGGCATGACCTGAACCTGTGCCTGGACGCGGAGGAGGCCGACCGGCTGGTGCTGTCGCTCAAGCTCCTCGACCGGCTGGCGCACGAGCCCGAGCTCGGCGCCTGGCGCGGCCTGGGGCTGGCGGTGCAGGCCTACCAGAAGCGCGCGCCCGAGACCGTGGCGGCCGTGGCCGACCTCGCCCGCGCCTCGGGCCGCCGCCTGATGGTGCGGCTGGTGAAGGGCGCCTACTGGGACACGGAGATCAAGAAGGCGCAGGTGGCCGGGCGCGACGACTACCCCGTCTGGACCACCAAGGCCGCCACCGACGTCAGCTACCTCGTGGCCGCCCAGGCCATGATCGACGCCGCGCCGCACATCCACCCGCAGTTCGCCACGCACAACGCCCACACGCTCGCCGCCGTGAAGCGGCTGGCCGACGCCAGCGGTGCGCCGCTTGAGTTCCAGCGCCTGCACGGCATGGGCGAGGCGCTCTACGTGGGCGCCGAGAGCGAGTACGGCCCGCTGACGCTGCGCGCCTACGCGCCGGTGGGCGGGCACGAGGACCTCCTGCCCTACCTCGTCCGCCGCCTGCTGGAGAACGGGGCCAACACCAGCTTCGTCCACGCGCTCCTGGACGATCGCGTGCCGCCGGAGACCGTGGTCGGCGATCCCGTGGCCGCGCTCGCCGCCGCGCCCGACCGCCACCCGCGCATCCCCGCCCCGCTCGAGCTCTACGGCCCCGGGCGCCGCAACAGCCGCGGCCGCGACCTGAGCGTGCGCGCCGAGCGCGCGCCGCTGTCCGCGGCGCTGAAGTCGCTGGACGCCGAGCGCCTCGTCGCCGCGCCCACGCCCTCTCGACACCTGTCATCCCGGCCGAAGAGCCGGGACCTAGGAGTGCTGGGGCCCGGATCGGCTTCGCCGTCCGGGATGACGGGTGCGGATCTTGGTGAACCGGTGACCGACCCCGCCGACCGCACACTGACCGTGGGCGTCGTGCACGAGGCGACGACGGCGGACGTCGACGAGGCTTTCCGCCGCGCCCGCGCCGCCCAGCCGCGCTGGGACGGCCTGGGCGGCGCGGGCCGCGCCAAGACGCTGCGCGCCATGGCCGACGCCCTGGAGGGCGACCGCGACCGCTTCTGCGCCCTGGCCGTGCGCGAGGCGGGCAAGAGCTGGAGCGACGCCATCGGCGAGGTGCGCGAGGCGGTGGACTTCCTGCGCTACTACGCCCGCGACGCCGAGCGGCTGTTCGGCGGGCCGGCGACCCTCACCGGCCCGGTGGGCGAGCACAACACGCTGGAGCTGCGCGGGCGCGGCGTGTTCGTGTGCATCAGCCCCTGGAACTTCCCGTTGGCCATCTTCACCGGCCAGCTCGCCGCCGCCCTGGCCGCGGGGAACGCCGTCGTGGCCAAGCCCGCCGAGCAGACGCCGCTGATCGCCGCGGAGGCCGTGCGCCTTTACCACCGCGCGGGGCTGGACCCCGACCTCCTCCACCTCCTGCCCGGCCGCGGCGAGACGGTGGGCGCGGCGCTGACGGCCCACCCGGGGCTGGACGGCGTCGCCTTCACCGGCGGCACCGAGACCGCGTGGGCCATCAACAAGGCCCTGGCGGCCCGGCGCGGCCCCATCGTCCCGTTCATCGCCGAGACGGGGGGCCTCAACGGCATGTTCGTCGACACCACCGCGCTGCGCGAGCAGGTGGTGGACGACGTGGTGGTGTCCGCCTTCGGCTCGGCGGGCCAGCGGTGCTCGGCCCTGCGGCTGCTCTACCTGCCCCGCGACACGGCCGACCTGATCCTGGAGGGGATCACCGGCGCCATGGACGCCCTGGTGGTGTCCGACCCCGCCGCCTTCACCACCGACGTGGGCCCGGTGATCGACGGCGAGGCGCGTGAGGCGCTGGAGGACCATGTCGCCCGGCTGGAGCGCGAAGCCCGCGTGCTGCACCGCGCCGTGGTCACCGGCGCGGGCTCCGGCCAGATGTTCGCCCCGACGCTCGCGGAGATTCCCCACGCCGGCTGGCTGGAGCGCGAGGTGTTCGGCCCGGTGCTGCACGTGTGCCGCTACGACCCGGAGGACATCGACGCGGTGTGCGAGGCGCTGGCGTCCAAGGGCTACGGCCTGACGCTGGGCGTCCACACCCGCATCGACGGCTTCGCGGAGGAGGTGCGCGCCCGCGTGCCCGCCGGCAACGCCTACGTGAACCGCACGGTGGTCGGCGCGGTGGTGGGCGTGCAGCCCTTCGGCGGCGAGGGCCTCTCCGGCACCGGCCCCAAGGCTGGCGGCCCCTACGCGCTCCTGCGCTACGCCGTGGAGCGCGCGGTCAGCGTGAACATCGCGGCGCAGGGGGGCGATCCGGCGCTCTTGAACCTGGGCGGCGTCTCGCCCTGACCGGGCCGCGCGTCAGCCCGCCAGCCGGTAGCCCCCGCCCTCCGTCAGGATCACCTTGTCGCCGCCCGGGGGTTCCACCTTCTGGCGCAGGCGGTAGACGTGGGTCTCCAGCGTGTGGGTCGTGACCGCGGCGTTGTAGCCCCACACCTCCGTCAGGAGCTCCTCGCGGCCCACCGCCTCCCCTCCCTTGCGGTAGAGGTACTTGAGGATGCTGGTCTCCTTCTCCGTCAGCCGCACCTTGCGGCCGCGCCCGTCCAGCAGGAGCTTCTGGGCGGGGTGGAAGCTGTAGGGGCCGATGGCGAACACCGCCGCCTCCGACTGGTCGTGCTGGCGCAGCTGCGCCCGGATGCGCGCCAGCAGCACGGCGAAGCGGAACGGCTTGGTGACGTAGTCGTCCGCGCCGGAGTCCAGCCCGCGGATGGCGTCGGCGTCCTCCCCGGCGCCCGTCAGCATGATCACGGGCGCCGCCACGCCGCCGTCGCGGAGCGTGCGGCACAGGTCGCGGCCGTCGCCGTCCGGCAGGTCCACGTCCAGGATCAGGAGGTCGGGGCGCTCGGCGGTCGCGGCGGCGCGGCCGGTGGCGACGTCGCCCGCCCGGGCGACGCGGAAGCCCTCCAGCTCCAGCTGCTCGGCCAGCGCCTCGCGCAGGTCGGCGTCGTCGTCCACCACCAGGAGGGTGCGGGCCTGGGCCATGCGTCTCGCGCCTTGAACTTGCGGGGGCGGCGGCCCCCCTCTAGGTTCCGCCGCCTTCCTCTTCCGCCTCCTGTCGCCCCGCCCGCCCCCGAGATCAACGGGCGGATCACCGGCGGCCCCCGCGCCCGGACCTCCGCATGGCCACCGCCTCCGCCCTCCTGCAGGTGATGATCGCCGCCGCGCGCAAGGCGGGGCGCAAGCTGAAGCGCGACTTCGGCGAGGTGGCCGAGCTGCAGGTCAGCCGCAAGGGCCCGTCCGACTTCGTCACCAAGGCCGACCTCCAGGCGGAGGAGACGCTGGTGGAGGAGCTCTCCAAGGCGCGCCCCGGCTACGGCTTCCTGGCGGAGGAGCGCGGCGTGGTGGAGGGGTCGGACAAGACGCACACCTGGATCATCGACCCGCTGGACGGCACCACCAACTTCCTCCACGGCCTGCCGCAGTTCGCGGTGAACATCGCCCTGGAGCGGCGCGACGCGGGTGTGGTGGCGTCGGTCACCTACAATCCCGCCACCGACGAGCTGTTCTGGGCGGAGAAGGGCCGGGGCGCCTGGCTGGGCGACAGCCGGCGCCTGCGCGTGGCGGCGCGGCGCACGCTCGGCGACTGCCTCCTGGCCACGGGCATCCCGTTCCAGGGCAAGCCCGGCCACGCCCGCTTCCTCAAGGAGCTGCACCAGGTCTCCGCGAGGGTGGCGGGGGTGCGGCGCTACGGCTCGGCGGCGCTGGACATGGCCTACGTCGCCGCCGGCCGCTTCGACGCCTACTGGGAGCGCGACATCAAACCGTGGGACGTGGCGGCGGGCTCGCTCCTGGTCACGGAGGCGGGCGGCGCGGTCGCCACCGCCGACGGCGCGCCCTACACGCCGGACGCCGTGGACATCTGCTGCGCCAACCTGGACCTCCAGCCCCAGGTGCTGGAGCGGTTGGCGGCCGCCGCCTGAGTCCTCCCCCGCCACGGGGGAGGTGGCGGCGAAGTCGAGGGAGGGGGTGGCGCGACATGTCCAGCGTCGCGCAACCCCCTCCACCACGCTGCGCGTGGTCCTCCTCCCCCCATACCGGGGGAGGACTCAGGCTACAGCGCCGCCAGCCCGCGCTTCACCGCCGGGCGCGCGGAGATCTCGGCCAGCCAGCGGTCGGTGTTCGGGGTGGGCGCCAGCGCATCGCCCGCATGCTCGCGCAGCTGCGGCAGGACCGCCTGCGCCCAGGTGAAGGCGCTGATGTCGGCCACGCCGTAGTCGCCGGCGAGGAACGGGTGCTCGCCCAGGCGCGCCTCCAGCACGCCGAACAGCCGCACGGCCTCACGCGTCATCGTCTCCAGGGCCTCGGGGTTCGGCGGCTCGGCGCGCTTGAAGCCGCCCCAGCGGCCGAGGTTGGGCGAGAAGCTGGCCACCGTCCAGAACAGCCAGGACAGCGCCTGCGCCCGACGCTCCCCGTCCCGCGCCATCAGCCCGCCGCCGCGGTCGGCGAGGTGCAGCAGGATCGCGCCCGACTCGAAGACCACGGTGCGGCCGTCGACGCCGGTCTCCTCCACGAGGGCCGGAATCTTGTTGTTCGGGTTGAGCCGGAGGTAGTCGGGCGCGAACTGCTCGCCCTTGGAGATGTCCACCGGCACGAGCGTGTAGGGCAGCCCCAGCTCCTCCAGCGCGATGGGGATCTTGCGGCCGTTCGGCGTCTTCCAGGTGTGGAGCGTAATCATGCGCGCGGCCTCCGGCCCGCCTGGGCGGGCGTTCAAGGGACCTCCGTCCCGGTCGCCGAACGGGGCGCGGTCGGCTACCGTTCCGCCATGCCCGCCCCCCAAGCCGCCGACGCCGAAGCGATCACCGCCCGCGCCCTCCTCCACCTAGAGCGTCTGGTCGCGTTCGACACCACCTCGCGCGGGTCCAACCTCCTGCTGGTGGAGTACGTGGAGGCCGAGCTGGCCGGGCTGGGCGTGGCCTCCACCCGCGTGCCGAACACGGACGGGACCAAGGCCAACCTCCACGCCACGCTGGGCCCCGCCGCGGAGGGCGGGATCGTGCTCTCCGGCCACACCGACGTCGTGCCCGTCGACGGCCAGCCCTGGACCGGCGACCCCTTCGCCCTCGCCCGCCGGGGCGACCGGCTCTACGGCCGCGGAACCTGCGACATGAAGGGGTTCCTGGCCCTGGCGCTGGCCGCCGCCCCCGACGTGCTGGCCGCCCGCGGCGCCCGGCCCGTGCACCTGGCCTTCTCCTACGACGAGGAGGTGGGCTGCCTGGGCGCACCCGACCTGATCGCCGACATGGTGCGCCGCCTGCCCCGCCCCGCCGTGGTGGTGGTCGGCGAGCCCACCGACATGGAGGCCGTGTCCGGCCACAAGGGCGTGGCGACCTTCGAGGTGACGGTGCGCGGGGTGGAGGCGCACTCCTCGCTCCCCGGCCAGGGCGCCAGCGCCATCATGGCCGCCCTGCCGCTGCTGCACGCCCTGGACGCGCTGGCGGCCCGGCTGGAGCGGGAGGCCGACCCCGCCTCGCCCTTCCACCCGCCGCACGCCACGCTGACGGTGGGCCTGATCCGCGGCGGGACGGCCAGCAACATCCTGGCGCGCGAGTGCGGCTTCACCTTCGACCTGCGCACCCCGCCGGGCATGGACCCGCTGGCGGTGCTCGCCCCGGTGTTCGCGCAGGTGGAGGCGCTGGACGCCGCCCTGCGCCGCCGCGCGCCCGAGGCCGGCGCCGTGATCCGCCGCCGCTCCATGACCCCCGCCCTGGCCCCTGAACGCGACGGCGCCGCCGAGGCGTTGGCCCGCCGCCTGGCCGGCGACAACGGCCCCGCCCGGGCGGTGAGCTACGCCGCGGAGGCCGGCCAGTTCCAGGAGGCCGGCTTCTCCACCGTGATCTGCGGCCCGGGCTCCATCGCGCAGGCCCACCAGGCCGACGAGTACGTCGAGCTCAGCCAGATGCAGCGCGGCGCCGCCTTCATGGCGCGGCTGGCGGAGAGCCTGGGGTGAGCCTGCATCCAGCCCTCGCGGACATCCGCTCGGCCCCGCGATGCACCTGACCGCCTTCTCCGACGGTCGCTTCCGCTCCGACCTCGGCGCCATGCGCTGCGCCATCGGCCGGAGCGGCGTGGCGGAGGCGGCGGCCAAGCGGGAGGGGGACGGGGCGACGCCCCTGGGCGCGTGGCCGCTTCGGCGCGTGCTGTGGCGGCCGGACCGGCTGGAGCGGCCCGCCACCGCGCTGCCGTGCGCGCCGATCGCGC
>CAXSHO010000113.1:0-10202 GCA_964237305.1 uncultured Caulobacteraceae bacterium
ACCCTCGCACCCTCCGCGACCATCGCGGCCGCCGCGGCGGGGCGGCAGGTGCAGACGATCTCGTAGTCGTCGCCCGCGGTGGCGAGCTCCAGCCGCGCCTGCGCCGGATCGGCCTGCGCCGAGACCCAGGCGGAGGCGGCGGGCGACATGGGCAGCGCCTCCAGCCGCAGGCGCACGCCCGCGCCGCTGGCGATCCCGATGCGGCCGGCGTCGGACAGCAGCCCGTCGGACACGTCGGCGGCGGCCGACGCGTGGGCGCGCAGCCCCGCCCGCAACGCCAGCCGCGGCTCCGGCAGGCGATGGCGGGTCACCAGCGCCTCCCGGGCGGCCGCAGGCGCGTCCAGCCCGCCGGTGAGCGCGCGCAGGCCCAGGCCCGCATCGCCGATGGTCCCCGACACCAGGAGCACGTCGCCGGGCTCCGCGCCCGACCGGCGCACGGTCGCCCCCGCCGGCGCCCGCCCCACCAGCGTGGCGGACGCGGTGAGCGGCCCGGGCGTGCGCACCGTGTCGCCCCCCGCCAGGCGCAGGCCGTAGAGGTCCTGGTCGCAGGCGAGGCCCCGGGCGAAGGCCTGGCGCTCGGCGGCTCCGTAGGACGCCGGCCAGGCTACGACGAGCCACCACAGCCAGGGCTCGGCCGCCTTGGCCGCAAGGTCCGACAGGTTGGTGCGGAGCAGGCGCCGGGCGACGAGCTCGGGCGGGGTGTCCGGCAGGAAGTGTACGCCCGCGACCACCGCGTCGGTGGTGACGACGAGCTCCTCGCCGGGCGGGGGGGTCAGCACCGCGGCGTCGTCGAGGAGGCCCAGGGCCTCGGGCGCGCCGCCCGTCAGCGGCCGGAACAGCCGCGCAATCTCGCCGAACTCGTCAAGCTCCCCCTCGCCGAGGGAGGGTCGCGTCAGGGGCGGACCTCGCGGGCGAGCGAGTCCAGCGCGCCGTTCACGAAGCCCGCCTCCGAGCCGGTCTCGTGGAAGGCGCGGGCGATCTCCACGTATTCATCCAGCACCACCTCCGCAGGGGTCTCCGGCGCGCCGAGGAGCTCCCACGCCCCCGCCCGCAGCACCGCGCGGGTGGTGGCGTCCAGCCGCGACAGCTTCCACCCGGCGGCGAGGCGCGCGGTGAGCAGCCGGTCGATCTCGGCCTGTCGCGCCACCACGCCGCGGACGATGTCGGCGAAGAAGGCCTCGTCCGCCGCCGCCAGCTCCTGCCCCTCCAGGTCGCCCCCGAAGCGGTGGTCGCGGAATTCGCGGACCACCGACTCCACCCCGGCCCCGGCGGTCTCCATCTGGTAGAGCGCCTGCACGGCGGCGAGGCGCGCCACGGAGCGGGCCTGCCGCGGCGGGGCGCGGCCGGACGCGCTCTTGGCGAAGGCGCTCATGCGGGCTCGTCCTCCGTCAGGCCTTCCTCGCCGAGGAAGCGGGCGAAGTCGCCCGTCTCCCGGAAGTCCCGGTACACGGAGGCGTAGCGGACATAGGCCACCTCATCGAGCCCCTTCAGCCCGGCCATGACGAGCCCGCCCACCACGTCGCTCCTGATGTCGGTCTCGCCGCGGCTCTCCAGCTGGCGCACGATGGTGGAGATCATCCGGTCCACGCGCTCGGGCTCCACCGGCCGCTTGCGGGTGGCGATGGCCACCGACCGCTCCAGCTTCTCGCGGTCGAACGGCGTGCGCCGGCCGCTCTTCTTGACGATGACGAGCTCGCGCAGCTGCACGCGCTCGAAGGTCGTGAACCGTCCGCCGCACTGCGGGCACGAGCGGCGCCGGCGGATGGAGGCGCCGTCCTCGGTGGGGCGGCTGTCCTTGACCTGACTCTCGGCGTTCGAGCAGAACGGGCAGCGCATCAGGACGTGACGCGGGTGGGGCGGCGCATCAGCCGTAGATGGGGAAGCGCCCCGTCAGCGCCATCACCCGCTCGCGCGCCGCCGCCTCCGCCCGGCCGTTGTCGTCCGGGTCGGCGGCGAGCCCGTCCACCACGTCGGCGATCAGCTCGCCCACCTCGCGGAACTCGGCGGGGCCGAAGCCGCGGGTGCAGCCGGCGGGGGTGCCCAAGCGCACGCCTGAGGTGACGGTGAAGGGCGCGGTGTCGAAGGGCACGCCGTTCTTGTTGCAGGTCATCAGCGCGTGCTCGAGGCTGCGCTCCGCCGCCTTGCCTGTGACGCCCTTGGGCCGCAGATCCACCAGCATCAGGTGGCAGTCGGTGCCGCCGGAGACGATGCCGACGCCGCGCGCCACCAGCGTCTCGGCCAGCGCGCGGGCGCTGTCGACCACGCGCTGCGCGTACAGCTTGAACTCCGGCTGCAGCGCCTCGCCGAAGGCGACCGCCTTGGCGGCGATCACGTGCATCAGGGGGCCGCCCTGCAGGCCGGGGAAGACGGCGCTGTCGAACTTCTTCGCCAGCTTCTCGTCGTTGGTCAGGATCATGCCGCCGCGCGGGCCGCGCAGGGTCTTGTGCGTGGTGGTGGTGCAGACGTGGGCGTGCGGCACGGGGCTGGGGTAGACGCCCGCGGCGATCAGGCCGGCGTAGTGCGCCATGTCCACCATCAGGTAGGCGCCCACCTCGTCGGCGATGGCGCGGAAGCGGGCGAAGTCGATGGGGCGCGAGTAGGCCGAGCCGCCCGCGATGATCAGCTTGGGCCGCTCGCGCCGGGCGATGGCGGCCACCTCGTCATAGTCGATCAGCTGATCCGACTCGCGCACCGTGTAGGCCACCGGGCGGAACCACTTGCCCGACTGGTTGGCGGGCGAGCCGTGGGTCAGGTGCCCGCCGGCCGCCAGGTCCATGCCCATGAACACGTCGCCCGGCTGCAGCAGCGCCAGGAACACCGCCTGGTTGGCCTGCGCGCCCGAGTGCGGCTGCACGTTGGCGAAGCCCGCGCCGAACAGCTGCTTGGCCCGCTCGCGCGCCAGCTCCTCCGCCACGTCCACGAACTCGCAGCCGCCGTAGTAGCGGCGGCCGGGGTAGCCCTCGGCGTACTTGTTGGTGAGGACGGAGCCCTGCGCCTCCAGCACGGCGCGGCTGACGATGTTCTCGCTGGCGATCAGCTCGATGTTGTCCTGCTGGCGGCGCATCTCGGCGTCGAGGGCGCGCAGGAGGTCGGGATCGGACGCGGCGAGGTTCGCGCCAAAGAAACCGCCCGGCATCGTCGTGGGCTCGGGCGTGCGGACCGGTGCGTTCATGGGCTGCGGATCTCCGAAGCCGGACCTTTTACGCCGCTTCGAAGCGAGGGCAACGCGCGTCTGAGCCTTCGCCGCAGTCGGGGAGGCTCAGGCCGCGATCCCACCAAGCCGCGCCACGTTGCAGCGGCTGAACAGGCGGTCGAGCGCGCGGACGAGGTCGTCCATCATGGCGTCGGTGTGGAAGGGCGTGGGGGTGAAGCGCAGGCGCTCCGTCCCCCGCGGCACGGTGGGGTAGTTGATCGGCTGCACGTAGATGCCGTGGTCCTCCAGCAGCATGTCCGACACCATCTTGGTGTGCACCGGATCGCCCACCAGCACGGGCACGATGTGGCTGACGCTGCAGTCCATCACCGGTAGGCCGGCCTCACGGAAGCGGCGCTTCAGGGTGGCGGCGCGCTCCTGGTGGCGCACGCGCATCTCGCCGTGCGCCTTCAGCCACTTGATGGAGGCGGCCGCGCCCGCCGCCAGCGCGGGCGGCAGCGACGTCGTGAAGATGAAGCCGGAGGCGTAGGAGCGGATGGCGTCCACAAGGTCGGCGTCGCCGGCGATGTAGCCGCCCATGACGCCGAAGGCCTTCCCGAGCGTGCCCTCCACGATGTCGATCCCGTCCATGACGCCGTCGCGCTCGGCCACGCCCGCCCCGCGCGCGCCGTAGAGGCCCACCGCGTGCACCTCGTCGAGGTAGGTGAGCGCGCCGTAGCGCCTGGCCAGCGCGACCGTGCCGCGCAGGTCGGCGATGTCGCCGTCCATGGAGTAGACGCTCTCGAACGCCACCAGCTTGGGCGCGTCGGCGGGCGCGGCGGCCAGCAGCGCCTCCAGGTGGGCGAGGTCGTTGTGGCGGAACACGTGCCGCTCGCCGCCGCCGTTCCTGATGCCCGCGATCATGCTGGCGTGGTTCAGCTCGTCGGAGAAGACGATCAGGCCGGGCAGCACCTTGTAGAGCGTCGACAGCGCCGCCTCGTTGGCCACGTAGCCCGAGGTGAAGAGCAGCGCCGCCTCCTTGGCGTGGAGGTCGGCCAGCTCGCGCTCCAGCTCCACGTGCCAGTGGGTGGTGCCCGAGATGTTGCGCGTGCCGCCCGAGCCCGAGCCCGCCTGGGCGATGGCGTCGGTCATGGCCCCGGTCACCACCGGGTTCTGGCCCTGGCCGAGATAGTCGTTGGAGCACCAGACGACGATGTCCTGCGTCGAGCCGTCGTCGCGCGTCCAGGTGGCGCGGGGGAAGTCGCCGGCGTGGCGCTTGATGTCGGCGAACACGCGATAGCGGCCCTCGTCCCGCACGCGGTCGACCGCCGACTTGAAAGCGGCCTTGTAGTCGAGAACGCTGCGGGACCCGTCCATTGGCGAGGGTTCTACACCCTCGAAGGAGCTAGTCTACATCCGTGTAGAAAGTTGAGAACTGTTCTCACGCAAGGGATTGTGCGGTTCAGTGGGCGCCCTGCGGCGTCTGCATCAGCTCCACCAGCACGCCGCCTGTGCCCTTGGGATGCAGGAACAGGATGGGCGTGCCGTGGGCGCCGATGCGCGGCGCGCCCGAGCCCAGGACCTGCGCGCCCCGGGCCGCCAGCGTGTCGCGCGCCGCCAGGATGTCGTCCACCTCGAAGCAGACGTGATGCTGGCCTCCCGCCGGGTTCCTGAGGAGGAAGGCGGCGATGGGGCTGGCGTCGTCGATCGGCTGGATCAGCTCGATCTCGGCGTTGGGCAGGCTGACGAAAGCGACGTGCACCCCCTGTTCGGCCAGGGTGCGCGTCGGCGTGACTCGCGTGGCGCCGAGGAGGTCGCGGTACATGGCCGCGCTCCCGTCGATGTCGGAGGTGGCGACGCCCACGTGGTTCAGCCTGCCGATCATCAGGACACCCGCGTCACCAGCGTCTCCACCGCCGGGCGGCGGTCCCAGATGCGCTGGGCGGAGCGCTTGAGCGCGCGGCCGACGGCCTGCTCCACGGCGCGATCGTCGCTGCGGGCGTCGCCTTTGAGCGCGGTGACCGCCTCCTCCGCGTCTTCGGACAGGTCCTCCAGCGCCTCCTTCAGCGGGTACTCGTCGTCACCCGGCAGGCCCAGCGCCTTCACGGTGACGTCGGCCGCCAGCTTGCCGCGCTTGTCGAGCGTCACGGCCACCATCAGCGCGCCGTTGGCCGCCACGTGGCGGCGCTCGCGCATGGGGGTCGAGTTGGACGGCGTGAGCACGCCGCCGTCCACGTAGAGGACGCCGGAGGGCACCTCGTCCACCACCTCGGCGCGGCCAGGGGCGATGCGGACCATGTCGCCGTTGCGGGCGGCCACCGCCTGGCCGACCTGCATCTCGCGCGCCAGGGCGGCGTGCTCCAGGCTGTGGCGGCGCTCGCCGTGGGTGGGAAGCGCGATCTGCGGCCGCACCCACTGGTACATCTGCCGCAGCTCGTCGCGGCAGGGGTGGCCGGAGACGTGGATGCCCGGGTGCTCGCGCTCGGTGTGCAGGCGCACGCCGCGGTCGCTGAGCCGGTTCTGCATGGAGCGGATGGCGTTCTCGTTGCCGGGGATCTGGCGCGAGGAGAATACCACGTGGTCGCCCTGCCCCATGGACACGTGGTGGTGGCTGCCGTCGGCGATGCGGCTGAGCGCGGCGCGGGGCTCGCCCTGGCTGCCCGTGCAGAGGTAGAGCACCTTGTCGTCGGGGAAGTAGCCGGCCTCCGCGTCGGTGACGAAGGGCTGCAGACCCGCCAGCAGCCCCACGTGGCGGGCGGCGGCGGCCATGCGGTGCATGGAGCGGCCCAGGAGGCACACGCGGCGGTCGTTGGCCTCCGCGGCGCGGATCACGCTGTCCATCCGCGCCACGTTGGAGGCGAAGCAGCCCACCGCGATCTTGCCGCGAAGCTCGCCGATCAGCTTGGTCATGGCGGTGCGCACGGTGGCTTCGGAGCCCGCGACGCCGTCCACGAACACGTTGGTGGAGTCGCAGGTCATGGCCAGGACGCCCTCGTCGCCCAGGCGCTGCAGCGCGGCCATGTCGGTGAGGCCGCCGGTGATCGGGTCGTCGTCCAGCTTCCAGTCGCCCGTGTGCAGCACCACGCCCAGCGGCGTGCGGATGGCCAGGGCGTTCGGCTCGGGCGTGGAGTGGGTCATGGTCACGAGGTCGATGGTGAACGGGCCCAGCCGCAGCTGGCCGCCCAGCGGGATCTCGTTGACCTTCACCTTGTCCAGGAGGTCGGCCTCCCGCAGCTTCTCGCGCACCAGGAAGGCGGTGAAGGGCGTGGCGTAGACGGGCGCCTTCAGCTGCGGCCACAGCCAGGCCAGCCCGCCGATATGGTCCTCGTGCGCGTGGGTCAGCACGATGCCGAGGAGGTTGTGGGCCTCGTCGGCGATGTAGGTCGGGTCGGGCACGATGATGTCCACGCCGGGCGTGGTCACGTCGCCGAAGGTCACCCCCACGTCCACCGCCAGCCACTTGCGGTGCTGCTCGGGGCCGTAGCCGTACAGGTTGAAGTTCATGCCGATCTCGTTGGACCCGCCCAGCGGCAGGAAGACGAGTTCATCCGCGGGGCCGGCCCGCATCGCGTGTGTGTCTGTCATTCTCTCGGCAGATGGGCGTTGCGACGATGGATTTCGAGGAGGCCGCGCAGCGTGAGGTCGGGATCGAACCGGTCGATGGCCTGTGTCGCGCCCTCGAACAAGGAGGCGACGCCCCCCGTGCCGATCACGGTCATGGGCCGGGCCCACTCCGCCTTGATGCGCGCCACCAGCCCCTCGATCAGGCCGACATAGCCCCAGAACACGCCGGACTGCATGGCCGAGACGGTGTCGTGGCCGATGGCGCGGCCTTTTTCAGGCCGCTGGATGGCGACGCGGGGCAGCTTGGCGGCGGCCTCGTGCAGCGCCTGCATGGACAGGTTGATGCCCGGCGCGATCACCCCGCCCTCGAAGCCGCCGTCAGCGGCCACCACGTCGAAGGTGGTGGCCGTGCCGCTGTCGATCACGAGAAGGTCGCCGGGGTAGGCCAGGTGCGCGCCCAGCGCGTTCACCAGCCTGTCGGCCCCCGCTTCCCGCGGCTTCTCGATGCGCACCGGCACGCCGAGCTCGACGTTCTCGCCCACCACCATGGGCTCGGTCTTCAGGTAGCGGCGGGCGAGGTTGCGCAGGTTGAAGATCGATTGCGGCACCACGCTGGAGACGATGCAGCCGTCCAGAACGCCGAGCGTCAGCCCCGCCATGGAGAGGAGCTGCGAGAGCCACACCGCGTACTCGTCGGCCGTGCGGGTGGAGGCGGTGGCGGTGCGCCACTGCGCGATCCACTCGCGCCCGTCGTGCACGGCGAAGAGCGTGTTGGTGTTGCCCTGCTCGATGGCCAGCAGCATCAGGCGGCCCCGGCCAGGGCGGGCGCCAGCGGGAACACGTCGCCGGCGGTGACGCGCCGGACGCCGCCGCCGTCCAGCCGCAGGCGCAGGGCGCCGTCGGGCTCCAGCGCCTCGGCCACACCTGTGAGCGTCTCGGTGGGCAGGCGCGCCTCCACCCGGACTCCGAGGTCGGCGCGGGCGGACCAGGCGTCGGCGATGGCGGGGAAGCCCTGCGCATCCCACACCGCCGTCCAGCGGGCGAAGGCTTCGGCCAGCACGGCCAGCGCCTCCTCCGGCGTGGGCGGGCGGGCGACGTCGGCGCGCAGGTGGCTCGCCAGGGCGGTGGCCGGACGCTCCGTTCCGCCCGGGGCGCGGAGGAGGTTCACGCCGACGCCCACCGCCAGCCATAATCCGCCAGCGGCGCGCGGGCCGGACTCTATCAGCACGCCCGAAAGCTTGGCGCCGGCCACGATCACGTCGTTCGGCCACTTCAGCCGCACGAGGACCGGCGGGACGTAGCCGGCGACGAGGTCGGCCACGGCCAGCGCGGTGACGAAAGACACCTGCGCCGCCTCCGCCGCCGGGCGCCCCGTCGCGGTTAGGAGCGTGGCGGCGAGGTTTCCGGCCTCGGTGGACCAGGCGCGCCCCCGCCTGCCCCGCCCCGCCGTCTGCTCGCGCGCGGTGATCCAGAGCGGCCCCGCCTCCCCCGCCTCGGCTCGGCGGCGCGCCTCCGCGTTCGTGGAGTCCAGGCTGTCGAAGGCCAGGACGGGTGTCCTCGCGGTCAGGGCCGCAGGCCCCCGAAGGCCCGGCTCGCCAGCGCCGCGGCCGGCTGCAGCAGCGCCAAGGCGGGCAGCACCACGGGGAAGGCGAACAGGGCGGAGGCGTAGGCCACGCCCTTGGCCTCCATCGGCCCGTCGTCCACCGGGCCTGCGGCGGGGTCGAACCACATCGTCTTGATCAGGCGCAGGTAGTAGAAGGCCGCCACCACGCTCATGATCAGGGCGAACACCGCGGGCGCGGTCTCCCCCGCCGCGATGGCGGCCTTGAACACGAACACCTTGGACCAGAAGCCGGAGAAGGGCGGCAGGCCCAGCACGCTGAGCGACAGCGCGGTCAGCGCCAGCGCGATCCCCGGGTGCGTCTTGATCAGCCCCGCGAAGTCCTCCAGCCGCTCGATGGGCTTGCCGTCGCGCTTCAGCGCCTCCAGGCAGGCGAAGAAGCCGGTGATGTCGATCATGTAGAGGGTCATGAAGACCAGCATGCCCTCCACCCCCTGCTGCGTGCCCGCCGCCAGCCCGATCAACGCGTAGCCGATGTTGGCAATGGAGCTGTAGGCCAGGAGGCGCTTGAGGTTCTTCTGCACCAGTCCCGCAAAGGCGCCGACGCTGACGCTGATCAAGGCGATCGCCACAAGCACCTGCGCCCACTCGCGAGCCGCGCCGGGGAAGCCCTGGCCCAGCGCCCGGGCGAACAGCACCATGGCGGCGAGCTTCGGGGCGGCGGCGATGTAGGCCACCACGGGCGTGGGGGCGCCCTCGTACACGTCGGGCGTCCACATGTGGAACGGCGCGGCGGAGACCTTGAAGGCCAGCCCGCAGATCAGGAAGACGAGCCCGAAGATCACGCCCGTCCCCGCCCCCGCCTGCACCGCCGCGGCGATGGCCGGGAAGCGCACGGAGCCCGCGAAGCCGTAGATCAGCGACGCTCCGTACAGCAGCAGGCCCGACGAGAGCGCCCCCAGCACGAAGTATTTCAGCCCCGCCTCCGACGCCCGGGCGTCGTCGCGGCGGAAGGCGGCCAGCACGTAGGTGGCGAGGCTGAACAGCTCCACGCCCACGTACAGGCTGATCAGGTCGCCGGACGAGGCCATCACACCGAGGCCGAGCGTGGCGAGCGTCACCAGCACCGGATACTCGAACTTGCTGTTGTTCATGCGCCCGAGCCAGGGGTCGCCCAGCACGATGGCCACCGCGCTCATCAGGTAGATGGCCACCTTGGCGTAGCGGCTGAGCGAGTCGGCCACGAAGCCGCCGGAGAAGGCGGTGCCGAAAGGCGCGAAGGCGGCGATGGCGGCGGCGGCGCACATGGCCATCCCCGCCCCCGCCGAGATGAAGCGCGTCGCGCGGTCGCCCGCAAAGGCGCCCGCCGCCAGCAGCAGCAGGGCCGAAACGGCCAGCACGATCTCGGGCATCGCGATCTGCAGCGCGCCGGTGAGGTCCATCACGTCGTTCCTAGCGGGCGGCGGCGGAAGCGCGCCACACGTCGACCAGCCGCCCGACCGAGCCCGCAGTGACGTCGGTGATCAGGTGCGGGTACACGCCCAGCACCAGCGTGCCGACCACCAGGGGCGCGAAGATGGCGATCTCGCGCGCGTCCATGTCGGTGATGGCGGCGAGCGCCGGGTTAGTCATCTCGCCCAGCGTCACGCGGCGGTAGAGGCTGAGCGCGTACACCGCCGACAGGATCACGCCGGTGCAGGCGATCAGCGCCGTCATGGTGGAGGCTCCGTAGGCGCCCACCATGGTCAGCATCTCGCCCACGAAGCCCGACGTGCCGGGCAGGCCCACATTGCCCATGGTGAAGAGCAGGAACACCGCCGCGTACACCGGCATCCGGTTCACCAGCCCGCCGTAGAAGGCGATCTCGCGCGTGTGCATCCGGTCGTAGACCACGCCGACGCACAGGAACAGCGCGCCCGAGATCACCCCGTGGCTCAGCATCTG